>JAJYIS010000109.1 GCA_021789945.1 Thermoplasmata archaeon | reverse complement strand
CGGTGTCGGTGGGCATGCGCTCGGTCGCGGCGTTGAAGACCTCCATGAACGAGATCGGGCCGCTGGAGACGCCCGCGGTGCTCCTGACCGAGTCGTTGGCGGGCCGCAGCCTGGAGAAGCTGAACCCGGTGCCTCCCCCGCTCTTGTGGATCAGCGCAGTATACTTGATGGCATCGAAGATGTCCTCCATCGAGTCCCCGACCGGCAGCACGAAGCATGCCGAGAGCTGGCCCAGCTCCCTGCCCGCATTCATGAGCGTCGGGCTGTTGGGCATGAACTCGAGCTTCGCCATCATCTCGTAGAAATGCTCGGCGATCTTCTCTATCTCGGCGTCCGACTTGCCGTAGTTCTTCTCCGCGAGGGCGATTGCGCGCGAGACCCGTTCGAACAATCCCCTAGGCGTCTCGGCCGGCTTTCCGTCGTCGCCCTTCTTGAGATACCTCCGCTCGAGGACGACCTTGGCGTTCGCGGTGATCTGGGGTTCGAGAGCCCAACCTCTTCCCACCGCCGACCCGTGATTCGCTGGCGCGACGGTGCCCCCTCTTGATTGACCCAAAGCGGTCGACATTTCTCCCCCTCTTTGACAGTGATGCTATCCTGGCATCTCGAGCACGACGCCTCCGATAGTCGTTGATAGCCTTGCCATCAGCATCTTCTGCAGAAGACTATCTCGTCCCTCCACCCATGTTGGCGATTGCAGGGTGAAAAGTCTTGCTACTGCGTGCACTCCTTAATCGGGGTGAAGCGCATAAAGATGTTTGCGAACAAGACCTGGTAACAATCGGAACGGGATTTCCAGTCGACAGAAAGCTTGCGTAATCATATTTGTTATCACATTGATTATCAGTCGTCTATGCCAGCGCGGACATCAATGCTTCCGTAGGCAGCCTGCTGTCCATCTCCGATACATTTGCAGGCGAAACGAAGGCGGGTGCATTCACTTTGTCGGACGAGGCCGACGTCCGATGTTTCATGATGATTCTCCGGCAGATTCCGGCGGCGATGATTTGAATAGATGCGATTCATCTATCGACAAATCGGCCCGGAGAGAGATGAATGAAGATCAAAGTCCTGCTCTATGCCTCGTTCAGGGAGATGGTCGGGGCGAAGGAGGAGACCATCGATGTTCCAGACGGAACCACAGTACAGATGCTTCTTGAGCTGTACATCAAGCGGTTTCCTCGTATGGATCGGTACAGGGAACACATCATACTCTCTGTGAACAAGGAGTATGGCCATCCTGGACGAGTCCTCCGGGACGCCGACGAGGTCTCGTTCCTCCCGCCCGTCAGCGGCGGATGAGGCTCTCAGTCCAGCAGGACGCCCTTGAGGGTCCTTCCCCTTGGACACTCGATGTCGCCCTCGACCGAGACGATCCTGAACCTCATGCCTTCGGATGCGCCCGCAGGCCTGCACAACCTATAGTTCGCGCAGCCGATGACATCGCAGTCCGTCTCCTCGAAGGTGACCATGGCGCCCTCGACCGCGGCCTTCGCTGGAAGTGACGATCTGGTCGGCAACTTCTCGACCTCGACCACGCGCACCCCCTCCTCGTGGACCTTGCACTCGTGGTGGACGTCCCTTATCTCGGTGACCCTGTAGACCCTGCCCGGGTCGAGATGAAAGCAGACGTTCTTGACCTTGCAGTCCCTGCAGTCGGCCATCGGTCCGCCGAAGACGAACTCGAAGCCCTTCTTGCACTGACGCTCTCCTACGACCGTGACTAGCACCATACCTGACACCCCTATATGTTCAGATCACTTTCGTCAACATGGCCAGGCGTTCTGCGGCGTCAGGAGCCAACCCCCTGTCTCCGAGGATGGTGTATCTGTCCTTCCGGATCTCGTGCGCATGCACGAGAGCCTCGATGAGCTGCTCCTTGGACACACCGAGCTCCTTGGCGGTCGTTGGCGCGCCTATCAGCTGGAGGGCTTCCCTTATCCTGTGCCACTCCCCTCCGTGAAGGTACATCATCATGATTGACCCGACGCCGCACTGCTCTCCGTGGAGAGCCCTGCCAGGCGCTATGTTATCGAGATAGTGAGAGAACATGTGCTCGGAGCCGCTCGTCGGCCTGGACGAGCCTGCGACAGCCATGGAGATGCCCGAGATTATTATCGGGCGGATGGCCACCCAGACGCTCTCCTCGAGGTTCGGCTTGATCATCGCCGCGTTCTCGATTATCGACTCGGCCGCATAGTGCGCCAGGTTCGCCGCGCTCGAGCTGAAGTCCTCCGTCCTGAGCCGCTCCGCCAGCCTCCAGTCCAGGATGGCCGTCGTGTTCGAGATGACGTCGGCGCATCCAGCGGCCAGCAACCTGTACGGCGCCTTGACTATTATGGAGGTGTCCGCCACGACCCCCATGGGGACGCTGGCATTGAGCGAGAGCGAGTTTCCGCCGTCCTTTATCGAGGCCCTCGGGCTCGCGAGGCCGTCGTGGGACGCCGACGTTGGCACGCTGAGGAACGGCATCTTCAGGTTCGCGGAGGCGAGCTTCGCAAGGTCGATCTTGCTCCCGCCACCCACGCCCAGGAGGAAGGACGCTCCCGCGTCCTTGGCGGCGTCCTCGACCTTGATCAGGTTCTGCTGAGTCGCTTCGCCCACCTGCACCTGCTGCACATCGAACTTTTTCTCGATCAGGCAGTCCCTCACCTTGCCGGCCGCGAGCACGCCCGTCGTGGGCCCGGTGACTATGAGTGCCGTGCCCTTCAGCTCGAAATCGAGGCACATGGCCCCGATCTGGTTGATGCAGTCGTGTCCCGCGAGGACCTGCCTGGGGAAGCTCATCACGCGGGTCTTTGTGAAGCCGTCCAACATGTGAGCGCACTACCTGAGCAGCAATATGCCGGACCCGCTTTTTAACTTATCGGTTTGTATTCACCGGCTCGCATATAATTGTTCGAGGCATCCAGCAGAGGCTGTCGGTCACCGGCGCAGGACCGCGATCTTCTCCATCTTCTCGATGAGGTCGTCCATCCTGAAGGGCTTGGGCAGGAATTCCACGGCCCCCGCGTCCCTCGCCTCCTTCTCGACAAGGACGTCCGCGCTCACGAAGATGACCTTCTGCCTGGGGTTCATCCGCATGATCTCCTTCGTGGCCTCGACCCCGTTCATGATCGGCATGCGGTGGTCCATGATGATCACGTCGGGCTTCTCCTGGGACCCGCCGTACTTCTTCAGGGCCTCCTCGCCGTCGAAGGCCGTTCCGACCACCTTGTATCCCCTGAGCTGAAGGATGTCCCGGTACAGCTCGACGATGAACAGCTCATCGTCCACTATGAGAACGCTCGTCATTGCGTCCCACCCGCCTTGACAAGAGTGATGGTGAACACGGCCCCAGAGCGCTTCTCCCCGTGGACCAGCGCGTGCGCCTCGAAATCGCCGCCGAGGTTCTTGGCGGCCATCTGCGCGAAGAGCATGCCGGTCGTCTTCACGGCGGTCGAGATGTCCTGAGAGTATGTCTCCTCGACGCCCCCTCCGTTCAGGAACGCCGGGAGCGCGATGTTCCTGTCCTCGAGCCTGAGGACCCAGGCCTGCCTCTGGCCGAAAGTCCCTTCCCTGAGGTCGACCTTGAGGTCCACTTCATCTCCGGGGTCCAACCGAACGGCCGTCAGGAGCACGCTGAGCACCAGGTCGGCCGCATAGGAGTCGCCGACAGCGAGCGCCTGCGAGGGCTTCGAGTCGAACTTGATTCTTATCCTCTTGCCCGGGTAGAACCTGGAGACCTCGAGGTGAGCCCGCTCCACCGTTCTGACGATGTCGACGGGCTTCATCGACTGCAGGTCGAGGGTGCGCGTGGCAATCAGCCGCTTGACGTTCTCCACGAGCAGCGTCGATGTGCGGACATGTGTCAAGGCCTTCTCCGCGAACGCCTTGATCTTCTTGTCAGCCGCAGGATTCGAGTATATGAGCTCGAGGTAGCTCAGGACGGCCTGATTGCTGTTGATGACGTCATGGCCGAGGAGGTCCATGTAGAAAGCGAACTGCTGCCCTTCGCCTCCGCCTTTCCTGCGTGGCATGATTAAGCCCCGATGGTGATGCCCTGGCTTGCCCTCGTGAGATTGGCCTTGGGGAATATGAAGCTTGTTGCCTGACTATTCGTTGCTGACAATGATGGCGCACCATCGTACATGGATGCCTATCGGGGCCGGCGCACGTTATTCGGAGAAGCTATCCAGGGTGACCATGGGCGAGGGCCCCTTGCCCCGAGACCCTTCGGCGACCCATTTCCAGTAATTCCTCGGGAGGGGGCCTCCGGTGTACGTCCTGTCCCGCTTCGCCTCGATGTTCCTCACGTCCGAGAGTAGCATCCAGTATCTCGACGAGTCCCGCTTCCCGGGCCTCTCAGGGAACTTCTTCCTGGAGTCGATGAGCACCTCGTCGTTGTACAGGATGTGCGCGTGCTGGTCGTCCAGGATGGCTATGGTGTATCCCGGGAAGCGCTTCGCGAAGTGCCTCAGGACGAGGTCGACGATCAGGTGCTCGAAGCTCCCCCTGCCGATCATCGCCTTGTTCTGCTCGTCGGCAGCGAAGGCGATGGCCTGCTTCGCCCGGCGGTACTCCCCCGTGACGCGCCTCACCCTGTCCTTCATCTCCTTCGCCTCGGCGGACTGCTGCGCGAGGTACGCCTTCGTGCCGTCCTTCTCGATCGCGGAGAGGATCGTGAAGATGAGCTGGTACCTGTCGGGGGAGTTGTACCTGGAGGCCCAGAAGACCTCGTCCTCGAGGATCTCCCACAGCTTCTCGTCTTCGAGGAAGTCGAGGCCCTTGAACGACTCCTTGAACTGCCCGTAGATCGAGTCGTAGTCGAGCTTGTCGGCGTCCATCGACTCCTCGAAGTAGTACATCTTGCTCTCGGAGTCCTCGACGGGCTTCGCGCGGTACACTCTGCTGGCCAAGAACGCCTTTATGATCGATTGCGGGGACGGCCTGAAGAGGACCAGCATCGGGGCACCTGTGTCGTACGAATTATAGCCTCATCCGGATATAAGTTTTGGCAAGGTCCTGTTCAAAAAGACTATCTAGATATTCGGACATGGCAACTTTGCTTGAACCAGTCAACCCATGATAAGGACCTCCCCCGCGATGAAGGGGCCCTCGATCTTTTCAAGAAGGCGAACGCCGAGTACGACGCCGGAAGGTACCAGGCCGCGATAGACCTGTTCGATAAGGCCATCGAGGGCGGAATGAGGAGCGAGATCGTCTACAACAACAAGGGCACCTCCCTGGACGCCCTCGGAAGGAGCCAGGAGGCGATCGAGTGCTACCAGAAGGCCGTCGCCATCAAGCCGTCCTACGAGCTCGGCTGGCACAACCTCGGCAACTGCCTGTATCTCCAGGACCTGTTCTGGGAGGCCGCGGCCGCATATAGGAAGGCCGCAAGGCTGAACCCGGAGAGGACGGAGAACATCTCTGGCCTCGCGGCCTCGTATTCACGGATAGGCAGGCGGAAGAACGCTGCGAAGGCGATCCACCGGCTGGAGAAGTCCGTCGAGAAGGACAAGTCCTTATTGCTCCTCCAGGCGGACCTCTATCTGGATGCGGGGTTCCCCGAGCTTGCGGTCGAGCGGAGCGAGGAGTACATCAAGGTCTCGCCGGACGATGTCCAGGGGTACACCAGGCTCGGGAGCTCGGCGCACGAGATGGGGGAGTACAACAAGGCGA
>JAJYIS010000108.1 GCA_021789945.1 Thermoplasmata archaeon | reverse complement strand
CTCAATCAGCATGATCGTGGCGGAGGCGGTCGCCGAGACCCCTTCGAGGCCGAGGGCCCAGAGGAGCGTGGCCATGGATGTGCAGAATAGGCCGAGGTAGAGAGCGCCGACGAGCCCGAGAGGCTGGACCGAGAGGTCCGCCCCGTTGAGATACACGTACAGGACGGCCGGGACGAGGAACACCGTGCAGGATATGATCGCGCCCGAGCTGATCTCGATGCCGTTGTGCGTCCGCATCATCTTCTTGCTGAGCACGATGAAGAACGCCCAGCTCCACCCCGCCAGATAGACCATTATGTCCCCCGCGAGCTCGCTCATGTCGAATGACACGCCCTTGTCCGCAGTCACCAGGACGACGCCGAGGGAGCCGAGGACCACGCCTGCGAGCTGCATCCTGCTCAGCCGCTCACGGAAGGCGAAGTAGGACACGATCGCGACCGCGACGACGTTGATGTCGACCAGGAGAGCGGTCTTCGAGGCCGTTGTAAGAGTCAGGCCGACATACTGGAGCACGAAGCCGGTCGCGTTCAGCCCGCCAATCATCCAGATGGTGGGCTCCCTCATGACGGAGAAGCTGAACCTCCTGAAGTACAGGACCAGCGGGACGGTGATCAGGCACGCGATGAGGAACCGGAGCCACAGGAAGAAGACGTCGTTTCCGGAGTAGCTCAGCCCCCACTTGGCGCCGGGGAAGGACGTGCCCCAGATGAGGCTGGCCAAAGCTGTCAGGTAGACCGCGTTCCTGTAGTCCCTGGAAGCCATCGGTCCGGGAGATTGTCCCGCACTATTAGAATACTGCTTGAATACTGCCGCGGGAACTACTTCTGGGACTCCTTCAGTATCTCGACGTGGAACACGCTGCCCTTCCCCACCTGGCTCTCGACCCACATCTTGCCCCCGTGCGCCTCGATGATACCCTTGGATATCGGCAGCCCGAGCCCAAGCCTGTCGACCTGGTGAGAGAGGTCATTGCTCGTCACGATATGGAACCTGTCGAAGAGACTCCCGATGTTCTCGAGCGGGATTCCCACGCCGTTGTCCTTCACCCAGACATGGAGCATCCTGCCCTCGTCCCTCGCCCCCACCTGGATCCTCCCGGACTCCTGCGTGTACCGGAGAGCGTTGTCGATGATGTTGTTGAAGACGTCCTTTATCCTCCGCCGGTCGGCCATCACGAGCGGGAGGCCGCCCTCGATCTCCAGCGACAGGGACTGCTTCTTCTCCTCGGCCTCCTTCATCCTGCTGTTCACGACCTCCTCGAGGATGGTGTCGAGCTTGACCGGCTCCTTATGGATCTGAAGGGAGCCAGTCTCGAGCCTGCTGACATCCAGCATGTTCTCGACGAGGCTGTACAGCCGGTCGGTGTTGGCCTTTATGATGCTCAGCCGAGAGGCGAACTTCGGCTCCATCTGGGACGAGTACTCGGACTGCACGAGGTCGATGTACCCCCTCATCACGGTGAGCGGAGTCCTGAGCTCGTGAGACACGATGTCTATGAACTGGGTCTTCATCTTCGTGACCCTCTCGAGCTCCTGATAGGTCTGCGTGAGCTTCTCGTACGACCTCTCGAGCTGGTTCTGGAGGCGCACCTTGGAGGTGACGTCCATCGCGACGAACAGCACGCTCTCGACCTCTCCGTCCGCGGACCGCACGGGGGTCGCCGTAGCGTGTACGTAGAACGCCTTGTCCGTTCTAGGGACTATGTGCACATCCGCCTTCTCGCTGGCGTGCCCCTCCATGCCCTGCACTATGAGCGCGTCGAGGCCGGACCTGATGATGGCAGGCACCTCGAACACGCTTGTGCCCACCAGATCGTCCTCGGACTTCTTGTCCAGCATGCTCAGCATCTGGTTGTTCACCGACAGGAAGATGCCCTTGGGGTCGCAGGCGAAGATGCCGATGGGCGCCAGCTCGAGCAACCTGTCGCCCTCCTCCTTTGCCATCCTCAGCTCTGACGAGGACTTGACGTTCTCCACGACCACCGCCAGATACTCGGAGACGGACTTCAGGGCCGACTCTGCCTCCGGAGAGATAGGCGGACTGTCCTTCTTGCTGGCGGCGACGATGTACCCGAGGACCTCGCCGCGAAGGAGCATGGTGCAAAGCAGCGCGGTCTCGATGCCCAGCGCTTCGGCCAAGGGCTTCGCGATTCCGGGCAGGGCAGAATTGGTGTCGTAGCGGACGGTCACGGGAACCTTGGTCCGGAACAGGCTGTCCCTGAGCTCCTGGTCGACATCTATCGGCGGCAGAGTCCTCGCGCGACCGGCAGCGGGGCCTGAGACGCCTGTCACCACCAGCTTGTTCTTTCCCTCATCGATGAGGATGAGCGAGGCGTAGTCGGCCTTCGTCAGCTCCCTGACCTCGTCCGCAATCAACATGAACGCGTCCTCGGACTTCGTGACGCCCCTGAGCTTGGCATTGAGGTCGACGATTGTCCGTAGACCGTCCGACGTCATGTCGCTCTGCGCTGGCATGCTGGTCTCCTTGGGGGGATCCGGTAGGACGCGCACCCGCTTCGACCTGATTATAACCGACCTAATGGTAGATAAGCTGTTCGTCCTCGCCAGCGGGCGGCTCGCACTGCGGGTGTTATATCCGGACCATGTGATACCTCGGGACATGGCTCTCCGGAGCTTCGAGGACAAGAAGCCTACGCTGGGCGACGGGGTTTTCGTGGACCAGTCGGCCCAGGTGATCGGGGACGTGCGGCTGAGGGACGGCGCGAGCGTGTGGCCAGGCGCCGTCATCAGGGGGGACGACGATTATGTGGAGGTCGGAAGGGGCAGCGCCGTCCTTGACCTGTGCCTTGTCGAGGGGCCCAGGGGCAGGCCGGCCCGGATAGGGCCGGGAAGCATCATTTCGCACGGGGCCAAGCTGCACGGATGCGACATCGGCGAGGAGTGCGTAGTGGGCGTGGGCGCGATCGTGCTCGACGGCGCAGTCCTTGGCCCTAGATGCCTGGTGGCCGCGGGAAGTCTCGTGTCTCCGGGAGCCAAGATTCCCGCAGAGTCCTTCGTGGTCGGCGTGCCAGGTAGGGTCGTTCGCCAGACCTCGCCCGCGGACATAGACAAGCTGAAAAGGGATCTCAAGGCGCTCGCGACCAAGGCCAAGGCGTACCTGGCGGAGTCTGCAAGAGGTAGTAGATAATCCTGTCTGCCAGGCGGTCTTCTCGAGATTGATAAGGAAGCCGTCCACCTTAAATACGCACAAGCCGATTTCCACCGCCGTCGAAAAGCGCCATGGATTCCGGAAGGTCTGACGATGGAAGTTCATTTTGGGAAGCCTGTCGTCGCGCGCGTGAGGAAGTGCAGGCTCGTCGTCGTCAAGAAGAGGCGCTCTCAGGAAGATCCGGAGACATCGGACCCGCAGTAGAAAAGCCGCAGTCATCCCTGGTTTCCAGTGGAGGCAGCTGAGTCCACCCGCAGTTTCCGGTGGAGGGCACTCCGAGGGCTGCTCGCCAGAGTGCCGTCATCACCCGAAAAGGCTATTTATTTCAATGGCAATATCGAATTGGAAGGGATAAAAATGGTTTCTGGACAACCGCAGGGACCTGGCCAGTATCCCATGTATCAGCCGGTGTACCAGCCGCCGCACAGATCGACAGAGGAGGTCATGACATCGATGGTGTCGGACACCTTCCTGGCGTTCGCGATGGTGGTCGGCCTATTGCTGATGCTCATAGGGTCCTGGCTGATGGGTTTGATGGACACGAACAATGGAAGGAACGTAGGGCAGGTCCTGAAGTCTCTGGGCGTGGTCATACTCGTCGGAGGAGGCCTCCTGGGCGGACTTCTCAGGAAGGACATGGACAAGTGGGTCAGGGCAGCCTTGGTGCTCTTCGCGACCGTAGTGCTTGTCGCCGTCGGGTTCTGGTACATGTATCTGTGAACTCCGACCCGCCGGGCCGAAAACCCCTTACCCGATTTACTTTCTGAGCTCGATCCCGAGCCTACGCTCCACGGACGCGATCTTGCTGTCCAGCATGTTCTGCTTGCCCTTCCGGTCGTCGATCTTTATGCTGGTTATGACCCTCGGGCACAGCTCCATGACCCTCATGTGGCACGCCCTTATCACGGACATCGCCTGGTCGTAGTCCCCTTCCAGCACCGTCCCCATGGGATTCATGCGGTAGCTGATGCCCGACGCCTCGACGATCTTAAGACATTCCGCGACATACTGACTGACGCTCTCTCCTTTCCCCAACGGCACGACGCTGAACTCCACTAGCATTCCCGTCATCTCCCGCCAGTACAGACCCCCGGTTCCACTGGCAATCGACCTGGCGGACTGGCCTGAGGTCAAAAGGCCCGTCCGTGATGTCCGAACATATTTATACGATGACCTGCTAAATGAACGTTGCGAAGAGTCGGATACACTGCGGTCGTTTGGATAGAGGGGAAGTATTGTTATGAAGAAGAGCGGGGAATCGTTGAACGTCATGACGAGGCTCAGGAAGTCCGATCCTGAGAAGCCCGTGAACACCCTGACTGTCGAGCACCTCACCAAGGCCATCAAGAACAGCATTGACAAGCAGGGCATGCCCGAGGAGGAGGCAAGGGCGATGGCGCAGCACGTGATGAACTTCTTCGGGTACAGTGAGCGGATAATCGACAACGTGCTCGAGCCCGAGGACCGGGACGCCTTCTACATGCTCGAGGACGCGGGCATACTGATGACCGAGCGCGAGGAGACCACGCTCTACGACGGGCGCGAGTGGAGGATCCACTACTGGATGTTCCGGAAGGAGCGCATCCACGAGCTCATCCACGGCAGGGCGAAGTCCGACGGGGCCGCTGAGGGCCCCGAGAGCGTCTACGACGAGGTCCCGGACGACATCTGGAACAGGGAATAGGCCTTCCGAGCGCCGACTTCGTGCACTTTCGTTGCTCCCAGCGAAAGCGATTAGTGCTCTCCGGGCCTAATCACGCGTCAGATGTTACCCAGCGTCTTCCCGTACGCTCCCAGGCAGGGCCAGGACAGGCTGGCCGGGCTCATATCGTCCGCGTGCAACGACCGCGCACACCTCGTGGTCGAGAGCGGGACCGGGACCGGCAAGACCGTCTGCGCGCTGAGCGCGACCGTGGAGTTCTGCAAGTCCCGCGGCAAGAAGCTGCTCTATCTCACCAGGACGAACTCGCAGCAGAAGCAGGTGATGCTCGAGCTGCGGCAGATCAACGCGCACAAGAAGGTCTTCGGGGTCGCGCTCCAGGGGAGGAAGAACATGTGTCCCCTGGCGAGGACGGACTCAGAACTCGTCAAGGGGAACCCGGAGGAGCTGTCGAAGGTCTGCAGCGAGCGGAAGGCGCGCGTGCTCAGAGGGGACGAGGGCGCGTGCAAGTTCTACGCGGCGACCGTCTCCGCGGACCTCAGCCCGGTCATGAGGTATGCGAGGGACGAGCTCCCGACCGCGGAGGAGTTCGCAGCCTACTGCACCGACCGGGAGCTGTGCCCCTACGAGGTGAGCAAGCTCCACGTGCCGGCGGCGGACGTCGTGACCGCGCCGTACATCATGTTCTTCGACAGGTTCATCAGACACGCACTCCTCGACTGGATGGCGTGCTCGCCCAGCGACATCGTCCTGATCGTTGACGAGGCGCACAACATGCCCTCGTACGCGAGGGAGCTCGAGTCCGCCATGCTGAGCGAGGTCTCCCTCAGGCTCGCGGAGAAGGAGATCGA
>JAJYIS010000107.1 GCA_021789945.1 Thermoplasmata archaeon | reverse complement strand
TCTTCCGATTCGAAGGAGATGGGATAGCTTGGCTACTATAAAGTGTCCGAAGTGCGCGGCCCCGGTACCGTTCGACACCGGGGTCAAGTTCGTCAAATGCCCCTACTGCAGCTCGGAGATATACATCGACAGGACCGGCGCGGGGTTCTACTACGCGATACCCTACACCATGGACGAGGGCAACGCGGTCGGGATGTTCAGGCGCTGGGCGGCTGGCCCGACGAAGGCGAAGGACCTCGACAAGCAAGCTCAGCTGGCAGGAGTCCAGAGGCGCTACTTCCCGGTGTACATGTTCAAGAGGGACCTGAACGGCGTCGAGCAGGTCTTCATAGAGCCTGCGGGGTCGACGACGCTTCCGGGGCTGCACAACCTGAAGATCCCCGCGGGCGACCTCAAGATCTACGACCCGTCGTTCGACACCAAGGGCGCCGAGATGATCAAGCCCGACATCGAGATGACATCGTACCTCAACACGCTCCCGGGCAAGGCCAAGGAGCAGGCGCTCGTGTACTTCCCCATCTGGAAGCTGGACTACGTCTTCAACGCCAAGCGCTATGAGGTCGTGGTCGACGGCTCCTCCGGGGAGGTGTTCGCCTCAGAGTTCCCGACGAGGAGCTCGAGCGCGTACATGGCCGTCGCCGGGGTCGGCTTCCTCGCCTTCGCGGGCGAGGGCTTCGTGGCGACATACTCGCTCATCGCCGGGGTCGCGCTGATGGCGGTCACCCTAGTCGGGGTGTTCGCGATCGCCCTTTTCGTTGCCAGGAGGATGTGACGATGGCTGGGATATCGGTAGGAATGAGCTGTCCGGCATGCGGCGGAGCGCTGAACATCGAGGAGGGCGAGACTACCTCGATCTGCACCTACTGCAACTCGACCTTGTTCGTCGAGGGCGACAAGGGCGTCACGACCATCGCCTTCAGGCAGAAGCTCCTGAAGGACGGCGCGACGGCGTCCTCCCAGAGCTGGTGGAAGCACGGCTGGAAGGCGAGGGACCTCAAGCATGTCGGGAAGATCACAGAGGTCTACCCCATCTACCTGCCCTTCTGGAAGACGACCACGAGGGTCGCCGGCTGGATATGCGGATACAACGAGCGGCGGAGGACCGACTCCAAGGGGAACACCACGGTCGAGCGCATCCCGAAGGAGGAGAGCGTCTTCCAGGACTACGTTTACTCCGAGATAGCGTGCGACCCCGGGGACCTGGGCATCCGCACCATGAAGAACTTCATGGGCGAGACCGGGTTCACGGACTTCGAGATGATTCCGACCTTTGAGGCGACCACGAGCAAGGACGACGCGGTCTCCCGGTCGAAGAACGATGCGCTGGCGAAGGCCAGGGCGCAGGCCCACGTGGAGCATGTGACATTCGAGAAGGTCCATGTGTTCTCGAAGGCGCTCACGATGATCTACTACCCGATCTGGGTCGTGAGGTACAACTACAGGGAAAGGATGTACATGGACACCGTCGACGGCGTGACGGGCCAGGTGCTCTCCGGGAGGGCCCCGGGCGACCCGATGTTCCAGAGCGTCGCGGTGACCGCGGGGACGTTCTTCGGCGGGCTCGCAGCATTCGCCGGCATACTGCTGGGGAAGAATGACTATAGGATCGCCGCGGCTGGCGTCGTCGTGGGCGCGCTGATACTCCTGGCCACGTACAGGTTCTTCAGGTACGGGTCCGAGATCGTCCAGGGTGAGTTCAAGGAGAAGAAGTCCCTGCTGGGCGGGGCCGACCTCAAGCAGCTCACCAACGTCACGAAGCAGCTGGGGGGATTGCGATGAATGTCATCCAGGTCAAGTGCCCGTCGTGCAACAGCCCGATCTACATGAAGCAGAAGGACAGGCTGTTCTACTGCGACAGGTGCAACGTCATGCACTCCAGGGACGAGGGCGTCGAGAGGATAGACTTCGAGGTCGGGGAGTTCAGCCCGAACGCCCAGGGGGACAGGGTGTTCATGCCTTTCTGGAGGGTGTACGCGTCCTTCCAGCTGCGCTCGAAGAGCGTAGAGGGCGGCAGCCTGTACAAGCTGGCCTCATGGCTGAAGGGCGGGGGCGACAGCGGGAACCTGTTCATCTACATACCCGCCTCGGACCTCGACCCAGGGAGCTTCAGGAGGCTCGCGTCTCAGCTCACCATGAGCAACCCGAGATACGCCACGAGGCTGAACTTCGGGAGCGTCCCGAGACTCCCGGTGGCGCTGTCGAAGAAGGAGGCCGCGGAGCTAGCGGACTTCGTCGTTGTGACGATGGAGGCCGAGCAGCCGGGCACGCTCCAGCAGCTGGATTACACCCTTACTGTGAACGACACCAAGATGGTATACCTGCCCTTCGTGCGGTCGGCATCGGGGCTCATGCCCGCTCTGTGAGCCCAGAAACGCCTTCCTCAAACTCATTTCGTGCTTTTCGATCTCCTCGAGGAGACGAAGTCCTGGACTATCCTGCCGTGGTCGAACGCGAACTTCGGGAGCTTGTCCATGGGCACCCACTCCGCGTCGCTCGCGTCGTCTCCCGCGCGGACGGTGCCTGATACCGGCTCGAGGTGATAGACCGCGGTCACGAAATGGCCTCTCGGGTCCCTGTCAGGGGACGAGTACACGCCGACCAGGTCGACGATCCTCGTGCTGAGCCCGGTCTCCTCCAGGACCTCGCGGACGACGCATTCCTCGAGCCTCTCGCCGTAGTCCAGGAATCCTCCCGGGAGCGCGTAGTTGCCCTTGAAAGGCTCCGCCCCGCGCTTGATCAGGAGGATCTCGTTCCCTCTGGTGACGATCCCGTCGGCCGTGACGGACGGCTTCCTCCACTCGTTCTCGTAGAGGCTCTGCAGAGAGGCGGCCTTGTTCTCGTACTCGCGCAGTATCTCCTCACCGAACGGGGTGAGCTTGGTGACGCCTCCCTCCTTGCCGCCCCTGGCGGACTCCGCGACCTCTCCTCCGGCGTTCCTTGCGATCCTGTGGAGGACCTCCCAGGCGTGCCGGTAGGACATTCCCATCTCCTCCGCCGCCTTCGACAACGATCCCGTGTCCTTTATCTTCCTCAGGAGCTTGGCCCGGCCGTCGCTGACAATGAACTTCCCTTCTCGCTCGAGCCAGACCTTGAGCTTGAGTTCGTACGTCGCGGCCCGCCTCCCGACGGTGGCATAGGTCGATGCTGGCAAATACTTTGCCGGTCCGTTGGTTCTGTTGCATCAGCTGGTGGTGACTCTCAGGTCACCCCCTTGACGCAACTCGTTCCATTCGGCTCCGACCGTGCGGCCGTTCGCGGCAGGTCGATTATGGCGGTGGCACCCTTGTGCCGACCCTGCTGGCCCTCGAGAACCTCGCCCATTCGGGAATGAATTCTCCCACATGTCGGGCGAGCACTGCCGCAAGTGCTGCAACAGGTCTTTGTGATATCTGTTCTCTTGGATCCGGCCAGCATCGGAGCTGAGACCGTGACGATGGCTCAAGCTCGCATCGACTACATGCAGTCTGCGAGGGCTTGGATGACACCCCCTGAAGGTCATCACCCGATTTGTTACAGAACCGAGGGCCGGAAAGGTATTAATGGACGTACCATCACTCACGTCTGAGGATCGGTATGATGAGAGAGAGGACGATGAGGTTCTCACAGGACTGGGCGAAGCTGAACGACCGGGTGTTCACCACGATCCGCCTGCACAAGACAGATGCGAAGTACCTCCCAGGGCAGGAGGTCAGCGTCGCCGGTCCGACCAAGCGGCTGAACGCGAGGGTCCTCTTTTCGTTCGATTCCAAGCTCGGGAGCATCCCGCTGAGCTTCCTGGAGTACGACCTCGAGGCCAAGCCCGGGGAGAAGCGCAAGGACCTGCTCAACAAGCTGAGCAAGCTCTACGGATGGCTCGACCCGCCCGAGGACAGCGATGTGGTCACCGTCTATCTCCTCGAGCGCATCTGATCTGCGCCGCTCTGGCCGCTCAGCGGTCACTTCAGCATCGGCATCTTCAGATGCTTCCGTTTCGCCATCTTGATCGCATCGGGGTATCCAGCGTCGGCGTGCCTCACGATCCCCATCCCGGGGTCGGTGGTCAGCACCCTCTGGATCTTCTCGTCGGCCTCCTCAGTGCCGTCCGCGATGACCAGCAGGCCCGCGTGAGTGGAGTATCCGATGCCCACTCCTCCCCCGTTATGGATCGCGACCAGATCCGCCCCGGCCGCCGTGTTGAGCAGGCCGTTCAGCAGCGGCCAGTCGGCGATCGCATCGCTACCGTCCTTCATGGCCTCGGTCTCCCTGTTCGGGGACGCGACCGAGCCGCAGTCGAGATGGTCCCGGGTGATGACGATCGGCCCTGAGAGCGTGCCGTCCCTCACCATGCCGTTTATGATCCTGCCGAACCGCGCGCGCTCGCCGAACCCGAGCCAGCACACCCTCGCGGGCAGCCCCTCGAAAGGCACCCTCTTCTCCGCGAGCTTGATCCAGTTGACGAGCTGCTTGTTGTCCTTGAACTCCTTCATGACGACCTTGTCGGTCTTGAGTATGTCCGCGGGGTCGCCGGACACCGCGACCCACCTGAACGGCCCCCGCCCCTCGCTGAACATCGGCCTGATGTAGAGCGGGACGAACCCGTGGAACGCGAAGGCGTCCTGGACGCCGGCCTTCTGGGCCTGCGCCCGGATGTTGTTGCCGTAGTCGAACACGACCGCGCCCTTCGCCATCATCGTGAGCATGGCGCGCACGTGTATCCCGATGCTCTCGAAGGCCTTCCTCTTGTACTGCTCGGGGTCCTCCGCCCTGAGCCTCGCGGCCTCCTCGATGCTGTATCCCTTCGGGATGTACCCGCCAAGCTCGTCGTGGGCCGAGGTCTGGTCAGTGACGACGTCCGGTATGGGCCCCATGCGAGCGATCGTCGGATGGGTGTCCGCGCAGTTGCCGACCAGCCCGATTGAGAGGGCCTTCCTCTTCTTCTTCGCCTCCACAGCCATCTCGACGGCCTCGCCGAGGTCGTCCGTCATGACGTCGCAGTACCCGCCCTTGATCCTTCGCTTGATCCGCTTCTCGTCGCACTCGACCGCCAGGCAGACGCCGCCGTTCATGGTCACCGCGAGCGGCTGAGCGCCTCCCATGCCCCCGAGGCCGCCCGTGAGCACGAGCCTCCCCTTGAGGGTCCCTCCGAAGTGCGTCCTTGCGCACGCAGCGAAGGTCTCGTAGGTCCCCTGGAGGATCCCCTGGGTGCCTATGTAGGCCCATCCGCCTGCGGTCATCTGGCCGAACATGATCAGGCCCTTAGCCTCGAGCTCGTGGAAGACCTCCCAGGTGGACCATCTCGGGACGAGGTGTGCGTTCGCCGTGAGCACCCTCGGGGCGAGGGGCGTGGTCTTGAAAACCGCGACGGGCTTGCCCGACTGGATCAGGAGCGTCTCGTTCTCCTCGAGCTCCTTGAGCGAGCCGACTATGGCATCGTAGCATTCCCAGTTCCTCGCAGCCTTGCCCGTTCCCCCGTAGATTATGAGCTCATCGGGCTTCTCCGCGTTCTCGAGGTTGTTCTGGAGCATCCTCAGGATGGCCTCCTGCCTCCACCCCTTGCAGACCAGCTTCCTGCCGCGCCTCGCCTTGATTCGCTTCATCGTGGTCGGACACGGAAGTCCGGTATCCCGATATGATGTTTGTGGACGCGCCCTTCGGGAGGCTTTATCAGCCCCTCCATGCATGACCGCAGACAAGATGTTCGACATACCCACTGTTCTGAGCGCCGACGAGATCCTGGACAAGGCCTTCAGGAGGGCATCGAAGGTGGACTACGAGGGCATCACCAGGCTCGATACCGTCCGCGAGATCAACATCTCGAAGCTCAAGTCGTCGAGCGACACG
>JAJYIS010000106.1 GCA_021789945.1 Thermoplasmata archaeon | reverse complement strand
CCTCTTTTGCTTCATCAGCTCCTTCGCCCTCGCGATGAGCTTCAACGGTTCGTCAGCACCTATGCCGTGAGCCTGGGCAATGTCGATCCTGTCCTTCGAGCTGAGGATGAACTTCGCGGCGAGGTACATCGCGAGGCTCTTCTCGGCCTCTGCGAGGCACTCGTCCAGCATGCGCTCTGCGTTGTCCAGCTTCCCCTGGCTGAACAGACCTCTTGCAGCGTCCAGCTTCTTCACGAGCCCGCTGACGTCGACCTTGGTCTTGCCAGCCTCGGCAATGAGCTCCTCAGACCTCCTGATTTTACCCTTGATGGCATCGAACTTGGCTATCTGGGCCTTGAGGGAGTCGTTCGCGGACTTGACCAGCCTGAAGGCTTCCTCCAGCTCCTGCTCGTCGGCCCTGGCGCGCGCGTCCTTGATGGCTATCTTCACGGGTTCGATGTCGATCCCGATTGTCTTGGCCTCCTCGACCGAGTCTCTGACGGACGAGAACTCACCCTGGACGAGGCGGAGTATCTGCTCATTCGCCTGCTCGATTATACCATTGGCCTGCGCGGTCGCGTCCTCGAACACCCGTCTCGAGCGTGCCTCATCAGCCCGTGTGAGCAGTATCTCGAGGTCGTCGACGCTCCCGCCGATCGACTTGAGCGTCGTGATCTTGTCCCTCGCAGCCTGGACCACTCTTGCGCACTCGCCCTCGCCTATGGACTCGATGCGCTGCGTAATCTGACCCATCAGGTCGTTGGCCTTCTGGAATTCGTTCGAGGCCAGCAGCTGGCGTGCCTGGGCGATCATCTCGCTCACTTCAGCGAGCCCTGCGTCTCCCGAGGATCCCTTGATGAACAGGTCGATGTTCTGAAGCTTGTCGCTCATGAACCTTGTCAGGGCGGCCTTCGAGGCAGCCGCGCTCGACCGTGCGAGCTCCACGCTCTCGGCGAGGTTCTCCTTCCCGAGGAGATCGAGCGCCTTCTGCAGGATGCCCTCAGCCTCGGTTATGTCGGCCCCGATGCTCTTGCCGAGCTTCACGGCCTTGTCAGACCCATCGATGACCTCCATCGCCTTCCCCCTGGCCATCTTGTTCGCCTCGGCGATACCAGTCCTTGCGGTCTCTGCGGTGCTCTCGTAGTCCTTGCTCTCGAAGAGCCTGCGCGCTTCCGTCAGCCGCCCCTTCGCGAGGGTCACATCGGCGCCGAAGTCTGCCGCCATCTTGACGGCCTTGGCGAGATCGGTCATCTGGTCTCTCGCCTTGTAGAACCTGTCGAGCACCGAGTCGACCTCCTTCTCGCTCTCCTGTGCGTACTCGATGGCTTCCTCGAACTTGCCGCGCTTGAGGTTGTCCCTCGAAGTGTTCAGAAGCGTGATCGCCTTCGACATGTCCACCCCGACCTTCTTGGCCAGGACGAACTTGTCTCTCGCGTGCGAGATGACCTCGAGCACAGTGTTGAACTGGATCGAATTGGATTTCTGTCGAGCTGAATTGAGCGCGTGGATGGCCTCGATGTACTTCTTCTCCTTCAGAGCCGTCTGGGCCTGCTCGAGGATCTCCTGGGGCACGGTGACGTCCTCGTTCGCCGACTTCGTCTTCTTTATGTCATCCCTAGTCGACTTGACGAGCTCCTGGAGCTTGGAGGATATGGCGCTCTCGCCCTCGGCCTCCGCCTTCTTCGCGTATGCGAGGGACTCCTTGAACCTGAGCGCGTCCAAGTGCCCGCGCGCGCGCTCGATGTGGTTCTTGACCTTGGACATATCGGTTTCGAACTCTTCTCCCGCCGACACCAGCTCTTCGGCCCGCGATAGAGTCGAGTTCACCTCGGTCTTGATGTCCTCGCCAGCGCCCTCGAGGACCTCCTTGATCTGGCTCATGCAGTCCTCGTACTCCTGGTTCTGCAGGTCCGTCTTGGCCTTCGAGAGCTGGTCGTCGAAGATTGAGATGTCGTCCCCCATGTCCTTGGCTTGCATGATGAGATCCTGCGCCTGGGAGAAGAGCCCTGAGAAGACCTCGTGGAGCGTCCTCTCGGCTGAGTCGTACGCGCTCTTGGCGAACTTCATCGCGCCTTCGAGGTCGTCCGCCCCTGCGCGCTCCTTGCTCCTCTCGATGGCGTCCGAGGCGGCCTTCGACTCACTGCCGGCCCCCTTGATGAGGCTCAGCAATGCCTCCACAGAGTCGCCGACCTCGCCGATCTTGTTCAGGTATGACTGCCTGACGGCCTCCCTGGCCTTCTTCGCATGTCCGACGGCCGCCTGATAGTCCTTCGACGCCATTGCGGCTTCGAAGTCGAGCTTGGGCTTCTCGGCCTCGGAGACGTCGACATCGTTCTCCTTGCAGGCCTCGATGAATTGATCTAGGGCAACCTGCTCCTTCTCCGCAAGTTCCCGGTACTTCGCCGCCTCTTTCGTCTTCTCCTCTAACTGCTTCTGGAGCTGGAGGCTCTTGAGGTAGCTTCCTGCCAAGGTTCACCTAACCCGTGGTGCTCCGGCCACAAAATGACCGAAGCGTTCTGACAAGTCTGCACCATTCACATTTTTCTGGGCACCTTTAAAGGTATCGCTGACTCTATCAACTTTGATAGAGACGGCTTGGAGATGGGCTTCCCATCGACCCTCACAGCAGGTCGAGCCTCGATGTGGCATCCTTCGAGAGCCTCTCCGCCCTCGCCGAGATTTCTGCCAGCTTGCTCTCCATGCCCGATACGAACGCAGCGTCGTTGATGCTGCCCAGGTTGATCTTGACGTTCTTGCTGGCTCCTTCGAAGCCAGCTTTCGCCAGAAAGACGGCCACCGAGACGTCCGACGAGGCGTTCCTGGTGCCAATCTCGGCGACCCTAACCGCGCTCTCGAGCACCCGCATGCACGCGGAGCTGGTCTCCAGGGGCACCTCCGCGGCATGCTTCAAGGCCCTCTGCAGCCCTTCCGCGGACCCTTCCCCGGCCTGGGATGTACGGAGTTCCTTGATGGCGTCGACGACCCGGTCGTATGCCAGGGCGTCCTCGAGAGAGAGCTCGAGCAGGGCGTCCCGCTCCTTCTGCAGGGCCTCGGAAAGCCGGTCCAGCTCCGGCTTGGAAGGCGCATGCTTCTTGGACCGGGAGGTTATCCCACACACCATGATCAGAAGGGACGAGGCCATCGCCCCCGCGGCCGCTGACGCCGTCCCTCCGCCGGGTGACGGCTTGTCCGAGGACAGCTCGAGGCAGAATTCCCTGAGCTGTCCGAGGCTGTCTAGCCCCAAATTCTCCTCTCCAGGACCTGGTTGCTGCTGAACGCGTTCACCCTGAGGTAGCGCGCCGCGACATCGCACACCGCGTCGAGGGGTATCAGGCCTATGATCTCGCCCTCAGCGATCTCGACGCCCAGCGCGTCTGCCTCCTTCTGGATCGCGTCGAGGACCTTGGGCACCGGGGTGACCGTGTAGTCGGTGAGGTTCATCGACACCTGGACCATCCCCCTGTTCTCGAGCGTGAACCCGAGCGCTTTAACGCACGGCAGGCCCCCGCTGCTCGCCCGGACCTTCCTCGCGATCTCCTTCGCGACCGAGACGTCCTTCGACTTCAGGTTGACGTTGAAAGCTATCAGGGGCATCCTCGCGCCGACGGCGGTCGCTCCAGCGGTCGGATGGAGCTTCCTCGGGCCGAAGTCAGGGTACCTCGAGTCGTCCGTCATGATGGCCTCCTTCAGGCCCTCGAACTCCCCTCTGCGGACGTTCTCCAGGTTCTTCCTCTCAGGCCTCTTCGCGGCGGCCTCGTACAGGTAGACAGGTATCGCCAGCTCCTTCGCGATCCTCGCCCCGACCTGGTTCGCGATCTCCACGCACTCCTGCAGAGTCACGCCTGAAATGGGAACGAACGGAAGGACATCCAATGCGCCCATCCTCGGGTGCTGGCCCTTGTGCTTGTTGAGGTCGATGAGCTCCCTGGCCGCCCTTGCCCCCCTGAACGCGGCCTCCTGGATGTTCTGCTTGTTCCCGACGAACGTGACCACAGACCTGTTGTGGTCCGGGTCGGTCTCCACATCAAGGACCTTGACGCCAGGGACGGACCTTATCGAGTAGACGATCTTGTCGACGACTTCCTTCCTTCGCCCCTCGCTGAAGTTCGGGACGCACTCGACAGTCACTGCCATATTGGTCAGACCGGGCGGGGGAATCTACGTAGCCTCTAATTATACCCGTCGAGCGGGCTGGATTCACTTCTTGAGGATATCGACCGCGGCGACCTTCTCCAGGACCAGGTCGATCGCCGCTCCGCCCGCCGTGGCCAGTTCCTCCGGCGAGAGGCCGAACCTGATGAGGTCGGACGGCCCGATGTCGGCCCTGGCCTTCGGCAGCCGCTTCCATGACGCCCCGGCCATGGACTCCCCGGCCTCGAGCCTCGCGACCACGGCGAATCCCGCTGAGTCGTCGAGCGCCATCTTCTTGATCGCGGTGCTGAGCTGCCTCTCCCCCGAGGCGTAGAGCAGCGTCTCCATTGCGAGCGAATCCGAAGAGTTCCGTCCCTCCTTCATCGCCTTCTTCGCGTGATAGAGCGCGCTCCTGAGATGGTCCTCGCCGAAGACCATGTCCCCGCGGACCACTAGGACCTCGGCCCCCGCCCGCCTAGCCTGAGCGACCACGCCGTCGGCGAACCGCCCCGCGTCCCCACTCTTCATCTCGACCGTCCAGGCCTCTAGGCCGGCGGTGTCGGCAAGGACCGGGTCTTCCATGGTGTCTCCTCGGGACTCGAACAGCGACGTGCCTTATCAATCATCTGTAATCCCGCAGGTCCGTCTGCCCGTCCTCGGGCTGTCTCGGGACCTCTTTCGGGGCCTGGCCCAGCTGGCTCTTGATGGAGCGGGCGACCGCCTCGCCTATCGTGGGTATCTGCTTCAGCCGGTCGTAGCTGTTCACCCTGAGGTCCTCGATAGTCCTCAGGCCTCGGTCGTGAAGCGCCCTCGCCCTTACCCTTCCTATCCCCCTGAGCTTGACCAGCTCCAGCAGCTCGGGCTTGATGCCGTACCTGACCCTTGTGCGCATCTCGATGATGTCCTGGACGGCATCCTTGTTGAAGACCTCCGCGAGCCTCGAGGCGGCGTGCACGAGCCACTCGGCGATGTCCATCTTGTTCCTTATGTCCCCGGGACCGATCCCGAACCGCTTGGTGATCTCGTTCTCGTGCGTCTCCGAGACCCAGTCATGGACTAGTTTCGCCGTCTTCACCTGGGCGAGGTAGATCTCGTATGTTGCGAGGTCGTCTGGGGGCTGGACCAGGAGGGTTTCCCCGTTGTCGTCCATGAACTTCTCGATCCATTCGTAGTCCGCCCGCCTCAGGTAGAGCAGCGACATGTCGGGGGTCGCGCACGCAGCCAGAAGCAGCCCGAAGGACTGTCCTGGCCGGTACTTCGCGATGGCGTCCCTGAGTATCACCGCGGATTGAGGGTCGATGTACAGGTCGCTGACCATCCTGCCGAAGAGAGTCGCCTTCAGCGCTTGCCCCTCGTGCAGCATGCCCTCCTTCTGGAGGAACTCGACCACTCCCTCGAGCGTCTCCCCGAGGTAGGTCGCGTCCGTCTGGTGCGCGAGGAAGGTCCTGTCGAAGAACGCCTTCAGCTCCTCGAGGGATGATGCGGACTTCGTGGCGATGAGGGCGAGCACGTGCGATCTGATCGCCGGCTCCGTCCCGAGCTTCGAGAATATGTCTTCGTTCTCGCCCAGTAGGTACGCCTCGAGCAGCGTGTCCTTCTCCTCTTCGTCGCCTGCGACCAGGATGGCCTCGCCGTACTTGTCGAACCTTGGCCTTCCCGCCCGGCCGCACATCTGCTTTATCTCGAGGACCGGGATCATCGTGAACCCTATGTTCGAGTCGTATCTCCGAACGTCGCGAACGACCACCGTCCTCGCGGGCAGGTTGATGCCGGCCGCGAGGGTCGGGGTCGCGACGATGCATCTCAGGAGGCCTTTCTTGAACGAGGATTCCA
>JAJYIS010000016.1 GCA_021789945.1 Thermoplasmata archaeon | reverse complement strand
CCGATCTGAAGGTGCTCCTCCTCGACGAGCCCTTCTCGTCGCTCGACCAGAAGGGTGTGGACATCCTGTCTCAGATCCTGGCCGAGGAGAAGGCCAGAGGATGCGCCGTCATGGTCATCACCCACGACATCGACCGGATCTCGTCTCTGGCGGACAGGGCGGACATCCTGCTGGGGGGCAGGATCTCGCGGTCCTTCGACTCCGCCAGCATCAAGCGTGGGGACCTGGAGCTGGGATACAAGGCCGCGGCCGAGGGGGGAGTCCAATGATGGCCTTCGTCGAAATCGCGGCCAAGGACCTTCGGATCGAGCTCAGGTCGAAGGAGATGCTGAGCGCGATGTTCCTGTTCGCCCTGCTCATGGTCCTGGCCTTCAGGTTCGCGTTCGACCAGTCAGTCAATTCGGGCTCTGTCGTGGTCTCCGATCTCGCTGCCGCGGCCCTCTGGATATGCTTCTCGTTCGCGGCGATCGTCGGCATGCACACCTCCTTCGCCAAGGAGAGGGACAGGGAGACCCTGGAGGGGCTCCTTCTCTGCCCGGTCGACAGGAGCGCGATATTCCTGGGCAAGGCCCTGGCGAACCTCGTGCTGGTCTTCGCAGTGGACCTGCTCTCGATACTGTTCTTCGCGCTCTTCTTCTCCTACGACTTCAACGGGAACTCGGCCCCGGTCATAGGTATCGCCTTCCTGGGGACCGTGACGCTCGTCCTCGTCGGGACCCTGGTCGCGGCTATATCCGTGAACTCGAGGGCCCGCGAGGTGCTCCTGCCCATCCTGCTGATCCCCTTGATCGCCTTCAGCGTCATTATCCCATGCGTCCAGGCGACCAGGAACGCCATCAACGGGCAGCTGGCGGAATCGATGGGGGAGGTACAATCTATAATCGGGTTCGCCGTTATCTTCGCCGCAGTCGGGTATCTCACGATAGACTACGTTCTTGAGGGGTGAGGCTATGAATCTGAAGAAGCTCGGGCTCATCGTAACCGCGGTCGCGGCCGTCCTGGTGCTTGTCACGACCTACCTGGCAATCTACTACGCCCCGCTCCCTGCGACCAGCGTCAAGGAAGCGGGGGACATCATGCCCTCCGTCGAGGGGAGCTCGGTCACAGTGTCGGGCTTCGTCACGGGCCTCAACATCACTGACCTGAGGATGAAGGACTCGCCTGCGGTGATCGAGTTCTCGTTGGCGGACTTCGTGGACTACCAGAGGTACGAGGCGGCGGTCGCGGCCGGGAACACGTCTTCGCAATGGTGGACCGTCCGGCCCATCGATGTCAAGATCCTCAGCGGGGGGTTCCGCAGCACGAGCTTCGGGCCTGACATAACGAACGATGTCCACAACACCACGAACATATCTCTATCGGCCGCCGTCACCGCCGGGTCGATCGGTGAGAACTCACAGGCATTGGGCTACTATCTCTACACGCCCGAGACCAACTCCGTCGTGATCAGCTCGTCTCAGGGAGGGTTCAGCGCGATGACGGCACCGATCGCGCAGAAGATATTCTACTTCCACATGCCGAGCGCGTGGGCCTCCTACATGGGGTTCATCGTGACGTTGGTCGCGAGCGTCCTGTATCTGCGCACCAGGAACGTCAAGTACGACTGGATCGCCATGTCGTCCGCGGAGCTCGGGGTCCTGTTCGCGACCATCGCGATCACCACCGGCCCGGTCTGGGCGAAGCAGGAGTGGGGCGTCTACTGGAGATGGGACGACACGAAGCTCGTCACGACATTCATCATGTGGCTCGTGTACATCGGGTACCTGTCGCTCCGGGCGGCGATGTCGGAGCCGACGACGAGGGCGCGGGTGAGCGCGGTCTACGGGATCGTGGGTTTCGTCACGATGCCGATGAGCCTCCTCTCCTCGAGGATCGCGCCCCTGCTGAACTCGAGCCACCCCGAGGTGATCGCATCGTCGACGGGGTCGCTCTCCGCGCAGGCTGGCATGACGGTGGGCGTCGCGGTCGTCGCGTTCACGTTTTTGTTTGTAGCAATGCTGATAAAGCGGTTCGAGATTGCTGAAAACGAAGAAGAACTGGAAGAACTGAAGCGCGTCATAGGAGGCGAGGAATGATGTTTAGCTCCTGGTTGGCACTGTACGTCGCATATTCGATTGTCTGGCTCGGTGTGTTCGGGTACCTGACATACCTGTTCCTGAGACAGAGGCGGATCAATGGCGACATAAAGGCCCTGAGGGAGGAAGTGTCCAAACATGGCAAGTGAGGGGTCCGCACCGAAGAACGAGCCCTCAGAGCCGGCTCCTTCGCAGAGGCCGATGTCCCGCCGCAGGCAGAGGAAGATGCTGATCGCCATCGGAGTCATCGCTGTTGCTCTGGTGGTCGTCTTCTGGGGCTGGAGCTCCACGGGGACGAAGAACTACCTGCAGGTCGGCACGCTCGCGGGCGCCTCCTCGGGTGGCGGCCTCTCGCAGTACCTGAACCAGACACTCGAGGTCCAAGGCGTCATAACCGGATGGTCGGGAGGCGCAGGCGACCTCAACTTCTCGCTGGCCGACAGGGTCGACCCCAACCAGACCATCGGGGTCGTGCTGACGGGAGCGCTCCCAGCGGAGTTCTCCAACGGGAAGACTGCCGTGGTCAAGGGCACCCTTGAGGAGTCACTCCCGCTCGTGCTCTCTGCGACCGAGGTGACCCTGGGCTGCGCTTCGAAATACTAGTGAGCTGTTGATGTCATGTCGGTTCGGGGGATGTGAGACAGGGAGGACCATGCTCGCCAGGAGTCTGCTGAAGCCGCTCTCAGCTGCGGTCGTCTTCGCGTTCGCAGCATCAGCGCTGATGCCGGCGACGGCACCGGCCGCGGCCCAGGGGTCCGGGCCGACCATACTGACCAACTGGACCTTCATCTACCAGGGCAGCAGTGACTTCAATGCTGGATACCCAGCATCCGATGCCGATTTCGCGGCACTCAAGATAATGAGCTTCGACCTGCCGCACGATGCCTCCCAAGTGTACACGGTCCTTCCCGCGAACGCCTACAACGTCACAGTATGGTCAGGGGCCGTCGCGCTCGACAGCTCCCAGTACGGCATCGAGACCTCGGGCGCCTATTCCGGGAAGTTCTACATAGACGTCCCGTCCTCGTTCTCCAGGAACGCGACGTACTCGAACTCGACCGCGAGCGCGGCGTCCTTCTCAGCCCCGGACAGCGTCTTCGTGAACACGATCTATGCGGGCTCTGCGGTCCGGCTGGTCAACGACTCCCCGTCCGGCCAGTTCATCTCGGGCAACATGTCCGTGTCATCGGCGTACCAGATACTCTCTGCCGACCTCACCTTCAACGGGACCTCGACAGCCAATGTCACCAGCTACCTGTCCGATGACGGCGGCTCGACCTGGGTCCAATGCCAGAACTTCTCGTCCCTCGCAATGCCTGCGAGCGGAACCTCCATGAGGGTGCGCTTCGACATGACCGGCAACTCGAGCCTGGGATTCAACACCTCGATATCATCATACTGGCTCCAGGTGACCTACTTCGCCCTGTCGAGCGTGTACTCTGTCCATGTCTCATACCAATGGACCCAGACATTCAAGGACGGCGTGACCACGGTCGACCTGTCAGAGGCCCTGCCGTACTCAGCCGAGGGGACCTCGCTAATGATGGTCTACGTCATGTCCGGGTATGTTGTCAAGGGCAATGGCATAGGCCTGATATTCGACGAGAACCGGACCATGAACTCCGACGCTACGAAGGATCTGTACTTCAACCAGTCATCGCCCAGCGGAACCCCGACATACTCAATCGATGTCATCGCTCCATCGACCGGCTCGGACTGGGCCATGTATGCGGTGGCGGCGGGGCTGATGGCCGCCTTCGCGTCCGCGTTCGCATACACTCGTCTGAGGAAGCCAGCTGCGCGGGCACGCGCGCCGACCAAGGCCGCCGTCGCCGAGCCAGATGACTCGACGACTGCGGACGAGGAGCGGCGGAAGATGCTCGTCGAGAAGAAGAAGGAGATGCTGTCCGAGATCGAGGACATCAAAGGGAAGATGGCCTCAGGGGCCATGACGCGCGCAGCGGCCGAGGACGAGCTCCAGCGCCTCAAGAAGGAGTTCAAGTCCGTGAGGAACGAGCTGAACAAGCTGTCGAGGAGGGCGGCCTCAGAGGATGACGGGGAGGACGAAGCCAGAGACCTCGAGTCCGTCCTCGCGGCGCTCGCAAGGGTCGATGCCGACTTCGAGAAGGGCCGGCTTCCTGAAGCCACCTACAAGACGATCAGGAAGGACTATGTCGACCGGGCAGCGCAGCTGATGGCCGCGAGGAAGAAGCCGCAGTCACCGTTCGAGGCTGAGAAGGCGAAGCTGACCGAGGCGATTGTCGCCTTGGACGAGGAGCGCGAGAAGGGCGAGATAGACGAGCGCGTCTATGCGGACCTGAGCGCGTCGTATCGCAAGCAGCTCGCGGAGCTGCTGAAGAAGGAGAACGAGCAGCAGGAGTGAGGTGCATCATATGGAAATCGGCGGGATGATGATCATCGCGGCGACTCTGTCCTCCCTTGGGGCGTGTGCGACGGGGCTACTGACTTCCAGGTACGGCAGCAGGACCCTTTCCGTCATGCTCTCGCTCGTGACGTTCGGCCTGCTGACCGCGGTCCTGATCTTCCTCGGATTCCTGTTCACGACCTCAGACATGAGCTATTCCTATGTCTGGTCGAACTCGTCGAAGGAGCTTGCGGGCATGTACAAGCTCTCGGGGATATGGTCCGGGGCGCCTGGCTCGTTCCTGCTGTGGATATGGTTCATGTCCCTCGTGCTCGCGGTCGAGGTGATGCTGGAGCCGAGGCGGAGATACCTGAGCGGGAAGTTCCACGCAATCTTCCAGACGACCATGGCCGGGATCATCTTCCTGTTCATGGTGCTCCTCCTTGACATGAACCTCTTCGCGCGCACCAGCTCTTTCCTGGTGACCCACATCCCGGACGGGAACGGCATGCAGCTCATCCTGCAGACCCCGGAGATGGTCCTGCACCCGCCCGTGGTGTTCGCTGGCTACGCGTTCTGCATCGCTGCGTTCGCGGCCGGGGTCGCCTACCTCCTGACGAACGAGGCGAACTGGACCTCCGTCTCGCTCATGTGGGGCAGGCTCTCATGGCTGTTCCTCACGCTCGGGATCGGGATAGGCGCGATCTGGGCGTACTATGTGCTCGGCTGGGGCGGCTACTGGGCCTGGGACCCCGTCGAGACGTCTTCCCTGCTCCCGTGGCTGGTCTCGACCGCGTTCCTGCATACGCAGGTGAGGCACGCGAGGAAGGGCGAGTACGGCATAATGTCCCCCGCGCTCGGCATGCTGTCCTTCGTCGCCGTGGTGTTCGCCACGTTCGCCACCAGGGCCGGCAGCATCTGGACCTCCTCCGTGCACGCTTTCGGGAGCTCGGTGGGCGCGACCGCGGGCGACCGGTTCTCCTACCTGCTGCAGCACGACAGCACCGTGCTCGGGATCTTCCTCCTCATGATCTTCCTCCTGATGGTCGCCGTGTTCCTCTCCTACGACAGGTACCGGCTGCGGCCGAAGGCCGAGACCGAGGACGAGCCCGAGCGGTTCAGCGAGTACATCAGCGACAAGAACAACATGATCCTCACGGTCGCGCTGCTCCTGATCACCAGCGCGGTCATGCTCCTGATCCTGTTCAAGAACGTCAACGTGACTCAGACGGCGAACATGGACGAGTTCAACCAGAAGATGTCCCTGTTCTTCGTGGCCCTGATGGTCACGATGTCCATCTGCCTGGCCTGGAAGGCGCTCGGGAAGGAGATCGCGTTCTGGATCGCCGCGGCCACGCTTGTCGTCTCCGCGGTGCTCGGCGCGCTCGCGACCGCAGGCGGCTGGGCCAATGGCCTGGTCGCGTTCAGCCTTCCGTCGTATGTGCTCGCGGTCCTCGTGTCCGGGTACAAGATCGCGCGCTCCCGCGTGTCCGGCTCCCTGCGGAAAACGCTTCAGAAGGCGAGCCCGCAGATTGTGCACCTCGGGGTCGCGCTCGTCCTGGTCAGCTTCGTGGTGTCTACTAACATGCAGGTCTTCCCGACGAACCTCCAGAACCTGCAGGGGCTTTCCGGGAAACAGGTTTCGACGGGCGGGTCCCTCGGCGTCGGCGACTTCACGGTCCACCTCGTCGGCCTGACGACGGAATCGGTCTCGTCAGGCTATGGGGGGACCGCGGTCGACCAGGCGAAGAAGGCCGTCATCGACCTGGCCCAGTCCGGCAAGACGGTCAGGTCAGGCATCGTTCTCACCAACCTATTCGGCCATGACGTGTACGGGAACGAGCAGGTCATGCAGGTAGAGGTCTACATCTTCAAGACGATCGCCGGCGACCTCTACCTCGACTACACCTGGCTCAACAGCACCGTGGCCTTCATCCAGGCGAAGGTCGTCCCGATGATGAACTTCCTATGGGCAGGGTTCGGCCTGCTTGCGGTAGGCCTCGCCATCAGAACGGTCGTATGGCGGCAGGAGCCGAAGGAGGCGAAGGCCGAGCAGGAGGAGGAAAGGCCAGCCCCGGAGACGGCGAAGGAGGCCCCCGCGCCGCCCGTGAAGCCACCTCCCAAGGCAGAGGACTACGATGCCATGGTCGAGGAGGAGCTCAGGAAGTTCAAGGAGAAGCGCGGGAAGTAGCCACCGGAAGCTGCGTTCCTAATGCTCGTCCTTCGGCTCTTCCTTCTCGTAATTGAGATCGGGATAGAGCTTCGCGCCGCACTTGATGCAGAACTTCGTGTCCGCCCTGTTCAGCGCATCGCACTCCGGGCACCTTGTCATCCCGGAGACCGCACGCCTCAGGGCCGCGAGCTTGTCAGGGTCCAGCCTGTGCATCGTCGCGATGAAGTTGTCATGGTAGGACTCGCGCCGCTCGTCGCTCGGGCACATCGGGGACTGGCTCCGACGATGGTATGCGCTCTCGCGGAGATAAATGAGATGGTGGGATCCCTGGCAATGCCAGGGATCCGGGAAAGTCGGGGAAACGGTTTGGCGATCAGTCCACGCGGTTCTTGTTCACTTCCCTGATGCATTCCTCGAGGATCTGCAGGCCAGTGTCGAGCTGTTCCTGGGGTATGTTCAGGGGCGGTATGTACCTGATGACGGACTTACCGCACGGCAGGAGCATGAGGCCCTTCTTGAAGGCCATGTCCGCGATCTTGTCCCTGCTCTTGGCCGCGTGCTTCTTTGTCTTCCTGTCCTGGACGAACTCGTGCGCCATCATCATGCCGAGGCCACGGGTGTCTCCGATGATGTCGTACTTCTCCTGCATCTCCTGCAGGCGCTTCTTCGTCTCAGTGCCCATCTTGGTCGCGCGGTCCAGGAGCCTCTCGTCCTCGATCACGTCGAGCGTCGCGAGCGCGGCCGCGTGTGCGACAGACGAGCCTCCGAAGGTGTTCGAGTGTCTGCCGTACCTGTCGAAGTTGAGCTTCGCGTCGACTATGGTCGCCGCGATCGGCAGGCCGCCTCCGAGGGACTTCGCGCTGCATATGATGTCGGGCGCGACATCGAAGTGCTCGACGGCCCACATCTTGCCAGTCCTGCCTACGCCGGACTGGACCTCGTCGTCGATGAACAGGCACTTGTACTTCCTCGTGAGATCGTAGATCATCTTGACGAACTCCTTCGGCGGGACGACATATCCGCCCTCACCCTGGACGACCTCCATGCTGATCGCCGCGAGGTCGTTCGGCGGTATCTGCTCCTCGAAATAGACCTCCTCGATCACCTTCGCGCAGTACATCCCGCAGCTCGGGTACTCGAGGTTGTAGATGCATCTGTAGCAGTATGCGTAGGGCACGTGGAACACGCCCGGCATCAGCGAGGCCGTGTAGCCTTCCCTCTGGACCCACTTGCTCGCGGTCAGCGTCATCGCGCCCGTGGTCCTTCCGTGGAACGCCCCGAGGAAGTCCATGAAGACCTGCTTGCCGGTCCCGCGCTTCGCGATCTTGATGGCGGACTCGACAGATTCCGCACCCGTGTTCGAGAAGAAGACCATCTTCTTGTTCTTGCCAGGGGCCGTCTTGGCGAGCCTCTCGGCGAGCCTGGACTGGAGCCCGCAGTAGAAGTCCGTGCCTGCGACGTGCATGTACCTGTCGACCTGGTCCTTGATCGCCGCGACGACCTTCGGGTGTCTCGCTCCGACGTTGAGCACACCCACGCCTGCGTAGAAGTCGATGTAGGTGTTGCCGTCCACATCCTCTATGACCGACCCCTCAGCCTTCTTGAAGACCAGGGGCGCGGTCTTTGTCGCCTTGACGATGTACTCGGTGTCCTTCGCGACCACTTTCTTGGCCTCCGGGCCCGGAGGCTCAACTCTGATGTTCGGAACCTTCGCCATCTGATTCCCCTCTTGCTTTCGGTATCCCGACTGCTGATAAAGCAGTTTCGCGAATACACGACAATTCGCGGAGATTTCTTTCCGAATTCGAACAGATGGATACGATTAACGGATGGCTTCGCATACAGAACCTCTGACTCGAACTCTTGGACTTCCATGTCAAACGATATCTATCTTCCTCGATTATTCCGTGTCCGAGGGTGGCTCTCGTGAGGTCGCTGAGGGAATTCAAGGGCACGAGGATGCAATGGATCCAGCCGAGAGCAATGGTCAGACATCACGAGCTATGGTCTGCCCAAGAGCTCTACGCGTCTCTCGATTGGGTCCAATTGCTCGGCTCTCTCGCAGAGGCCTCGACTGCTGACGGGACCTTCACGCTGAAGCGGGGAGGCTTCTTGCTCCCATACGTCACGATTCGCGAGAAGGGGTCCGATGCCGACCTCGCTGTCTTGAGCATGGGCATGTTCCGGCATGGCACGCTCGAGTTCCCGAACGGAAGGAAGATATCGCTGCTATCCACGCGGTTCTGGAGACTCGAGTGGGACCTTGTCGATGAGAATGGCCTGACGCTCTGCACAATCTCCATGAATCCGACGATTCTGAAGCACTCGGCCGATGTGACCATCTCGGAGATCGCGAGAAGGGACCGGGATCTGCTCCTCATGGTTGTGATTGGCTGGTACACCATGGTCCTCGTACAACAAGAGCGGGCCGCAGCCTCCTCTTCCGCTGCCGGCTCGTATTAGGACAATCCACTCAGCGCGAACACATCCAGCTTGCCTCCGTCACATACGCATCTAGGAAATCGAGCGCCCCCCAAACGTATATAAAGGGGCCACATTTTAGGGGGATATCTCCTCAGTGAGGTCACGAGCTTGAAGTACACTAGGTTCGAGAGGGCCAGGATCATTGGTGCGAGAGCGTTGCAGATCAGCCTCGGTGCGCCTGTGCTCGTGGATGTCCCTGAGGCGACGATCGACCCCATCGAGATAGCGATCCTTGAGTACAACAAGGGCGTCGTTCCGATGACGGTCAAGCGAGATTGAGGAATTCTGATGGACGAGGTAGTCGACACACAACCGCAGGCAGAGACTGGCACCGAGCTTCTCATTCCGGAGGATGTCTACCTCACCTCAGGGGTCCACATCGGCACTCAGCAGAAGAGCGCCGACATGAAGGAGTTCATATTCAAGGTCAGGACCGACGGGCTCTATGTCCTCGACGTCAAGAAGACGGACGAGAGGATCAGGATCGCTGCCAAGTTCTTGTCCAGGATGGACCCGACCAGGATTCTGATCGTCTCAGCGAGGCAGTACGGCCAGAAGCCGGCGAAGGTCTTCGGGAAGAGCATAGGCGCGATGGTCGTCGCCGGCAGGTTCGTGCCGGGGTCGCTCACCAACCCGATCCTCCCGAAGTTCGTGGAGCCAGAGGCGCTCTTCGTGACCGACCCGGCCGCGGACGAGCAGGCCCTGAAAGAGGCCCTGAACGTCGGCATCCCGATCGTGGGCATATGCGACGCGAACAACGAGACGAAGTATGTCGACCTCGTCATACCGTCGAACAACAAGGGCAGGCGCGCCCTGGCAACGGTCTACTGGCTTCTCACGCGGGAGGTCCTCAAGGCTCGAGGCCAGCTCGCGAGCGACGAGGACTTCAAGATGACCGTGGAAGAGTTCGAAGCTTCCCTGTAGTGCGCGAGCCTCGACGCCTTTCATGCTTATCGGAAGACTATAAGCCAGCGTAGGCCATTTTCTTACCTGGGAGGAGCAACATGAGGAAACCCAGTGTGGCCGGCCAGTTCTATGCGGGCGACGCCAAGTCCCTGAGGAGTCAGATCGAAGAGTGCTTCACGGGCCCTCTCGGGCCTGGGAAGCTGCCGAAGCTGAACGAGCACGGAGGCCGCAGGATCATAGGAGGAGTCTCTCCACATGCCGGCTACGTCTACTCCGGGATGGTCGCCGCGCACCTATACTCGAGACTGGCAGACGATGGCTTCCCCGAGTCGTTCGTCATCCTCGGACCGAACCACACGGGCAGGGGGTCGGGCCTGGCTGTATCCACCCAGGACTTCGAGACACCGCTGGGGGTCGCGAAGATCGACCGCGAGCTCGCGAAGGCCCTCAGGAGGGATTTAGTGGACGAGGACGAGGAGTCGCACAGGTACGAGCACTCGATCGAGGTGCAGCTCCCGTTCCTGCAGTACATCTCCCCGAAGGTCAAGTTCGTCCCCATATGCATGGGGTTCCAGGACTTCGAGGCCGCGGCGTCCGTCGGCAGGGCCATCTACGAGGCCAGGAAGACGAAGGACATAGTCGCGATCGCATCGACCGACATGTCGCACTATGTCCCGGCCGAGGTCGCCAGGAGGAAGGACACGATGGCCCTCGACGCCATCAAAGCGATGGACCCCAAGCGCCTCTATGAGGTCGTGAGGGACGAGGACATCTCGATGTGCGGCTACGGGCCGGTCATGGCGGTCCTTACGGCATGTGCCGGTGGGAAGGCATCCGTGCTGAAGTACGCCAACTCCGGGGAAGTGCACGCGATGCGCGAGGTCGTGGGGTATGCATCGGCCGTAATTGAAAAGTGAGATTAGGCGGGAACGCACTCCGCGGGTCCTATGCGGCTTCCGAGGATAACATCGCGGGTCGTGCTCGGCGGATTCATTTTGTGCGCGGTCTGGCTCGCTCTGGTCGTGGCCTCGCCGTTCATGGTGCCCCCGCACACCCTCCTCAACCTGAGCGGCAGCGTGGGCGTCAAGGACAACACCGCCCAGTTCCACGACCTCTCCCCGCTCCCGAAGGCGATATACTCGATCGGCGACGTCGAATGCCACCAGCTGGCTTCCAGGAGCTACTACCTCAACGGGAACCAGATGCCGTTCTGCTCAAGAGACGTCGGGCTGTTCATCGGCCTGGCATTGGGCTTCGCCATCGCGACCCTCTACAGGGTCAAGATCAACCCGCTCCTGCTGCTCCTAGGCCTCGTCCCGATTGGGGTCGACGGGGGCCTGCAGCTAGTGACCAGCTACGAGTCGACGAACCCCATCAGGCTGGCCACGGGTATCGTGGCCGGCGTGGCGCTGTCGTTCATCCTCGCGCTGTTCATCTACGCCATCGAGGAGGACACTTCCAGGTCGAAGCCCGCCCCCGCCCCGCCTAAGGCCGCCGAGGAGAAGTCTGGCAACTGATCCCGCCCGTCACACGTCCGCCCTCGGGCGGCTCTGCCTTGTCGGAAGGAGCCTCTGGGCGCGAACGTTCTCTCAAAATATAGACATCTATATTTATATGACCAGTCCATTCAGTATCCAGCAGAAGGGATGAGCAAAAGCATCTTGCAGGATTCTCTTCTTATTGTCCGGAGGACATGAGATGGCAAGCACAGGTGGGACGACAAGGAATTGCGTGCAATGCGGGCGAGCGATCGCCCAGGATGCGAACGTGTGTCCGTACTGCGGACACGACTACCGGGCGGTCATGGCCGGCCCCGCGGCTCCGCACGAGAAGAGCGCATTGTCTCTCGTGGGCGGAATACTCATCATTGTCGCAGGCGTGATGGGTCTCCTTGCCGGCGGCGTTCTCGTGGCCTTGAGCTCAGCTGACCTGAGCCAGTACGGCTTGGGGAACGTCTCAGGCCTTGATACTACGATCCACAACATTCTAGTGATCTGCGGTGCGATCGTGATAATCCTGAGCCTGATAGTCGTGCTCGGCGGCTACTTCGGCGTGAGGCGGTCGCACTTCGGACTCGCAATCCTCGGCGGCGTGCTTGGGCTCTTCGTGATCGGACCGTACTTCCTCGGGAGCATCCTCGCGTTGGTCGGGCTGATACTCGTAGCAGTCTCGAGAAAGGACTTCGACTGAACCGGCGGAAGAACCACGGCTTCAAACCCCTTCATTTCGTCATTTATCTCACTTCTACTGGCAACCTTTTTCTAGTGCGGACGCAGATATTCCCGGGAGGTCGGGGGACCTCGCCATAGAAAGGAGGGAAAAGCGTTGAATTCAAGCACACAGCCCAGGAACTGCGTTGCCTGCGGCAGGTCGATCTCGTGGGATGCGAACGTTTGCCCGTATTGCGGCCATGACTACAGAGGGGCGATGGCAGGGCCGATGCAGGCACAGAAGAAGGAGTCCGGGATGCCGACGGCGGCCGGAATCCTCATCATCCTGGGCGCGCTGATCGCCCTTGGCATAGGCGTCCTGGTCGCGGTCGGAAGCACCGTCGTGCTTTCCGGAGAAGGGTTCGTCTGCGGCGCCATCGGCATAGCCATAGGCGTGATCGGCATCCTTGGCGGGATATTCGCCCTGCAGAGGAAGATGTTCGCCCTCGCGCTGATAGCCGGGATACTCACGATCTGGACCATCCTCGGCCTGATAGGGCTGATCCTGGTCGCGGTCTCGAGGGAAGAGTTCCACTCGTGAGCGAGACCGTCCTGAAACCACTTCCGCGGTTCTTTTCTTTCAGATCCTCTTCATCATGCCCAGCTCTGGCTCGTAGATCTCGCCCTTGTCCAGAAGCTTCGCGATGATCTCCTCGAGCCTGACCTTGTCGATCTTCTTGGCCTTCGCGGCGTCGACGATCTTGTCCCAGGGGGCGCCCTTCGTGCCCGATACGAGCGAATCGATGATCTTCAGCACTGCGTCCTCCTCGTCCGCGCCCACGCCGACCTCGTGAAGCTCGTCCTCCTTCGACTCCTCGCGCTTCCCAGCCTTCGGCATCGCCTTCGGCTGGGGCGCGATCGCAGGGGCCTCGGGCCTGGACTTCCTCAGCCTGGCCTCCGGCACGAGCGTCTTGACTGCCTCGAGGACCGACTCCCTGAACCTGCGTACGTCGATGTCCTTGTAGAACTCGATCGCCCTCACGACGCCGTCCGCGAGGTTCTCGGAATAGCCCAGCTTCATCAGGCCGTTCACCGAGGGCTCGGCCATCTTCAGCCCCTCCTCGACGGCGTCTATCCTGTGCAGGGTGCTCCTCGCGGCCTCGAGCACCCAGTAGTCCCTCGCGTCGCCGTCGACCTCGCGGATGCGCTCGGGCCTGATGCTCAGGTACTTGACTCCCTCCTCGGGGGTGTACGCCCTGCTCTTGCCCACGACCGCGGCGAACGCCGGCGGGGACATCTTCGACAGGGACATTGCCGCCGCTGGCTGGTACTCTCCCGCGGAGACATAGAAGGTGCCCGTAGGGTCGGTCACCCTTGCCCTGTACCTGGGCTTCCCCTCCTCGCCGACATCCTCGATGTCTGTGACGACGCCGACCACAAGCATCCGGTTGATCTTCGCGCCCAGCGGGGTGATGACGTACGAGACGGGCTTCTCGCCCTCGCCCGTGTGCTCGAGCACCGAGGAGTTGTACTCCTCGGCGAACACCCGCCACGCGACCTCGCGCTGGTTCATTCGGAGGCCTCCAGCTCGACCATCAGCTTCTCGGCCTCCTGCTTCACCTCGCGCCTGGGCAGCTCGGCGTCCTTGACTATCATCGAGAGGCCGTACTCGTCTGACTTAACGTTCCCGGTGACGCTCATGACCTTGAGCGTGAGCTTCTCGTCGATCATGTCCTTGACGACATCGAAGTTCATCGCCTCCTTGGCCTTGGCCATGCCCTCGTCCAGCGTGGTGCCGGACAGCCTCTCAGTGAGCTCCCTGCCGATCACCAGGCTGACCGCGCCGCTCCCGTCGTCCAGGGTCGCCTTGATCCGGAGGTCCGGGTAGCCCTCGACGCGCCCGTGGACCTTGCACACGCCCTTCTGGAGCGCGCGCTTGCACTCGGGGCACCTCATGACGAGGCCTGAGCCGTCCCTCACCTCGATCACGACCCCCTCGACGGTGGCGTCAGAGGCGCCTCCCCTCGCCGCGAGCTCCGATATCATGCTTCTGCCGGACTTCTGGAGCTCCTCGGCCGTCGGGAACTTCTCCTTGACGACCGTGAGGTCCGCGCGCTCGTCGAAGTTGAGCTGGGGGATGCCCCTCCAGGCCTTGACCGTTGCCTTGGATATGCGGACGACGTCGCCCTGCTTGAGCCTGAAGTCCGACCACGCGGTGAACTGCACCTTGCCGGTCTCATCCGCGACCACTCCAGAGAATATCGTCTTCGCCTCGCCCTTGGCGGTGACCTCCCTGGTCTCGACGGACAGCAGGCGGCCCTTGACCTCGACGTAGCCCATGCCCTCCCTGAGCTGGCCGATCGTGACGACCTTGGGCGGGCCCTGGGCGATCTGGATGTCGCCTATGGTCGACGGGTCTTCCTTCTTGATGGAGATCCTGTTCCCGAAGTTGACCTGGACCCTGCCCTGGTACTCCCTCGTGTACGCTCCCTTGACGGAGATGACATCCCCCTTCTGGAGTTCCATGCCCTCGGTCTCCCATGCAGTCCACGGGAGCGTGGTGGTCTCATCCCCGATGAACCCGAACATTATGGTCTTCTTCTCGCCCTTGGCCGTGATCTCCTTGGTGTTGGCCGAGAGGATCTTCGCGACGAAGTCCACGTTCGGCTCGTTCGGCCTGATCTCCGCGAGCTTCCTCTGAAAACCTGCTGCGAAGCCGGAGGCATCCCCGCCGTGCTTCTTGACGATCGTGCGCTTGGCCATCGGCAGGCTGAGGCGGTACACCTCGAGGTATTTCCTCAGCTCCTTCTCGATCTCTTCCTCAGACAACTTCTCCCCGAGCGCCCTTGATATCTCCTGAACGTGGGGCGCTAGACCCTCATCTTCCATCGACAAAGCCCCCTATCTGAGCAGCCGTGTTTCTCCTGTGCTGCTGGTTTCACAACACGGACGGCCGATATAAAGCAATGGGCTGCGGGCAGCCGAAACTAGGCTTCAGGCGATGTCAGAGCGAGCAGAAGTTCCGGATCCTGCTGGCGTCCCAGGTGGCGATCCTGATGTCCTCGATCTCCTGGAGGGACCTGACGCCCTCGAAGCGCTCCCGGACGACATCCATCGCCTGCTCGTGGATGTCCTCGGGGATGACCCACTGTTCCGAGAAGAGCCGGTTCTGGTACTCGTCGATAAGGCTCGGGACGTCGATCGTGTGCTCGAACACGACGAGCTTCATGTAGCTGTCCGGAGGTAGGAGGTCCGGTAGCTCCCGCTCCCTGAGCCCGACATGGTGGACGTCGAACCCCAGGTCCTTGCACGCCTCCTCGTAGGTGTTCCTTATGCCCTGCGCCGGCGAATTCGACTTCTCCGAGAGCACGGAGAGGTACTCGTCCGTCGTCACGCGGCCGATCTCGCTGAGCGCGCACCTCCAGTCCCTGATGAGATGGAGCACATGCACGCTGAACGAGAACTGGAACGAGTCGTCCATGAACGGCAGGTGGCACAGGTTCCCCCTGAGGAGGTTCTGGACGCCCTTCTCGCGAGCCCTCGCGAGCATCTTCTCAGACACGTCGATTCCCACGACCTCGAAGTCGTGCTCCTGCATGGGGAGCATGAACCTCCCGGTGCCCACCCCGGCGTCGAGTATCAGGGTGTCCCTGCTCATCATCCGCTCAAAGGCCGCCAAGATCTCCTTCATGACCTCGTCTGGGAGCGCCCTGGTCGAATCGTACTTCTCAGCGACCCTGTCGAACGAGATAGCCAAACCTGTCCAGCCTCCTCGCCGGCCGGACCAGCATCAGGTCTCCCGGATAACTCTTTTGTGTCGGCCCATCGACCGCACCGCTAACAAGGTTTTTCTCGGGCGCGAGCGATACGGGTCTTCAGCTAGCAAGGGGGGAGTCTGGTTGAGACGGAGGAGCATTCAGTGTCTAGTCTGCGTTCTGATTGCCGCGGCGTTCGTCGTCCCCGCAGGGGTGTTCGGCGCGCCGCACGGGCCTAAGTCGGCGGAGAAGCAATGGACGATCCTAGTATTCTGGGACGCCGACAACAGCCTGGAGTTCACGACCGACTTCTGCATGAACATCTGGGAGTCGGCGCTCACCTCGAACAAGGACGTGAACATAGTGGCCTACGTCGACATCCTGTCGGTGCCGGGCACGACCGTCTACTCGATCTACGGGGGCGACCGCCATGTCGTTGCCACATGGCCGGAGCTGAACTCTTCGGACCCGGCGGTGCTCGAGAAGTTCGTAACCTTCGGGATGGCCAAGTACCCGGCCCAGAAGACGATGCTCCTGATATCCGACCACGGCTACGGCTGGAGGGGCATCTGCCAGGACGAGACGAACGGCGACGTGCTCATGCCGATTGCGGGAATCAGGACCGCGCTCCAGGACGTGAAGGCCTCCACCGGGAAGGGGGTCGACCTGCTCGCGTTCGACGCGTGCAACATGGCCACGATCGAGGTGGCCTACGAGCTGAGGGGAGTGGTGCCGTACATGGTCGGGAGCGAGACGACAGAGCCGTTCGACGGCCTGCCGTACGACATGATGATCACGGAGATGGTGAACAACCCCGGGATATCCGCCGCGGACCTGTCCAAGGTCATCGTCCACGACTACGTCGTGTACTACTCCTCGAAGTGGGACTACCCCCACCAGATGACCTACAGCCAGGACTTCGCGACGCTCGCCGCGGTGGACCTGTCCATGATTCAGCCGGTCGGCGACGCATTCCAGAACTTCGCGGCCGTCCTGAAGCCGCTCATAGCGGACAACATGAAGGAGATCGAAGCGGCGAGAGGATACGCGCTCATCGGCACATGGACCAACATGGCCGGCTACGAGTGGATGCCTGACGTGTACACCTTCATCGACGGCCTCAGGTCGATCAAGGGCCATCCCGAGCTCACGTCCGCGATCGACTCGTTCGAGCTGGCGTTCGACGCAGCGGTCTACGAGGAGCACAGCGCCAAGTACCACGACACCGTCCACGGCCTGAACTTCTGGTTCCCTCCCTCGCTCTCGCAGTACCACATGCAGGGCTGGACCTGGGCCCAGCAGTTCATCTACGAGGACAGCGGACTTGACCTCGTGCAGGGGAACTCGCCCTGGGTGCAGGACCTGATGGCCTACTACGCCCAGTGAAACCAACGGCCGCCGCCTGAGAGGCGGACGGCCCTCTCGTTTTGTTTTCCGTCTGTCGATTCGAAAAATCCTCGATGAAATCGTCATCCTATGACAAATCGTGTCACTAATCGATTCACGAGTTGCGAAATTCGATAGACAAGCGTTTCTCGACATTCGGCGAAACTGGCGCACAGGATAAATAGATAACAGCATAATACGGTGGCTCGAATATCTTTGGAGGATTTCAGCGATGGCAACTGAATTCGAAGTGATCGTGCCTGGGTCTGGGAAGAACCTCTTGGAGACCGTGGGGATCCTTGCGGAGCATGGTGTGAACCTCAACACCATATCGACCACTAGGAACGGCAAGGGATACACGGTGAGGTTCATAACCGGGAACGAGGAGGAGACCAGGAGGACCTTCATCAAGGCGGACCTCCCGTTCGCTGAGAAGAAGGTCCTGGTCGTCGACGTGTTCAACAGGCCCGGACAGTGGGTCAGGGCTGCCTCTCACCTCGTAGACGCCGGGGTCGAGTTCGACGGGTCCTACCTCCTGAGCCAGTCAGGCGATAAGCTTAGGTTCGTGTTCGCCGTGAACAACTACGAGATGGCCAAGAAGGTCTGCGGTCAGTTCACTGAGTGCTCGATGGACTAGACGCCTTCTAGGCGCTTGCAGGAGATGCTGGCAATGTGCGAGTCATCAGTCTATATGTTGAAGGGCTCTGAGAAGATGCTAGTTATGGAAGAGGCCGCCAGGATAGTCGTGTCAGGCAAGGACATCGTCTGCATAGACTCCTTGGGGGAGAGGAAGACCCTCTCCGACGCGAGGATATCGGAGGCGAACCTGGTCAAGCATGAAATCCTCCTGAAGCCCTTCTAGGGTCGATCGTTTGGGGCTCAAGGTTGCCGTCGCCGGAAAGGGCGGCGTTGGAAAGACCACCATAGTGGGCTCGCTCGCGCGCGTGTGGGCGAGGGACGGGGTGAAGGTGCTCGCGGTAGACGCCGATCCAGCGGCGCACTTACATTCCATCCTGGAGATCCCGCGCTCATCGATGCCCTTGCCCATATCCTCGGAGCTCGACCTGATCGAGGAGAGGACCGGGGCGAGGCCAGGCACGGCCACAGGGCCGTTCTTCAAGCTCAACCCGAAGGTCGACGACATCCCGGAGAAGTACGCCAGCGTGGGCGCGGACGGCGTGCGCCTGCTGGTGCTGGGGACGATCAAGGCCGCTGGGAGCGGCTGCTTCTGCCCTGAGAACGCCCTGCTGAGGGGCCTTATAGAGCATGTGATCCTCGAGGACGACGAGGCCGTCTTGGTGGACATGGAGGCCGGCCTTGAGCAGTTCGGGCGGGCGACCACGCGCGGAGTCGATGTCCTGATGGTGGTCGTGGAGCCAGGCTCGAGGTCCGTCGAGACCGCGTCGAGGATCGTCGAGCTCGCCCGCGAGATGGGTGTCAAGAAGGCGGTCATCGTGGCGAACAGGGTCAGGTCCTCCGCGGAGCAGGCCGCAGTGTCGAAGCTCCTGGCCGAGCATCATCTCGAGCTTTTCCACTCGCTCCCGGCATCGGAGGCGGTCTCCGGGGCGGACCTGGCGGGAAGATCGGTCTTCTCCATGCCAGGGGCTTCTGAGTGGATAGAGTCCGTCCGACAGCTATCGAACAAGATTTCAACCGCTTGACGAACGCAAGCTCGGCCGGCCCGTACTGTGGGGACAGGGCCGGGCCGGCCAGGCATACGGCATACGTCGAGAGCTTGATATAACAAGATTCTAGTACAATTACAGGCATTCGTCAAATGACGAGTACAGCAGTTGACGACAGTGATGAGCCAGATGTTCGATTCGGCTGTCAGCTGGGCCATCGCGTTCAGCCTGGGGGGCTAGGTCACGGCGGTTCTGTCCAGAGGTCCACAAGTACGGGAAGTGCTGGGCTTCCCATGGCATCCGAGGCCAGCCGGGCCGTTCGAAAAACGTTCGCAGTCGTCATTGGAATCGCTTGACTAGGTTTGCTCAAAGGAGTGCTGCTGAGTTGGAATCAGGGTCATCAGAAAAGGCCAAGGGGGCCGTTCCGGAGGCCAAGGCGAAGACGGGCGAGGTTTGCGATTGTTGGGACAGCACGTGCACGACGATGTTCTCCGACCTTCACGACGAAGGCTGCTCCACCCTCTACGACCGCACGGCCGACCAGGGGGCGCAGTGCAGGTTCGGTAAGCTCGGACTGTGCTGCAGGATCTGCCTGCAGGGCCCATGCCGCATAAACCCCATGGGCAAGGAGCCCACGACGGGCATCTGCGGCGCGAGGGACTACACCATCGTCGCCCGGAACATCGACCGCATGATCGCTGGCGGGACCGCGTCCCACTCCGCCCACGGCAAGGAGATCGCCCATGTGCTCCTGATGCTCTCGAAGGGCGAGACCAAGGACTACACTGTCACGGACAAGGCGAAGCTCGAGGCGATCGCCAAGAGGATCGGGGCGCGCCCGAACGGGAAGACCATGCAGGCGCTCGCGGAGAGCGTGTCCGTCTCGGCCCTCGAGGACTACTCGAGGTACACTCATGACCCGCTGACATTCCTCACCACCACCGTGACCCCTGGGCGGGTCAAGCTCTGGGACTCGCACGCGGTCCTCCCGTCCAACATCGAGACCTCGATCGCCGACGTCATGCACAGGACCGCGATGGGCGTCGACGCCGACCCGATCCCGATCCTCTTCGGCGGGATCAAGTGCGCCCTGTCTGACTACGCGGGGGCGCAGATATCCTCGGACCTGAGCGACGTGCTCTTCGGGACGCCGAAGCTGGTCCTCAGCCAGGCCAACCTCGGGGTGCTCGACGAGAGGTCCGTGAACATCGCAGTACACGGGCACAACCCGCTCCTGAGCGACATCATGGTCGAGGTCGCACGCGAGATGAAGGCGGAGGCGAAGAAGGCCGGGGCCGAGGGGTTCAACATCGTGGGCGTCTGCTGCACGGGCAACGAGATACTCATGAGGAAGGGCGTTCCGATCGCGTCGAACGTGCAGTCCCAGGAGCTCGTCCTGATGAGCGGCCTGCTCGACGCAATGGTCCTGGACTACCAGTGCTTCATGCCGTCGCTCTCTAATCTCGCTCGCCTCACGCACACGAAGCTGATCTCCACCGAGGGGGTCGCGAGGCTCGTCGGCGATACCCACATAGAGTTCATGCCCGAGAGGGCCAAGGAGTCCGCGAGGCAGGTGCTCATGATGGCCCTCGAGGCCTACAAGGAGCGCGGGAAGATCGTCCGCCTGCCGACGGTCAAGGGCTCGAAGGTCGTCGCGGGGTTCAGCCTCGAGATGATGAAGGAGCTGTTCTCGAAGAAGAACCCAGGCGACCCGGTCCAGTTCCTTGTCGACAACATCAAGAACGGCCGCATAAGGGGAGTCGCCCTGTTCGCCGGATGCAAGAACGTAAGCGCGAAGAAGGACGACGACATCCTGCTGATCGCGCGCGAGCTGGCCAAGAGGGGCGTGCTCCTGATGGCGACCGGGTGCAACGCGATCGAGCTCGCGAAGGCGGGCTTCATGGACCCCGAGAAGACGCGCGAGCTCGCGGGCGAGGGCCTCCAGTCCTTCCTGAACGAGCTCAGCGAGGCCGCGGGCCTGGACGGGCTGCCGTGCGTGTGGCACATCGGCTCGTGCGTCGACAACCCGAGGTTCTCCAACCTCGCGACGGAGGTCGCGAACAGGATGGGGGTCGACATCGACAAGATACCGTTCGTCGCGATGGCGCCCGAGGCGATGCACGAGAAGGCCGTCTCGATCGGCACGTGGGCCGTCGCCATGGGCTTCCCTGTCCATGTCGGCACGATGAACTACCTCTACGGGAGCACGCTCGTGACGGAGGTGCTCGAGAACACTGCCCGCGACGTCTACGGAGGATACTTCATCTTCGAGAACGACCCCTTGGAGGCCTCGAAGAGGCTCTACGCGGCGATCGAGTACAGGCGCTGGAAGCTCGACCTGACCGACCCCGAGATCGAGCGCGCGTCCAGCTATGTGCCCCAGAAGGAGAAGATCACCAAGGAGCAACTCTTCAAGATGGCCATCGAGGGCTCGATCATCGCGACCGGGTACGCCGACATCCTCCTTAGCAGGGCGCTGAGCAAGTACGGCCCCGACAAGAAGATAGAGTTCCCCGAGACCGGCTACCAGCTCCCGAGCCTGTTCGCATGGCTCGGGACAGACTGCACGAGGCTGGGGGACCTGCCGAAGCTCATGGGCGAGGCCAGGAGCAGGATAGTCGAATCGCCGACGTTCGAGGCCGCGGTCGCCTCCGGAGAGGCGACCATGATAGCAGCGGAGGTCGTCGAGGCACTCAAGTACATCGACAACCCGAACCCGTACGAGGGCAGCCTGTACTGCGGGTTCGTCCCGGACAGGATCCTCAGGCAGCTGGGGATCGCGTTCGTCGACGACACCATCCCCGGCTGCGCCGTGTTCGTGGGCAAGGCCAGCGACCCGCACAAACTCAACAAGATGATCCGGGACTGCCAGAACAAGGGCATGCTGATCATCGCATCATATGACATCATCAAGCAGCTCAAGGACGAGAAGATCGCGATGGGCCTCGACCGGATGCTATACCCGGTCGGCGAGTTCACGCAGGTCATCCACGGGCTCAACTTCGCCATCCGGGCGGCGCTGTCGTTCGGAGGCGTACAGAAGGGCGACCGTGAGGGCCTCCTGAACTACCTCTCGAAGAGGCCGAAGGTGTTCGTGCTCCAGCTCGGTCCCCTGGACGACATCAAGGTCGCGGCGGAGTTCGCCGTGATGTTCAACGGCTCGCCGACCATCACCGACCAGGAAGTCGAGGCGATCCCCGACAAGTATGTCGTCCAGAAGAACCTGGACGAGATGATCTCGACGGCGATCGAGGTCAGGGGCTGCAGGATAAAGCTCGGCGCGGTCGACGTGCCCGTACCGTACGGGCCCGCGTTCGAGGGGGAGACCATCAGGCGGCCGGACATGTACATCGAGGCGGGCGGCCCGTCGAAGACGCTCGCGTACGAGCTCCTCAAGATGCGTACGGCCGAGGAGGTCACGGACGGCAAGGTCACGCTCATCGGCAAGGACGTCGACGAGATGCCCGAGGGCTCGTCGACGCACCTGGGCATCCTGGTCAACGTCTACGGCAAGAACATGCAGAAGGACTTCGAGTCCGTGCTCGAGCGCAGGATCCACCAGTTCATCAACTTCGCCGAGGGCGGCTGGCACACGGGCCAGAGGAACCTCCTCTGGATCAGGCTGAGCAAGACCTCCGTGAAGTCCGGGCTGAGGCTGAAGCACTTCGGGAACATCCTGGTGACGAAGATGAAGCAGGAGTTCGGGGCTATCGTCTCGAAGATCGAGGTGACGATAGTCACCGACGAGGCCGAGCTCAGGAAGCACCTGGACGAGGCGAAGGCATCGTACGCCGAGCGCGACGCGAGGATGGCCGACCTGACGGACGAGAAGGTCGACACTTTCTACACGTGCACGCTCTGCCAGAGCTTCGCGCCCGGGCACGTCTGCATAGTCACGCCCGAGCGGCTCGGGCTGTGCGGCGCAATCAACTGGCTCGACGCGAAGGCATCCTACCAGATAGCCCCGACGGGCCCGAACAACCCCGTGCCCAAGAAGGAGACCATCGACCTCGTGAAGGGCCAGTGGGTCGGGGTCAACGAGGCCGTATCCGAGAAGACCCATGGAAAGCTCCAGAAGTTCAGCGCGTACACGATGATGGACGAGCCGATGACCTCGTGCGGATGCTTCGAGTGCATCGTCGGCGTCTCAGCCGACCTGCAGGGGGTCATCGTCGTGAACAGGGAGTTCCCTGGCATGACCCCGATCGGGATGACGTTCTCGACCCTCGCAGGCTCCGTCGGAGGCGGCATCCAGACCCCCGGGTTCATCGGGATCGGCCGGAAGTACCTTCTCAGCAAGAAGTTCATCAGCGGCGACGGCGGATTCCTCAGGATCGTCTGGATGCCCAAGGACCTCAAGGAGGCCATGAAGGAGGACCTCGCGAAGAGGGCCGCTGAGGCGGGCATGCCGGACTTCGTATCCAAGATCGCGGACGAGACGGTCGCGAAGACCCCGGAGGAACTTGCCGCCTGGCTGGTCAAGGTGGACCACCCGGCGCTGAAGATGCCTCCCATGATGAGCTAGGGCAGTTTGGAGATGAGCCGATGGCCAACGAAGCGTTGAAGGAGAAGTTCCAGGGAAGGATACACGAGGTGGCGATAGGCGCCACCAAGGAACAGGGCGGGACGAGGAGATCGAGGATCGTCGTCGGAGGGGAGAACGGCCTCCCGTTCCACAAGTTCGAGAGCGACGCTCCTCACATGCCGGTGATCGCGATGGACGTGATCGACACCGTGCGCGTGGTCCCAGAGCAGCTCGTGAAGTCCATGGGCCCGGTCGTGAAGGACCCGGTCGAGTGGGCCAAGAAGTGCGAGCGCGACTGGGGCGCGGACTTGTGCGTCCTCAAGCTCCAGTCCGCGAACCCAGAGGAGGAGAACAGGTCCGTGGCCGAGTGCGAGTCGCTCGTCCGCGAAGTCCTGAAGGCGACCTCCCTCCCGCTGGTCGTGTACGGCTGCGGGGTCGAGGAGAAGGACGCGAAGGTCATGGAGGCCGTTTCCAACGCAGGGAGGGGCGAGAGGCTCTTCCTAGGCCAGGCGGAGGAGAAGGCCTTCAAGTCCATCACTGCCGCGGCGATGGCGAACGGCCACGGGATAGTGGCGTTCTCCAACCTGGACATCAACCTCGCGAAGCAGATGAACATCCTGCTGCTCGACTTCGGCATGAAGCCGGAGAACATCATCATGGACCCGCTGCTCGCGGCGCTCGGCATGGGCCTCGAGTACTCGTACTCGGTGATGGAGCGGCTGAGGCTGGGTGCCCTGTCGGGCGACCCTGTGCTCCAGATGCCGATCATCACCGACTGCTCGTGCGCATGGGCCGTCCCCGAGGCTCTCGAGGAGGACCAAGCGAAGGGCAAGCCGGAGCTGAGGGGCGTCTACTGGGAGACCCTGACGGCGTACGCTGCGGCCGTCGCGGGCTCCGACATCCTGATTATGAGGCAGCCGGACGCGGTCAAGCGCGTGCGTGCGGCGCTCTCGGAACTCGCAGGAGGCGCGTGACCAATGCCGTCCGCGATGGAGATCTACAAGCTCCTGCCGAAGAAGAATTGCGGGGAGTGCAAGTCCCCCACGTGCCTCGCGTTCGCGATGCAGCTGGCGAACCAGAAGGTCGCCCTGGCTGCGTGCCCTTACGTGAGCCCTGAGGCGAAGGCCACGCTCGAGGAGAGCGGCGCGCCCCCGATCAAGCTGATCACCTTCGGGCCGGCCGAGGCCCCCTCCAAGCTCGGGGACGAGACCCAGCTCTTCAGGCACGACAAGACGTTCTATCACCCCACCGTGCTGGGGATCATCGTCGACGACGCCAAGGGCGTGCTCGCGATGAAGGCAGGGATAGAGTCCGCGAAGTCGATGTCGTTCGAGCGCGTGGGCCAGATGGTCCGCGTGGACTCGGTCGCGATAAGGCACTCGACCGGCAACCCGGCCGACTTCCTGGAGTCCGTGAAGCTCGCAGCATCCTCCGGCCTCTCGGTCGTCCTGATGACCGAGGAGCCGAAGCTGATGGCCGAGGCGCTCTCCCTGTGCGCCCCCGGTAAGCCGCTCCTGTACCGCGCGACGCCGCAGAACCTCGACGAGATGGCCGCGGTCGCGAAGGGCTGCGGGTTCCCGCTCGTAATAGGCGGCGCGGCGTCCATAGACGAGCTCACGCAGCTCTCCGAGAGGGCGAAGAAGGCCGGGCTGGCGGACCTCGTGCTCGAGCCAGTTGCTACCTCCGCGAACCTCCTGCTCGAGGACATGACCCTCGTAAGGCGGGCCGCGATCAGGAAGAAGCTCAGGCTGCTGGGCTTCCCGACCCTGTCCGTCCTGGGCAGCTCGAACTCCGACGAGGCGAAGGCCGCGCTCGGAATCATGAAGTACTCGTCGGTCGTGCTGATGGAGGAGCTCCCGAGGGAGTTCGTGTACCCGCTGCTCGCGCTCAGGCAGAACATCTTCACGGACCCGCAGGTGCCGATCCAGGTCAAGGCGGGGCTGTACACCGTGGGCGAGCCGAACGACAAGTCGCCTCTCCTGTTCACCACCAACTTCTCCCTGACATACTTCACAGTGCGCGCAGACATCGAGAAGAGCAGAGTGCCCGTGTGGCTCCTGGTCGTCGACACCGACGGTCAGTCAGTGATGACTTCGTTCGCGGCGGGCAAGCTCACGCCCGAAATCGTCCAGAAGGCGATGGACACTCAGAAGGTCAAGGAGAAGAACTCCAGGAACGAGATCATCATACCCGGCCAGGTGAGCAGGATGAGCGGGAAGCTCGGAGAGCTCACCGGCATGAAGATATTCGTGGGGCCGAGGGAGTCCTCCGGGCTCCCGAAGATGCTGAAGAGCCTCACCGCTTGAGCGAGGCCTTCCGCTCCGACTCGACCGCCTTCACGATGTCCGAGAACGCGGGGTCGGTCCTGGGTATCTCCATCACGGACTCGGTCTTCGAGGACATCGACATGATTGCGCCCGAGCTCCTGATCCCGTAGGCCACGTCGAACCCGTCCACGGACTCTGCCGGCGGACCCTTGCTGTCGGGGTCGAGCATGCTGAACACGATCGCCTTGCGCCTCGCCTTGATGCCCATCTCGTCCGCGAGCGCGGCTATCCTCTTCGCGGCGTCCTGGGACGCCTTGGACCGGTCGCACACGACGAAGAGCACGTCGGGCGAGCGCGTGGTCCTCCGGCTGAGGTGCTCCATGCCGGCCTCGTTGTCGATCACGACCGTCGCGTACCTGGTCGAGAGCGCGTCCAGGAAGGTCCTGAGCATGTTGTTGACATAGCAGTAGCAGCCCGGGCCCTCCTGCCGGCCCATCGTCAGGAGGTCGAACCCCTTGCCCTCCTTCACGGCCAGCCTTATCTGGTAGTCCAGGTACTCCTGCTTGGACATGTCCTTGGGGATCTCATCGCCCTTCCTCAGCAGCTCCTCCCGGATGTCCCCGAGCGTTCGCCCGGGCTCCGTCTCGAGCTTCGCCCCCAGGTTCGAGTTCGGGTCAGCGTCGACCGCGAGCACCACGTCCTTGAGCGACTCGCTCAGGTACCTCACGGAGAGCGCCGCGAAGGTCGTCTTGCCAACGCCTCCCTTGCCCGCGATCGCGATCGTGAAGGTCATTTTTGCTCCCTCTGGTGGTTCGTCTGGGCCGGGTGGCTCGGGAACCTCGCGAGGTCGGTGTGCGGGATGAACAGGGACGATGAGAACTCGTCGTAGAACTGGGTGTCGGTGCTGAGCTCGATGTATGTCATCTTCTCGAATATCGACGACACCTCCTTCCTCTTCTTCGCCGAGATGAGCGCGAGCCTCGCGCCGCCCAGGGCGCCGTTCCCGATGAACCTGTACTTCTCCCTCGGGATGTCCGGGAACATGCCCATGAGGATCGCGCGCTCGAGGTCGAGGTGGCTCCCGAAGCCGCCCGCGACGATGAGGTTCGAGATGCTGTCCCACTCGACATCCGACTTCTTCATGAGGACGGAGCACGCGCCGTAAATCGCCGCCTTCGTCCTGAGGAGGTTCTGCAGGTCGGCGTCCGTGACCACGAGGTCCGCCCTGGCGTACTCCCCCATCTTCTCCTTCCGCTCGATGACGAACTGCGCCCCCGAGTCGGTCGCCTGGATCCTGTCGCCCTCCTGGCCCCTTATCCTGGCCTTGCGGTCCACCACGCCCTTCGAGTACATCTCCGCGATGAGGTCTATGAGCCCCGAGCCGCAGATGCCGGTCGGGGGCCCGTCTCCTATTACGTGGTAGGTGGTCGTCCAGTCGTCGTTGATCCTTATCTTGTCGATCGCGCCCTCCATCGCCCTCATGCCGCACGAGACCTCGCCGCCCTCGAACGCCGGGCCCGCAGAGCACGAGCATGTGGTCATCCAGTCCTTGCCTCCGAGGACGATCTCGCCGTTCGTCCCGACATCGATCAGCATGGACAGCTCTTCCGTGAGGTGCATCCCGCTCGCGAGCACGTCCGCGACCACATCGCCCCCCACATAGCCCGCGCGTGCGGGGAACAGCCGGACCCTCGCGGCCGGGTTTATGCCGAGCCCGACCTCGACCGCCTTGAGACACGGGATGTTGTACGAGGCCGGGACGTAGGGCTCGAGCCTGATGTACCTCGTGTCGACGCCCGCGAACATGTGCGTCATGACGGTGTTGCCCGCGATAGACGCCGCGACCACGTCGACGTTCTTGAGGGGGCGCTTCCTCTCGGCCGCCTCTTGCTTCACGAGCGAGCTTATGATCAGGTTGATGGTCTGGCGGACGAGCAGCTTCAGCTCAGAGACCCCCCTCTCCTCAGCGAAGATCATCCTCGCGATGACATCCTCTCCCCTGGAGGTCTGGCGGTTGTAGTCGGAGCCTGTCCTGAGCGTCTTCCCCGTCCTCAGGTCCACGAGGTCAACCACCACCGTCGTGGTGCCGATGTCGACCGCGACGCCGAGCAGGTGGTCCGAGGTGTCCCCAGGGTCGACGTCCGTCACCTCTCTCGCGTTCTCGAGGTCCGTCACCGACGCCGTGACTTTCCAGTCCTTTTCCCTCATGACCCTCGGAAGGCTCCTGATGGTGTCCAGGGGGACGCACAGCCCCTTCCTGTTCATCCCGCGCAGGAGCCTCTCGAGGTCCCCTAGGTTGTCCGTGAGCGTGGGCGGGGGCAGCTCGACGTACTTTTTCTGGACCCAGGGCGAGATCACATGAGGGATCTCCTCGACGCTCTTCGTCAGGATCTGGTGCTTGCCTATCCTGGCCCTGGGCATGATCTCCACGGAAATGTCCCCCTCGACCGTGGTCAGGCATGCGAGCACGATTCCCGCGTCCGCCTCCTCCTTGGAGACCAGCGGCGAGGGCGAGGCCTGGAACCTGCCAGTGGGGCGCACCTTGCACCTGCCGCACTTGGCCTCGCCGCCGCAGACCGCGTCGACCGCTATTCCAGCTAGGGAGCACGCCTCCAGGAGGGTGCTTCCCCTGGGAACAGAGACCTCTGCTCCGTCCGGCTGAAAGACGACCTTGAAGTTCTGTACGGGTTCCCCGGCCATCAGGGACCAGCTCCGGATTGGACAGCCATTAACCTCTATTAACTCTTGCGCAGCCCTCGAAGGGGAATGTTTCATATCAGTCGAAGTCCGTAACCTGCCCCTTAGGAGGTCTGGACACGCTAGTCATAGGAGAGCGAATAAACGGGCAGTTCCCGCAGGTGGGGAAGGCGATAGACGCCAGAGACACCAAGTTCATCCAGGATCTCGCGCAGGCGCAGGTGGGCGCGGGCGCGCACGTGCTCGACATCAACACTGGCCCTGGCCGGTCGGACGCGGCCGAGGCGATGGCCTGGCTGGTCAAGACGGTCCAGGATATCGTCGACGTGAGGATGTCCATAGACACCCCGAGCCTGAAGGTCCAGCAGGCGGGCCTGGGGGCCTGCAAGCGCACCGCGATCATCAACTCGACGACCGCCGAGCAGAAGCGGATGGAGAAGTTCTTCCCGCTGGCGAAGGAGCACAACGCGGAGATCGTGTGCCTCACGATCAACGAGAAGGGCATACCGAATACCGTCGATGGGCGCACGGAGATCGCGATGACGCTCCTGGCGAACTCGCTCGAGGTCGGGCTGGCCCCGGAGCAGATATTCCTCGATCCCGTCGTGCTGCCGATAACCGCGGCCCAGGACCAGTGCGCCGTCCTCGGAGAGGCCATCACCGCCTTCAGATCCTTGAACTCGCCGCCGCCGAAGACAGATCGGA
>JAJYIS010000105.1 GCA_021789945.1 Thermoplasmata archaeon | reverse complement strand
GATGCCCGGGCGTGTCATCTACGTCCGCCGTACCCAGATCCGCGCGATGCTCCTGCCCAGGGGACGGCCCGGCGTGCCCGATGTCCCGCTCCCGGCGTCGATCGACTCGCCCGGGCAGGTGGCGCTGTTCGGGGACCTGGAGGACTGAATGTCCCCGGGCCGTCAGCTTCGGGCGCGGCTGAGGGGCCTGGAGCCGCGTCGAGGGTCGGGGACCGCCCGGTTCATCGAGCGCGTGGCGGGTGACCGCAGGGCGGTCGAGCTCCGGGACCTGCTGGACGAGTTCTCGGAGATCGGCGGCGGCCTCCTCGCGGCCGCGCTCGCCCTCCGCGCCCTGGTGGGCTTCCTCGTGGTCCTGCTGCTGCTGGCGGTCGGGGTGGGAATCCTGTCCGACGACCCGGCGACGCGCGCAACGATCGTCCAGCGTGCCGCACAGCTCGTGCCCGGGCTCGACGCGTCGGTCTCCGCGATGCTGTCGGAGCTCTCGAGCGGGCGGGCCACCTACTCGGTGCTGGCTATCGCCGGGCTCGCGTGGACGACGGGCGGGGTCTACGGCACGCTCGACGATGCGCTCCGGCGGGTGTTCCCCGGGGGGAGGCCCAGGGGGCTGATCGAGCGCCGGGCCCGCGGCCTTCTCGCCGTCGCACTGATCTTCGGGTCCGTCGCTGTGCTGCTGCTCCTGAGTGCCGCGTGGTCCGCGCTGGAAGCCGACCTCCTGCCGGGGGACGGGATCGCCTGGCGCGTCGTGAGTCCGCTCGGCGGCGTCGCCATCGCCAGCGCGGTCATCCTCGTCGTGTACCGGCTCGTCCCGACGGCCCCTCCGACCGTCCGCGAGGCGGGAATCCCCGCCGTCGTCGCGGGGATCGCGGTCGCGGCCATGACGGCCACGTACGCCCTCATCGCCCCGCGCCTGGTGGGTGCGTTGAGCGTGTTCGGGGCGGTCGCAGCCGTGATCGGCACGCTGCTCTGGCTGGCATGGGTCTTCCGGGTGATCCTGCTGGCGGGCCTCTGGGCATCAAGGAGGCGCGACGAGGAGACGCTCGCGTCGACGGTAGGCGAGGCGACGACGTCGCCGGCCTGACCGGAAACGGACGCCGATTCGGCGGCCGCCGGGGGCCGCCTCGACCCCTGCGGCCTAGAGCTGCCGGGCGGCGCAGCGCCGACAGAAGCGGGCGCTGGCGGACAGCGGCAGGCCGCATCCCTGGCACGCCTGGATCCTTATCTCGGCCTTGCTCGCGGCTCCGATGAACGGCGCCTCGTACGGGCATGTCCGCACGCAGGTCAAGCACGCACTGCACTTCTCGGGAGTGACCTGTGCGACCACCCCGCCGAACTCGATCCTGCCGCGCCTGACGAACTCGCCCGCCATCGCCCCAGCGGCCATGCCTTCCTCCTTCGCGACCTCGCGCGACTTCGGGAATAGCGCCGAACCGCAGACGAAGACCCCGGGCTTCGGAGTCGAGACCGGCCACCTCTGGATGCTCCCGCGCCTGATGGAGCCGTCGGCGGTCATCGGTATCCTGAGGGCGTCCGCAATGCCCGCGTTGTCCTGGTTCGGCGGTATCGAGGCGAACACCAGCGTGCCGAACTTGACGGTGACCAGCTCCCCCTGCGCGAAGTCCTTGACGGTCAGAGCCGTCGGGTTCTTCGAGTCAACCTTCGGAGCTCCTGACTTGTCGTACCTGATGAACCTGACCCCGGAGTCCGCGGCCTTCTTGTATGCGAGCTCGGACAGGCCGAACGCCCTCATCTCCTGGAACACGACGTACGCTTCCACGCCTGGATGCTTCTGCTTGAGCTCGATCACTGTTTCGAGGGCGTCGTCCCAGGCGTAGTCCTGGACCTTCATCGTCTTGCCGGACGGGTCTGGAGTGTCGTCTATGACCACTGGCCCGCGAGGGGCCGCCCCCGACTCCATAGTCTCGTAGAACTTGTAGAGCGGGACGGCGTCCTTGACCGCCTTCGCCAGGGGCCCCTTGAGCGTCGTCCAGCCTCCGCCGGTCGCGATCACGACCGCGGCAGCGCCAAGCGTCTCCAGCTTCTCACCGGCCTTGATCGTGAGCTCGAAGTTCCCTCCGTACCCGGACGCCTTGACGAGCTGCGAGTGCGTCATGATGACTCCGGGTGCTTTGAATGACTTCTCGGACTTCTCGAGCAGCACCGTGTGCGCCCCGGCCTTCGCAGCCTCGGCGGCCGCGGCCTGGCCTGCGACGCCAGCACCGATTATCACGACGTTCCTCGTCTTCATGTCCTCGGACTTCCGCTCCAGAGGCAGCCGCATCACGGACCGTGCGAGGCTGGCCTTGAGCATCGTCTCTGCCTTGGCCTGAGCCAAGTCAGGGGATCCCATGTGAGGAAGCAGGACCTCCTCGCGGATGTTGACGACATCGACCATGAACTCGTTGACCCCTGCCCGCTTGTAGGCCTTCATAAGCGCAGGGTCGACGTCCTTCTTGTGACACGCAAGGACGACCGCGCGGTCGACCTCCTTCTCTCTCGCATCTGCCACGACAGCAGACAGATCCCTGCCGTCGCATACCGCATCCACAGTCAGTACGGAGAGGACATTGTTCGATTCGGACGCGAACTTCTGCAGGCGGTCGAGGTCGAGCAGGACCGGCATCTCTGTGCAGCACTTGCAGAGGACGACCTGCACCTTCGCCTTCATGGGGGCTCCCCCCTGCTTCCGCGGATCTTGGATGCCGAGGAGATCGCCCTGACGGCGGATTCCTCGATGTCCATGGGCTCCGACACGGCCCCTGTCACGAATATCCCCTCGCGCTCGAGAGACTCGCTGCCCTTGGCGAACCCGTTCTCGTCTCGGGCGATGCCCAGCGTCTTGGCAAGGTCCCATCCAGATGCCGACGGCCTCATGCCGACTGACAGTATCACGAGGTCGTACTCCGCCTCTGAGATGTCGAGGTCGGTCTCTGAGGCCGCCCGGACCAGCAGCTTGCCCTCCTTGCCCGCGGTGACTGTTGCCGGCATCGTCCTCAGCATCCTCACCGTCTTCTTGCTCTTCGCCCATGTCTTGAACTCGTCCTGGGGTTCGTACAGGGTCCGCAGGTCCATGAAGTAGAAATCGAGGCTCACTTCAGGGTCGATGTCAAGGAGCAGTTGGGAGATCTTCGTCGCGTACTTGCAGCAGAACTTGGAGCAGTACTCGACCCCGGTCTTCACCGTTCTGGAGCCCACACACTGCATGACGGCTATCTTCTTGGGTGGCTTCCCGTCGGACGGCCTGACCAGCCTTCCCTTCCAGTTGAGGATCCTCTCAGCGTCCACGCTCGAGATCACGTCCTTGAGGGTCCCGCATCCGAGCCTGCTCATCTCGCACGCATCGATCGGGTCGATGCCCGTAGCATAGACGATCGCGCTGACGGCGCGGGTGAGGTTGGTCGCCCTGTCCTCGTAGTCGACGGCCTTCGTGGGGCAGACGGCCGCGCACTTCTCGCACCTCGCCTTCTTGAAATGAATGCACTTGGTCCTGTCTATCCAGTATGTCCTCGGCTGGCCGCTGCCCGTCGGAGGGAATACAGCCTTTCCATCGACCGGACAGACCGAGACGCACTTGCCGCACGCGATGCAGTCGTCCGTCACGTATCTCGGCGAGGTCTTGATCTTCACGGAGTACCCGTGCTCGGCCTTCGTCGCGGAGGATACCTCCGACAGAAGGAGGACTTCTGCGCCAGATTCCCGAAGGATGTCGTTGGCGCGGTCGATAGCGAAGCAGACCCCGCAGTTCCTGCATTCCACGAACCCCTTGCACGTGAGCTCCCTTGCCATCCCGCCGAGGGAATCTGTCTTCTCGACCAGCACGACCTTCGCGCCCATGTCGATAAGCGACTTCGCCGCGGTCAGTCCCGCGGGCCCCCCTCCAACCACTAGGACTTCCTTCATAGTAGACCTCCCTTGGACCTGCAAGTCCCTCCCCGCCTCAAGGGCTCGCCACGCCGATTCGAAACCATGATGGGGAGATAAAAGGCCTCCCCGGCCGAGACTGCTTAAGGGGTTTCGTCTCCGGACCTCGCAGGTCCGGAGCGGCTCGATATCCTCAGTTCAGGCCCGTGATGTAGCCCTTGTCGTCGATGTTGATCTTCTCGGCGACGGGTTCCACTGGCAGCCCGGGCATTGTCGACAGCTCGCCCGTGATGGGGACTATGAATCCCGCGCCCGCGGACAGCCTGACCTCGCGCACGGACAGCATCCAGCCCTTCGGCGCGCCCTTCTTCTTCGGGTCGTCCGTAATCGAGAGCTGGGTCTTCGCCATGCATATCGGGAGCTTGTCGTTCCCGTTCTTCTCGATTGTCTGGATGTTCTGCGCCGCGGTCCCGACATAGACCACGCCGTCCGCGCCGTAGATCTCCTTCGCGATGGTCTCAATCTTCTTCTTGATTGGGAGCTTCTCGTCGTACAGGAACTTGAAGTCCGCCTTCTCCTTCTCGATGCACTCGAGGACCGCCTTCGCGAGCTCGACTCCTCCCTTGCCGCCTTCCGCGAACACCCGCGAGTGGGCAGATCTCACGCCCTTGTCGTCGCAGTGCTTCTTCAGCAGGTCGAGTTCCTCCTGGGTGTCGGTCGGGAACCTGTTCAGCGCGACCACGACGGGCACGCCGAACTTGTGCATGTTCTCGATGTGCTTGTCGAGGTTCGCGAAGCCCTTCTCGAGGTATTCGAGGTGCTTCTTCGCGTCCTCCTTTGACGGCACCTTCTTATCGAGGATCTCCTCCAGCTCGTCCTCGCTCATTCCTCCGTGCATCTTGAGAGCCCTGACGCTGGAGACCAGCACTGCGACAGAGGGCTTCAGGCCCGCGGTCCTGCAGACGATGTCGAAGAACTTCTCCCCGCCGAGGTCGGCCGCGAAGCCGCCCTCTGTGATCACATAGTCTGCCATCTTGAGCGCGTACTTGGTCGCGATGATCGAGCTGTTTCCGTGCGCGATGTTCGCGAAGGGCGCGCCATGGATGAACGCCGGCTGTCCCTCGAGGGTCTGCACGAGGTTGGGCGCGATCGCGTCCTTAAGCAGGAGGCACATCGAACCTATCCCATTCAGCTTGTCAGCGGTGACCGGCTTGTTGTCATAGGTGTATCCCACGACTATCCTCGACAGCCTCTGCCTCAGGTCTGCGATGTCCTTTGAAAGTGCCAGGATGGCCATGATCTCGGAGGCGACCGTGATGTCGAACCCGCTCTCGTGCGGTATCCCGCCGTCCTTCCTCCCGCCGAGGCCGACGACGATCTTCCTAAGCTCCCTCGCGTTCATGTCCATGACCTTCCGCAGCGTGATCCGGGTCGGGTCTATCTGGAGCGTGTTCCTCTTGTCGATGTGGTTCTCCACGAGGACTGACAGGAGGTTGTGCGCCGCGCCCACCGCATGTATGTCCCCGGTGAAGTGCAGGTCGATGTCCCACATGGGATAGACCTGAGAGTACCCGCCGCCCGTGGCCCCTCCCTTGATCCCGAAAGTCGGGCCGAGGGACGGCTGCCTGAGGGACAGCATGACCTTCTTCCCGAGCACGCCCATGGCCTGGCACAGGCCGATCGATGTGACCGTCTTGCCCTCGCCTGCCTTGGTAGCGGTGATTGCGGTCACGAAGATGAGCTTTCCATCCTTGTTCTTCTCGAATTTCTTCAGGACATCCAAGGGCACCTTGGCCTTGTATTTCCCGTAGAAGTCGAGGTCGTCGCGGGACAGTCCTACCTTCTTCGCGATCTCCTCGATGGGCTGCACCTTCGCTGCTTGCGCGATTTCGATGTCTTTAGGCATTGAAGCCATTTTGAAGCCTCCTGTTAGGGGGTGTATTCCACCCGCATAAAAAACCTTTTCGAAAAATCGGCTCTGTATCAAATCGGGTGGTGTCATTCTGACGGGCATTGCAACAGTCTTCGCGGACTACCTGTAGTCGATACGAACTTGGACCATCGTTACGGTCCCGGTTCCGATGCTGGCCGGATCGGAGGGAACAGATGTCACAATGGCCTGTTACGACATATGCGGCAG
>JAJYIS010000104.1 GCA_021789945.1 Thermoplasmata archaeon | reverse complement strand
GGTCGTCATCACGTCATGCTGGAACGCGCCGGGGTCGAACCGTAGACCCCCTGCCACCTCCAATCCCTTGGAGATGGCTGTCTGCAGCAGGTTCAGGCTGGCGTTTATGTGCCTGTCGAGATGCCAGCTCTCACAGCTTCATTCACCGCCAGCCGGAAGTCCCGTAGCAGGGACTCGGCTTCCGGGGGAAGGCTCGACGAAAGTCGGAACACCACTCCCCTGACTGGCATCTTGAGTCTCAAGGAGCTGGCTATACAATCCTCAATCGAGTGCATGTAGTCGAAGCAGCTGTTTTTCACCATCGTGGTCGCTTCATCATCCGAATTACTACAGAACCCAAAAGCATTAAGAAACGGGTGCTCCTTCTCACGGCAGATGATTCAGCGACCTAGGGGTACCAGGGACTTCGGGCCCGCCGAGATGGCCAAGCGAAGGAAGGTCGAGCAGGCCATGCGGGACGCCTGCGCCAGGTTCGGATTCGGCGAGGTCGTCACCCCGACCTTCGAGCACTCCGAGCTATTCACGCTAAGGTCGGGCCAAGGAATCATCGACGAGATGTACGTTTTCAAGGACAAGGGCGACCGTGAGATGGCCCTCAGGCCGGAGATCACGGCCGCCGTGATAAGGTTCTACGTCAACGAGATGTCGACGATGCCGAAGCCGCTCAAGCTCTACTACCTGGGCAACTGCTTCAGGTACGAGAACCCACAGAGCGGCAGGTACAGGGAGTTCTTCCAGATAGGCGCTGAGCTCATCGGGACAAAGACCCCGGAGACCGACGCTGAGATAATCGCGCTCGCAGTGAACTGCATCAGGAGCGCGGGGCTCGAGAACTTCGTCGTCAGGATCGGGCACATAGGCATCCTGAAGTCGCTCGTGAAGGACCAGATCAAGGACGAGGCGACTGCCGCCGAGATCCTCAGGATGCTGGACAAGGAGGACTTCGACGCGATGGGCGATGTGTTCGACGCGAAGGCCCTGCCCAGGGGGCTGTTCGACAAGATCGTCTCGATCGCGGACATCAAGGGAGGGATCGACGAGCTGAACAACCTCGAGGACTCGGACGCGACGAGGCACCTCAGGGAGGTGTTCGACGTCCTGAAGCTCTACGGCATCGAGGAGTGCCAGGTCGACCTGGGAATTGTCCGCGGGCTGGACTACTACTCCGGGATGGTCTTCGAGGTCGACGCTCCCAGGCTGGGGGCTGAGAAGCAGATACTCGGTGGCGGGTCCTACACGCTCTCCGAGCTCTTCGGCGGGGAGCCCGTGTTCAGCACTGGCTTCGCGATCGGGATCGACAGGGTCGTGCTCGCCGTGGAGGCCGAGGGCCCGATCAAGACCCCCGCTCCCCTGGACGCCTATGTCATCCCCGCGAAGGACGACATGAGGAAGTACGCGTTCGGGATCGTCGCCCGCCTGAGGTCGCAGGGCCTGAAGGCCGATGTAGACATCATGCGGAGGAACCTGAGCAAGAACCTCAAGTACGCCGCTTCCGTGGGCGCCAGCTACGCGATCATCGTCGGAAACGAGGAGATGGCCAAGCGGTCTGTGACCCTGAGGGACATGAAGACCGGCAAGCAGCAGGTCGTCCTCGTGGACGAGGTCGGCAGCGCGATAATCGGCTCGTCCAAGTAGGTCCCAATCACTTCTTGGTGTAGGTCGCAGTGAGCCTAGGCTTCGTCAGCTCGAACCTCGTCTCCTCCAGACCGCTGTCTCTCATGAGCCCTCTCAGCTCCTCCGGGGGCATGCCGTGGCCGCGCAGGACGGGCTCTCGGATGTAGATCCGCCCTCCCTTGGCAAGGGCCCTCGCAAGCGCCTCGACGATCGGCTTCCTGTCCGGCTTGTCGATGTCGTGGATGACGTAGTTGATCACGATGCCGTCATAGGACCCTTCAGGGATCGACTTGCCCCTGATGTCCCCGAAGATGAAGTCGACGTTCGGCATCTTGCCCAGCCTCTTCTTGGCGATGCGCATCCATCCCTCGGTGACGTCGAGGCAGGTGAGCCTTCCCCCGCCCTTCTCCAGCCTCGTGGCAATCGCCATCGACATCACGCCCGGTCCCGAGCCGAAGTCCATGATCCTCTCATCGCCCTTCAGTCTGGTGTACTCGATGAACCTGGCGATTCGTCCCCGGCCGAGCGTCCGCTCGAGGAGGGGGTCGAGGAGAAACTCCACCCGGGACGGCTTGTAGGCGCACATGGTCGGGACATCCGCGTATCTATGCAATTAGCTTGCCGTCGAAGGGGTAAGGTCCTGAAAAGAATCGGGTGTCCATCCGGGGGAACTCCCCGGATGGGTTTGAGTTTGAGTCGGGCGTCTACGGGTAGAAGCCCCTGAGCTTCGTCGCGTCCGCGACCCTCTTGACCGCCACGAGGTACGCTGCGTCCCTCATGTTGCACTTCTGCTTCTCGTGCATGTCCCAGACCTCGTGGAACGCCGTGGTGATCTTCTTGTCCAGGCGCTGGTTGACCTCTTCCTCGGTCCAGTAGTAGTTGTAGTTGTTCTGGACCCACTCGAAGTACGAGACGGTCACTCCGCCGGAGTTCGCGAGGATATCCGGCAGGACGAGCACGCCGTTCTTCCACATGACGGCGTCGGCCTCGAAAGTGGTCGGGCCGTTCGCGCCCTCGCCTGATATCTTGGCCTTGATCTTCGCGGCGTTGTCCTTCGTGATGACGTTCTCGAGAGCGCATGGCAGCAGCACGTCGACCTTGAGCTCCAGTATGTCCTCGTTCGAGATTGGCTTCGAGCCCGGGTATCCGATGACGCTGCCGGTCTTGACCTTGTGCGCCCAGACATCGTCGTACTTCAGCCCCTTCTCGTTGATTATGCCGCCCTTGGAGTCCGTCACCGCGATGACCTTCGCGCCGAAGTCGCGCTCGATAAGCTTGTGGGCGAACGCGCCGACATTGCCGTACCCCTGGATCGCTACAGTCGCGCCCTTCAGGTTCAGACCGATCTTCTTGGCTGCCTCACGGACGCAGAACACGAGCCCCCTGGATGTCGCCTCTGGCCTGCCGAGCGAGCCTCCGAGCTCCCTTGGCTTCCCCGTGATGACACCCGGAACCGCGTATCCCTTCTGCATGCTGAAAGTGTCCATGATCCATGCCATCTCCCGGCCGCCAGTGTTCACATCGGGCGCGGGTATGTCCTTCTCCGGGCCTATGATGATCGATATCTCGGACGCGTACCTGCGCGTCATCCTCTCGATCTCGCCCACGGACATCTTCTTGGGGTCGCAGATGATGCCGCCCTTGGCGCCGCCGTAGGGGATGTCGGCCGTCGCGGTCTTCCAGGTCATCCAGGACGATAGGGCCCTTACCTCATCGATGTCCACCTGCGGGTGGTACCTGATGCCGCCCTTGAAGGGGCCGCGGGCCTCGTTGTGCTGGACCCTGTATCCGGTGAAGACCTTGATCGATCCATCGTCCATCTTCACGGGGAAGTGCACGTGGAGCTCCCTCTTCGGGTTCTTCAGGACCTCAATCACTCCTGCGTCGAGACCCAGTGTCTTCCCTGCCTTGTCGACCATCTTCTTCATTTCTTCGAACGGATTCGCTTTGCCTACCATTCTAAACACCATTGGCCTTCAATCCCGCCCGAGAAGACATCCCGTGCAGGATGATTGAAAACGCGGATGCCGAGAGCGAATTTAAAGATTGCCCATTAACAGGCCTATTCTGTCGGAAATGGTGCTATTCAGGGGCGCTGCTTTTGAGCGGTTCTTCGAAGAGCCGCCCGTTAGTTCGGAAAAGGTGTCCAAATCGTACCTGCAGTTCGAAAAGACGCTTTCGCGCTCAGACCAGGTCGAACCCGATGAGCACGGACGCGAGCTTCGGGTCGTCGTCCAGGCCGGCGCACTGCCTCAGGAAGAAGTCGCCAGCGGTCGAGGGGCTCGAGGATATAACACTGCAAACGCCGTCTAGCTCCTCCACCTCCTTGAAGGGCACGGGCGGGAGCACGAACCTCGCGCCCTTCCCCTGCCCCTTCTCGAAGAATATCACGAAGTCCTCCCCGACCCTGATGACCTTGCGCTTCTTCTCGGCCGGGAGCTTCTCGCCTGGAAGGAGCTCCCGCCCGATGATGTTCCCGTCCTCGTCCATCAGGACGACCGTCGGCACGGGCGGTGGGCGGAAGTGCCGGTCCTTGATGATGCACACTAGATGCTGGCGCCTGAGGCATTCCCGGACGCCGTCGTTCTTGATCGCGAGCGGGCCGAGCGACGGGTAGCTTCTCTCGATCTTCGTTAGGCCGTCCTCCATCACCTTCGTCAGGAAGAAGGCCTCCTTCACTCCCTTGAGCGCGCGGAGCATGGCCAGGGCGTGATCCAGCCGTTCGCTCCTGCTCTCTCGCGCGCTCACGCTCCGACCTCCTTGACCTCTATCTCGGCTGCAGGGGTTCGCGCTGCGAGATCGCGTGCATCACGTGGTCCACGAACATCTCCTCCGGCAGCGCTCCTGAGATCTCGTGCTTCTCGTTGATGATGATCTTCGGGACGCTCATCACGCCGTACTTCTGCGCCTGGGGGACGAACTCGTTCGCCTCCACCATGTCGGCCCAGATCATGTCGCTCTCGATCGCGAGCCTGTGCGCGAGCCTCACGGCCGCCGGGCAGTACGGGCATGTCGGCGTGACGAACACCTGTATGTGGACCGCCTGGTCCACCCCCTTGAGCAGGTCCTTCGACTTCTGGCTGAGGCTGCTCACGCCCCTGGAGACGTCGAGTACCGCGCCTATGAGCGAAGTGAACTCGTAGCCCGACGGGATGCCGTAGAACCTGACCCCGTAGTCCTTGGCCCCGATCACCGCCATCGCCGGTATCTTGTCGATCCTGAACTCCTGCGCCTTCATCTGGTCCTTCACGAAGTCGTAGACTTCGAGCTTGACCTTCGGCGAGGTCTGCGATATCTCCGTCGCGACCTCGACTGTCTCCCTGCAGAAGTTGCACGGCATCTCCTGCGTGAAGACCACCAGGCGCACATCGTTGACGAGCTTCTCGGAGAACTCCTTGACGAGGAATTCCCTTTCCTTCGAACCTATCAGCGGCATAGCGTGTACCTCCTGCTTCTCAATCCTTCTCGACTTCTACATCGACCTTGATGCCTTCCCGGACGCTCGCGGTGACGACGCAGAAGTCCTCGAACATGCCCTTGCAGCGTTCCCACTTTTCTCGGTCAACATCTGCAACTGTCGGCTTCATCTTGACCTTTATCTCCTTAATCCGCCACCTGCCCTTCTCGTTCCTCGTCAGGGTCAAGTCGACATCGGTCTTGAGGTCCGTCGCCTTGGCCCGCGACTTCTCGAGGCAGAACAGGAGGCTCGAGCAGAGGCAATGCCCGACCGCGCTCGCGAGCAGCATCGCCGCGCTCGGACCTGCGGACTCGCCGATCGGGGCCGGCTCGTCCGAGACTATCCTGGCCGTGGGCAGCTCGTCGTAGGTTATCTCGAACTTGTATCCGCCCATATGCTTGAAGTGCGCGTGGATCTTCTCGTTCAACTTGTTTCTCCCCTCGTTCCTAATATCGACCTTGGATTAAAAGCTTCGACGTGACGGCGCCGGCAAAGAAAACTGGCAGGGACAACTTTGAATAGCTCAGAGCAAAATGGCGGAGCGCATCCACACGGAGGCCATCTCTCTTGAAGATGAGGAAGGAGCGCGACTCGCTCGGCGCGCGCGAGGTGCCGGCGGACGCGTACTACGGCATTCAGACCCTGAGGGCGATCGAGAACTTCCCTGTCAGTGGGATACGCGCGCGGCCGGAGTTCATCAACGCGTACGCGATGGTGAAGAAGGCCGCCGCGCTGGCGAACGAGGATGTCGGCTGGCTCGAGCCCTATATCGCCGAGGCGATAGTCTCCGCATGCGACGAGATCCTCTCCGGTAAGCTCCACGAACAGTTCGTCGTCGACGACTTCCAGGCGGGCGCTGGCACTTCGTTCAACATGAACTTCAACGAGGTCATCGCGAACAGGGCCCTCGAGCTGATCGGGAAGAAGCGCGGGGCGTACTCGATCAT
>JAJYIS010000015.1 GCA_021789945.1 Thermoplasmata archaeon | reverse complement strand
GTATGACCGCTTGACCAGCTCGTAGGCGTCGTCGGCGTTCCACTTGCGCTCGATGGAGAGCCCGACAAGGCTCTGGGCGAGCACGTCCAGCGAGTTCATCGGGATAGTGACCCGATCTATCATCTTCTGATGCGCCGCCCTGCAGAGGACCGCGCACTCGACCAGGTCGTCGCTCTCGAACACCACTATCCTGCCCTTCGATGTGCCCCCGTACTGGTGTCCGGCCCTCCCGACCCTCTGCAGGCCCTTCGCGACCGACTTGGGAGAACCTATCTGGACCACCAGGTCTATCGAGCCGATGTCGATCCCGAGCTCGAGCGAGGTCGATGAGACAGCGGCCTGGAGCAGGCCTCCCCTGAGACTGTTCTCCACGTCCATCCGGGTCTCCCTGCTGAGGCTTCCGTGATGGGCGCCTATGTTCTCGAGCCCGCGCTCTTTCAGCTTGTAGACGACGCTCTCGGCCCCGCTCCTGGTGTTCGTGAACACGAGGGTCGTCCGGTGCGCCTCGATCATCTCCTTGAGAAGGTCGTACATCTTGGAGTTCACGACCTCATAAGAGAGAGATGTCATGTCCTTGGTAGGGCAGATGACCTGGAGGTCCAGGTCCCTCTGCTTGAACACCTCGACTATGCTCACGTCTCGGGCCTTCCCGTCCCTGAGGCCGACAAGGAACCCTGCGACCTCGTCCAGCGGCGCGACGGTCGCCGACAGGCCGATCCTGACGAACTCCTTCCGAACTATGCTCTGGAGGCGCTCGACCGCGACCGAAAGCGCCACGCCCCTCTTCGAGTCGCATATCTCGTGGACCTCGTCTATGATGACGTAGTCGACGCCCTCGAACTTCTTGCTGAAAACAGGGGTCGACAGAACGAGGGAGAGGGACTCTGGCGTGGTGATGAATATGTGCGGGGGAGCCCTCGCCTGCTTCTGCCGCTCGCTCGCGAGCGTGTCGCCGGTCCTGACCGCGACCTTCACCTCTGGCGGCTGCAGGCCCTTGGAGGCGAACGCTTCAGAGATCTCGGCGAGAGGCTTCAACAGGTTCTCGTTGATGTCGTTGGCCAGCGCCTTCAAGGGGGAGACGTAGACCGCGTATATCCTATCCTCGAGCTTGCCCTGGCCGGAAAGCAGGATGAGCTCGTTCAGGATGGACAGGAACGCTGTGAGGGTCTTCCCCGAACCGGTCGGAGACGACACGAGAACGTTCTTCCGGGCGTGGATCAGCGGCACGGCCATTGCCTGAGCCTCCGTCAGGTCCTTGAACTTGGACCTGAACCACTCCGAGACCACAGGGTGCATCAACCCTAGGACTTCGTCAGTGCTTGCGCTCCTATCTATCCTTGTTATCATGGTGCGCTGACCGTCTATCTTGCTTCGTTATTCAGCCAGGCTATTAAAACGTTTACAGCGGCCGAGGTGAAACAAACTGCCCCTCGACGTGTGGAGACCGCTCATCACGATCGTAGGGGCAGCCATCATCTTACGGTCGAGCACCCGCTGGCCTCAAATCCTTTCTATCTCATCACACATTGAGAGGACGAAGATGCATGGCGGAGACCGCATGACAGAATCAGGATCGTCCACAAGATCGGAAACTCCTGTGGAGCCGCTGCAGACGCAGGATAGGCGATGGACGAGCTTCAGAGGGATTGCCGGATGGCTCACAATACTCAGCGGGTTTCTGGCGCTCGTCAATGGCGCGTCCGCGATGCTGAACGAGCCTTGGTTCCACTCCCTGGACCTCCTCACGGGGCTGACCTCGTACGGCATCTGCGAGATAATCTTCCTGGTCGCAGGCGTCGTGGCGATCGCAGGCGGCATTGCGGCCATTCTTGGCAAGAGCCTCTCGCTCGCCCTCGCCGGGGCTGGCCTGGGGATCCTGGCAGGGGGGATCCCAGGGTTCTTCATGGGGCTCGCGGCGCTCGTGCTGCTCTTCATGTCTGACGGGGACCTGTGAGCGGCGCCGCGGGGCGACAGGAGAGGAGAAAACCTATTTATCGCATTGAACCGATGAAGTGCGGAAGAGCCACGAGCTGGTCTGGACCATGCACTCCAACATCAAGACGATCGCGTTGGCCTTGCTTCTGCTCGCGACGGCCGCGTGCGCGACTATCATTGCCGAGCCCGCCGGAAGGGACGCTCCTCACAGGGCGAGCATCTCCGATGCCTGGTTAACGGTCCGGATAAACGTCACCGTCACTGACGACGTAGGGAGACCGATGAGCAGCGCCCAGGTGAGCATCGTCGACAACACCAGCTCTCCTTGGACGACTGACAGCAACGGGAACGTCCTGATAACCGGGCTCGCGGACAACGTGACCTCGTACACCCTCTGGGCGGCCAAGTCGGGGTACCTGGACAGCGCGCAGACGCCCGTCCCCGTGTCTTCAAATGCGACCACCAATGTCACGCTCACGGTCACCGGCGGCATGATCTGGGGGATCGTGAACAGCCCCCTTGGCTACGTCCAGGATGCGACCGTCTCCGCGGCAAACACCTCGGGACCGACATATGTCGCGAATGTGTCCAGCGTGGATGGGACCTACACCCTTGGAGGCCTGCCGACAGGATACTATGATGTGGTCGCAACGGCCCCCGGGTACGATGATGCTTTCAGCAACAGCACACCCGTCTCGGCCGGAATCAGCCTCCGGCTCGATTTCACGCTGCATTCCCAGCTCGGGTACATCTCAGGGTGGGTGATGCACGCCGACACGGGCGATCTCCTCAACGCCACCAACATAACCTATACCGTCGGGGCGACCACGACCTCCGTCACGAACCTGGATGATGGGAGCTATATCCTTTCGGACCTTCCGCCCGGGACATATACCCTGACCGCGACGAAGGATGGGTTCTTCCCCGAGGCCCTCACGGGCATCGTTGTGGTGAGAGGCAACGTGACGAACAACGTCAACTTCACGCTCACTGAGAAGCCGACCAGGATCTACGGGACCGTGAAGTCTGGGACATATCTCCAGCCCAAGGTGAACGTCTCCGTCGTAGGCACGAACATCTTCAACTTCACGGACGTCGAGGGAGACTATAGCCTGGAGAACTTGACGGCGGGGACATACACGATCTCCGCGCAGCTCGAAGGGTATGCTCTCGCGCAGGTCCCGAACGTGGTGCTCCCCGTAGGAGGACAGGTCAGGGTGGACATCGAGCTCATCGCCCTACCGGGGGCCATCGTCAGGGGAGAGGTCCTTAATTTGGACACGAGCGCTCCTCTGGTCTCCGTCACTGTGACGATAATCGGCCCGGACGGGAAGCAGTTCACGAAGGAGACGAACTTCGAGGGCCAGTTCGAGTTCACGATGCTGGCGGACGGCAACTACACCCTGCAGTTCCAGGCGACGGGGTTCCAGCCGGTAGAGGTCGACAATGTCAACGCGTCCTCCGCCGTCGTGTCGAACAACACCTACTTCATGCAGCCTGTGCGCAAGGGCTTCAGCGGATTCGTGTTCGGGTTCGACCTCGCGCACTCGATGATGATCCTCGCGCTGTTCATCACCATACTGATCCTCGCGATCGCGGTCTATCTCAGGATCAGGACCTTCCAGGCCCCGGAGAACGCCCCTGCGATCTACGACGAGGCGGAGGAACAGGAAGGGGAAGAGGGCCAGCCACCTGGGCAGAACGGCAACGCGAAGGATGCTGACCGGAAAGATGCGAGAAAGGGCCCGCCCTCGGAATGATGGAAGGGTTCACTTCAGGCCGAGCTTCTCCCTGGCCTTGGCCTCGTTCTCCTTGACCTTGGCGTTCACGGCGGTGAAGAGGCTGTTGCCGTGCGCGTCTATCGCCACCGTAAGAGGGCCGAAGTTATCGGCGTTCATGATCCAGATCGCCTCTGGCATGCCGAGCTCGTACCACTCGACCCCCGAGACGCTCTTGAATCCCTTGGCGGCCAGCACGGCGGCCCCGCCGGTTATCGCGAGGTAGACGCACCCGTACTTCTTCATCGCGTCGATGGTCGGCTGGGACATGCCGCCCTTCCCGATGATCGCCCCGGGCCTGAACTTCTCGATGAACTGAGGCTCAAGCGAGTTCATCCTCGAGCTCGTGGTCGGGCCCGCGGCGACGACCTCCCACTTGTCCCCTGCCTTCCGCATGATCGGGCCGCAGTGGAACAGGGCCGCGCCCTTGAAGTCCACGGGCATCTTCTTGCCCTTCTCGAGGTAGTCCAGGGCGTGTATGTGGACCTCGTCCCTCCCGGTCATCACCACACCGTCGAGGAAGATGGTCTCCCCCAGCTTGAGGTCCCGGACGTCCTTCTCGGCGAGCGGAGTCTTCAATCTCTTCGGCATCTTCATCACCCCTCGTGCGTCATGAACTTGGTCTTGCCATCTGGGAATATCCGGACAGTGGCCCTTCGTCCCGCCCAGCACTGGACGTTCACCGCAACAGGCAGGCTGGCCGTGTGGCAGTACGCGTACTCGATGTTCAGCCCGAGCATGGTGGTCTTCCCGCCGAGGCCCATAGGCCCGATCCCGAGCATGTTTATCGCCTCGTAGAGCTCGGTCTCGAGCTTCGCGATCTCGGGGTCCTTGTGGCGGACGTCAATCGGCCTCAGGAGCGCCTCCTTCGCGAGCTTCATCGCGATGTCCGATGAACCGCCGATGCCCAACCCGATGATCGTCGGAGGGCATGGGTTGCTCCCGGCCTTGAGCACCGTGTTGAGCGCGAACTCCTTGATGCCCTTCACGCCCGCCGAGGGCGTGAGCATGGCCATCGCGCTCATGTTCTCCGAGCCTGCGCCCTTCGTCATGACCGTGATCTCGATGTAGTCCTGGTCGTGGAGCTTCCAGTTGATGAACGGCATCCTCTCGCCCACGTTGTCCCCCGGGTTCTTCCTGGTGAGCGGGTGCACGGCGTTCGGCCTGAGCGGTACCTCCTTGGTTGCGCGCCTCACGCCCTCGACGATCCCCTTCTCGACATTCACCTTGCACTCCCTCGGGAGCGTGACGTAGAATATCGTCACACCCGTGTCCTGGCACATGGGCGTGTTGCCCTTGATGGCAAGGTCTATGTTGTCGACAATCGCCTTGAGCTGCATCTTGGGGACCTCGTCGGTCTCGCTTGCGTACGCCTTCCTCAGGGCGTCCTCGACGTCCCGGGGGAGCTTGACGACGGCCTTCCTGAGCAGCTCGACGGTCACGTTCTGTATGTCCGCCTCACTGAGCATGCTATCCATTACCCCTTGCTTCGAGAAGGAGGACTCGGAATTAAGGCTTTTGCAGGGACAGGCCAGACTGCTGCTACCAGCTGTCGCTGAGCGCGAAATACCCATCCTTCGCCTTGACTAGCCTGATGTGGTCGCCACTGCGCGAGAACCCGTTCGGCTTGCGCACGTCGACGGTCTGCATCGATTCTGGGTCGAGCACCTGCAGCTCGTCCTTCGACTCGGTCACGACCACGGCGTCGAGGATCCTCTTCCTTGGCACCACGAGCGCGCACTCGTCCTGGCCCTGAAGGCGGACCGAGCGCTCCTCGCCCGTCATGAGGTCCACGCCCCGGAGCATGCCCCTGCCAAGCGCCGTGACGTACGTCAGCCTCTTGTCAAGCTCGACGACGTCCCCCTTCCCGAACCCGAGCAGCCGCACAAGGTACGTCATCCTGTAGACATCCTTCCCGTCCCTGCGGCCCCACAGGCTCGAGCTCTCCTTGTACTCCGCGCACATCAGCGACTCGAGCTCACGGGCGATGTTCCGGGCCGCCTGGATGGTGCTGAAGTAGAAGTCCAGGCCGCCCTTGACGCGCTCGATCTTGCTGACGAACACCTCCCTCGAGCCCTTGCGCATCGACGCGACCCTGTCCTGGACCATTCGCTCTATCTCGCGCTCGGTCGCCTCCGGGAGGCTCCTATCCGGACCCCGGACCTGCAGGATCGCCTCGTAGTACCGCCCCTGCTGCTTCGAGCACTCGTTGCACGAGCCCCGCTTCAGCCGGACGATGGTGCTGAGCCGCCTGTCGAACCCGACGCCGCCCAGGGAGACGGTGAGGTCGATGTCCGCCTGGAAGTTCCTCTCGTCCTTCTCGGTGATGGTGACCTTCGAGTCCGATACCCTCGCGTCCTTGGCCAGCACGAGAGCGGATTCGACGGCCTGCTCGACCGCATCGCGCATCGAGGGCACGTCCTTCCAGCCTGTGGGGGTCTCCATCGACGAGCAGTGGGCGCACATGGTTAGGTCGACGTGGTCCGGGAGCGAAACGATCTCGTGCTTCTTCGAGTAGCACTCCTTGCAGACGGAGCCGATCAGCTCGGCCTCGCGCCCGCACTCGACGCAGAACAACTACATCATCCTCGCCATCTGGGCGTGGGGGACGCCCCCGATCTCGATCACGCACGCGGGGTCCACGAAGCCGTGCCTCACCGCGATCTCGATCGTCTTCTTGCCCACGAGGTTGGCGATGGTCGCCATCTCGAGCCGGCTGACGAGCAGGTCCTCGCCCCCCGAGTCGCCCCTGTAGAACCCCTCGGAGACCTGTATCTTGAGGCCCTTCGACCTGAAAGTCTGGCCCACGATGTCCTCGTCGCACGCCGCGACCAGGGTCTCGATGCCCTGCCGGTAGACCTTCGCGCAGATCATCCGATCCGCTCCTCGCTCGCGAGCTTGTAGTATCCTGGTTGCGGGGAGTAGATCTCGCCCGCATCGCTGAGCCTCTTCAGCAGCGCGCGCACGCGGTCTTCGGGGATGTTCTCCGAGCCTGCCTTCTGGATCAGCTCCTCGGCGCTCACGCCCCTGCGCTCGTCGGACAGCTGCTGGACCAGGCTCCTGAGGACGTAGATCTGCTCTCTCTGGCTCCTGCTGGTCCCGGTCGCGATGAGGTCGATGTCGCGCTTGCCGCCCTCGCTCGCGACCTTCTGCAGGTAGTACTCGACGATCTTGATCGCGCGGCTGGCGTCGTCGCTCCCGACTATCTGGCTCAGCCTGGCGCGTGCGCTGGCCTCGGACATTCTGATGAGCGCCTCGAGCTGTCGGGCGGTAATCGGCACCGAGGCCTCCTCGCCCTCGCCCAGCTTTCTGATCGAGATGTAGTATCCCTCCAAGGTGCGCATGGCCTCGTCGCTCATGATCGGCGTCAGCCGCTTGCTGTACGCGACATACTTCCTCAGGAAGTCCCGCTCCATCGCCGGCACCAGCCCGTCGCTGTCGCGCATGATCTCGGCGGCGTCCACCTCGGTGATGTTCTCGGGCGATTCGTGAAGCTTGATCTCACCGCGCCTGTGGGCCTTGAGTATGTGTCCAGCGACCTTCCGGTCCTGCTCGGAGTCCGGCCGGTCGGTCATCGTGAATATGGCATCGAACCTGGACAGCAGCGCGGGCGGGAGGTCAATCTGCTCCGCGATGTTCCTGTTCTCGTCGAACCTCCCGTACTTCGGGTTCGCGGCACCCAGCACGGCGCACCTCGACTGGAGCGTGGCCGTGATGCCCGCCTTCGCCACGGAGATCGTCCCCTGCTCCAGGCTCTCGTGTATGCTGGACCTGTCCTGATCGTTCATCTTGTCGAGCTCGTCGATGCACGCGAGGCCCTTGTCCGCCAGGACAAGGGCGCCCGCCTCGAGCGTCCACCTGCCCTCGCCGAACTCGTCTTTCACGGCGGCGGCCGTGAGGCCGGCCGCGGACGACGCCTTCCCCGATGTGTATATCCCCCTCGGGGCCAGCAGGGCCATGTACCTGAGTATCTGCGACTTCGCGGTGCCCGGGTCGCCAATGAGCGCGATGTGGATGTCTCCTCTGATCCTCGTGCCGTCGTCCATGACCTTGCTGACGCCCCCGAACAGCTGGAGCGCGAGCGCCTCCTTCTCCTGGGTGTACCCGTATATCGTCGGCGATATCGAGGCGATGATCTTCTCGAAGACGTCCACGGAGGTCGAGAACTCGCGGATCTTGAGCTCGTCCTCGGGCGTGATCATGATCTCCTCGTACTCGTGCTCCTCGTACTCGACGGAGTTGACATCGAGGTTGATCTCGAACAGCGTGGACTTGACCTGCGTGCCCTTCTGCTGGCTCCTGAGTATGCCGTTCAGGATGAGCCTGTCCCCGGGCGATATCCTCCCGGACAGGTCATCCTCGATGAACCCCACGAGCCTTTCGGGCTGGGCGCCGCCCCTGAGGCCCTCTGGCGGCTCCTGGATCTCGATCTTCTGGGTGTCGACGAACTTGGACGGGTCGGTCAGGAGCTTGAACCTGGTCGAGCCAGTACCCCTCCCGCAGCCGCCCTCGTCCTTCGAGCATTCGAGGGGCTCCCGGAACTGCATGCCCTCCTGGACCACGGTCGTCCGGTGGCCGCACCTGGCGCACTCGAACTCCGCGACCGTGACCTTGGGCCGGACCTCGGTCGCCTTCCTGACGAGGCCCTCGATCGACACGAACGTCCCGAGGTGCTTCGCCCTCAGCTTCCTAATCTCCACCCGAGAGTCGTGGGGGAGCAACTTTATCCTGAAGTGCACGAAGGGCTCTGTGAGGGTGTGGGAGACCATCCTCTTGAGGGCATCCTCTGCAGACTTGAGCGAGAGCGTCGGGTTCATGAGGGTGTAGTTCGCGAGGTCGGGGTCGAACCTCTCGACTTCGGAAAAGTCCACGTACACGCTCCGCACGTCTGGATACAGGTCCGCAATCGCGGACACCTGGTGCCTCCGCTCCTGACCACCTAGGAACTCCTCCCAGATGGCGACTAGGTCCTCAGGCGTGTACTCCTTAGGCGTTCAGCTCCCCCCGGTTCGAACGGTCGATGCCCCTGCCCTTCCCTGAAAGCTCGGCAAAAGGGTCTAGGCAATCTGTTAATGTATACAAAAAGCTAGAGGGTGCGGCTTGCTTGTTCGTTCTCATTGCCTGCCTACTGCGAGTAGCATCCTCTCCTGCGCGCTCACGACCCCCGAGCTGTCCTCGGCGGCGGCGTACGCTTCCAGCCTCTCGCGGTTGATGTCGATGAACACGGGCCCCCACTTGAACAGGTCCATGAGCTCGGCCGCGTGCTGCTTCTCGCCCATTATGTAGAGCGCCGCCGAGAGGGCCTCCGCGCTGCTAAGCCTCTGGGGCTTGCCGAAGTTGGTCGGGTTGGCCGCCAGCAGGAATGGCAGGGCGCGGTGCCCTAGGCCCCGCTTGATCTCCGGGAACCTCGTGAGCCTGTTCCAGGAGCAGTCCAGCACCAGGAGCCCGCGCTTGACCGCGGCCTCGCGGTCGGCCCTCGAGACCGCCTGCTCTGCCTCCGGGTCGAGGACTATCGCTCCCCGGGGCACGCTGGTCCTGCCCGTGACCTCGAGGGCCCTTCTGAACCGCACGAGCTTCGCGGCCGTGCACTTCTTGGGGTCGTCCTCGTGCTCCATGAGCGCGTAGAGACGGATGACTGACATGCTCGTGGAGGTAGTCCGGGGCCGGTTATAAAGGGATGGGGCGAGGATCGACGAATCTGGCCATATGCTTCTTAGGGGAGGGCGCAGATACGTGGGCGCCACGATGACGATAACTTACCTGCTGACTGAGTGATGAGAGACGGGCGATCCGAGTGGCAGGGGCCCTCCCGCGAAACAAATATAGACGAGCGGGGCATCCGAGAACGGAAGGAGTTGCCACAACATGGTCACGGGATTTGACTACCTCGCCCAGGACAAGGCCCTCCAGGAGCACTGGGTCAGGAGGGTCGTCGCGCTGGTGATCGACTCGATAATCATCTTCGTCCCGATCTCGGTGCTGTTCCAGGTGCTCGGCATGATGTGGTACTACCCGTGGTGGTGGTTCGGCATATTCCTGTTCCTGTACGCCGCGCTCTTCGAGTCCGCCATCGGGGGCACGGTCGGCAAGATGCTGATGAAGCTCAAGGCGGTCCCGATCACGGGCCAGATGACTACATCGCAGGTTCTGATCAGGAACGTCACGAAGGTGTTCGCGCCCGTTCTCCTGCTCGACTGGATAATCGGCATGGCCATCGATACCAGGGACCCGAGGCAGAAGTGGACCGACACCATCGCAAGGACATCGGTCATAAAGTACGGGAAGGACTAGCCGCCGAGCGGCTAGCCTACGGTACCCACCAGAGCCAGCCCCGCTTCTCGAGCGAGACCTCGCCCTTGATCAGGCCCTTCCGCTTCATCTTGGTCAGGAAGAGCACTGTCTGGTCGGGGCATTGCTTGTGCTCCTTCCTGGCGGCCACCTCCACCTGCATGGTCGTGAGTGGACCGGTGGATCTCAGCAGGTCGAGCACGAACTGCTCGGCCTGGGAGGCCTCCATCACCTCAGGCTCATCGGAAGGCCGGCCCATGGCCCCGTATCGCGCATGCTCTGGATATCTGTTTGCCGCCGCAGAGAGCAATGGTGCCCGGCTCAGATCCGACTCGGAAATATCGGATATGGGCTATTGCCCGCGAACCTCGATCGAAAGACTGTCGACTGGATGAGAGGGACCAAAAGAAGGATGAAAGGGATTTCAGAAGGGGCAGCGCCCCTTCATGAAAGAGGTTTAAGTTCTCTTCCTAAGGATGCAGATCTTGGTCCGTCTAGGCTACGGTCGCGCCGGACATCATCGCGCTGCCAGTGGGCGTGTAGAGCAGCGTCAACGTGACGCTTCCAGTGAAGCCACCAGTCATAGTGAACTGCAGGTAGTCACCGCTGCCGATCTGCCCGTCACCAGCCAAGTCCGTTACCAACAGAGTCACACCGGTAGGAGTCGAAGGCGCAGTGTAGTTCTGTGGCGCAGTTCCGGTCCATGCAACGTTCTTCAGGTTCCACGCGTAGACCGTCCCAGCGTTCGTCAGCTGAATCTGTACGTCAACCCACTTCGCGGTGGACGTCGGGCTGGTCAGAGCGACCTGATAGCCGTTCGTGATGGTCGTCTTGCTCAATATCTGCACGTTCGGGGTGTTCTGAGTGCCTCCGAATCCCAGGACCATGACATACAGCACGGCCGCCAGGACAACCGTGATCGCCACCATCAGTATGGTCGCGATGACGGGAGACACTGCCTCGGAATCCTTTCGGATTGCCCATGTCTTCTTCATGTTTTGTCCTCCTGCAAGTCTTTCGACCTGCACGGTGGAGAATACGCTCGGGGTGAGTTTATATAGCTTTGTGGCTGGTTCTCAGGGGCGAGCGTTATCGAGTTCGATAATTGACGAACAAGACTATCTGGCTATATCTCGTTCTTCGAGTCAACAAGAAGACGAAGTCTTCTTCCGGAAGGGAGTCAGTATAAAAACGTCAACATGCCCGAGATTAGCGACGGACCGTGCGAGGGCTAGGCATCGTCTAGGGCGCCGGCTTGATCCCCGTCTTGTCATAGACGCAGGGGATGATGCCGACCATCGCGGGCTTGTTCCGGACCTTCTCGACCATGATGTACTTCTTGAACTCGTGCCCCGCCTTCTCTCGGTCTAGCTCCAAGATCACATCGGCGAGGTCCTCGACGCTGCTCTGTATCTTCGACTCGTGGACGCCCTTGAGCATCGTCATCAGGGTGACGCTCTCCGAGTGCTGCGTGTGCGACTTGATCGTCCTCATCGCCATGAGCACCTCGGAGCTCTCATAGTTCTCGAGGAAGAAGTCGAGCGAGTTGATTACGACCCTGAAGGGCGGGTCCAGCTTCGATATCTCGTACGACAGGAACGTGAGGAAGTTCGCCTCCTTCATGGAGTCCTCGTCCCTGAACTTCCTGATGTCGCCCAGCGTCACGCCCTCCTGCCGGAACCTGCTGATCTCGAGCTTCTTTGCGAGCACGCTCTCGTAGTACCTTGTGCCGACGTTGACTATCTTCAGGTCCGTGCGCCACCCGTACTCGCGCATCACGTTGAGGATGTCCTCGTCCCGCTCGGTCGAGGTGAAGTATGTGACCGCCTCCTGGCCGGCGGACGCGAACTGCTTCGCGAAGAACTCAGTGCCCGAGCCTGGCGTGCCGATGACGAGCACTGTGGAGCCCTTCAGTATCCCTCCGCCGAGGTGCTCGTCCAGGGCCGGGATGCCGATGCTCGTGAACTTCATCTCACTCCCCCTGCTTGCCTGCGTTGATCACGTGGTCGCAGACGAGGTTCACCATGTTGTTGATCTCAGGGGTCGAGTGTTCCTCGACCGACAGGATGACCGTGTACGCCTCCCTGGACCTCAGGCCCGAGACGAGTATGTGCAGGAACTCGGACAGTATCCAGTTGTTGTTGTGTATCGCGAGAGAGTTGATGGAATCAAGCACAACAAGCTTGTCCTTCGACTCCGAGCGCCTGATGAGGTACTCGACCTTGAGCATGAGGTTCTCAAGCATCGTGGGGCTCTCGACCAGGGTCGTGTGCTCGTCCAGCTGGGCCGATGTCGCGCCCATCATGATGTGCGAGATGCAGTCGACGAAGTAGATCCTCGACGTGTCGATGTCCAGAGCCTCGAGCACCCGCTTGATGGCCTCCGAGGAGATCGTGGCGGTGACGTAGATCGTGTCCATCTCCTTTCTGTTCGCGTACAGGTCAAGCATCCCGCGGATGACATCGAGGTAGTTGTCGACGCTCATCTGGAGCGATATCGCCGAGGCCGGGGGCATCTCGGAGAGCTCCGACGCGAGCTTCTGCGCGTTGAACGCCTCGCCGGGGCTCATCCTGTGCTGCCTCCCTTCAGCAGGGGCACCAGGAGCACGCCCATGGGCGTGAGGTCGAGCACGTACTTCGCCCTCGAGTGCATCGTCCCCCGCATCTTGATCACCTGGAGCGTCCGGAGGAGGTCCCCTCTCCTCTCCATGTTCGCCATGAGTATGATGCCGTCCGGCAGGGCCTCCTCGACTCCGAAGCTCGAGTAGGCGGTCGAGGTCGCCGGCACCTCGCCCACAAGGACCGAGGTGCAGTTCTGGTCGGAGAGCACCTTGCCCAGGTTCAGGATGAAGTCCCTGATCTTCTCGGACGTCTTGAGCTTGTAGCAGACCGAGGTTATCGAATCCACGACCAGCCGCTTCGCGCCCAGCTCCTTGGCCAGGCTGCCGATGGCCGCGACCAGCAGGTCGATCTCCTCCATGCTCAGCTCGGGCTTCGTCATCCCGAGGCGCTCGTACATGATCGGGAGGTCGACGAACACCAGCCGGCCGGACTTGATGAGCCCCTTGTCGAAGAACCTGTAAGGGATGATGTTCGTGAGCAGCTTCTCCGAGTTCTCGGTGACTGACACAAAGAGCGAGTTCTCGTTCTTCATGGCGCCATGGATCAGGAACTCCAGGGCCAGGGAGGTCTTGCCGGTGCCGCAGCTGCCGGTGAGGAGTATGGTGTTCGCACGGGGGATCCCGCCGTAGAGGATGGTGTCGAGGCCTTCGATGCCCGTCACGCACCTCTCGCGCTCGCCGGACTTCTGTGGCATCGTTCTCAGACAATGATGTGGAGCGGATATTATTGTTTCTTAACGATGGTCAATCAGACGACGAGAGCAGATGCGACGACAAGACAGGGCATAGTCAGTAGCTCTGCTCGACACCTATTTATCGGTGAAAACAGGTCTTACGAGCCGATGAGACCAGTCCTGCAGGTCGCCCTCGACCTGGTCCACGGAGAGCGCGCTGTGCCGATCGCCGCTGCCGCAGTCAAGGGAGGGGCCGATTGGATCGAGGCGGGCACCCCATTGATCAAGAGCGAGGGGATGGAGATCGTTCGCAGCCTGAAGAAGGCGTTCCCCGGGCACACGATAGTCGCGGACATGAAGACCATAGATGTCGGGGGCCCGGAGGTGGAGATAGCCTCTAAGTCGGGCGCCGATGTTGTCGTCATACTCGGGATATCGTCGGACCCGACCATCACGGAGGCGATCCTGAGCGCGCGCCAGTACGGTTCGAAGGTGATGGTCGACCTGTTCAACGTCAGGGACAAGGTCGCGAGGGCGCGACAGGTCGAGCGCATGGGCGCGGACTATGTCTGCGTCCATGTCGGAGTGGACGAGCAGATGGTCGGGGGATCGCCCCTGTCCGAGCTCAAGGGCCTCTCGAAGGCGGTCAAGATACCTATCGCCGCGGCGGGAGGCATCAACAGCGAGACCGCGCCGGCCGTCGTCAAGGCCGGGGCGTCCATCGTGATCGTCGGAGGAGCCATAATCAAGGCCAAGGACGTCGCAACGGCGGCCAGGGCGGTCAAGAAGGCCATCACGACGGGGAAGAAGGTCAGGACAGAGCTGTTCAAGAAGTACGGTGAGAAGGAGCTGCTCGACGCGTTCATGAAGGTCTCCTCGCCGAACGTGGCGGACGCGCAGCACAAGAAGGGCGCGATGAAGGGCATCCACCCCAGGATCAAGCACAACACCAAGATGGTCGGCCGCGCGCTGACCGTCCACACCGTGAACGGCGACTGGGCGAAGCCCGTGGAGGCGATCGACCGGGCGAAGCCGGGCGACGTGATCGTCGTGGACGCCTGCGGCGGAGAGATCGCGGTCTGGGGGGAGCTGGCCTCGTGGAGCTGCAAGACGAAGGAGGTCGCTGGAGTGGTGATCGACGGGGCGGCCAGGGACATCGACGCCATCGTAGAGATGGGGTTTCCGTGCTTCTCGAGGCACATCGCATCGAACGCGGGCGAGCCGAAGGGCTACGGCGGCATCGGACACGAGATCGTCTGCGGCGGGGTCACAGTGACGACCGGGGACTGGATAATCGGGGACGAGAGCGGGGTGGTCGTCGTGCCGCAGGAGAATGCTGTCGAGGTCGCCAACAGGGCCTTGGACGTCATGGAGCGGGAGAATCGCGTGCGCGAGGAGATCAAGAAGGGCGGCACGCTCTCAAGCGTGATGAAGCTGGAGAAATGGGAGAAGGTCGGTTGAATGAGCCGGCCTAGCCGATGAAGCCTGTCTCGTCCGCCAGCTTCTCGAGCCGGTTTATCCTCGCCTGTATCGGCGGGTGGGTCATGAACAGAGCGGTAAGGCCCCCGCCCATGAACGGGTTCACGATGAACAGCGAGGACGATGACGGGCTGCCCATGTTCATAGGCCTGCGCCTGTTCCCGTCCTCGAGCTTCGCGAGAGCGCGGGCCAGGGATAACGGCCTCTGGATCATCAGGGAGCCTTCCCGGTCGGCCTTGAACTCCCTGCTTCTTGATATGGCAAGGCGAAGCATCAGCGCAGCCAACGGGGCGGTTATCGCCACGAGAAGCAGCAGGACGCCGTTGTTGTTGCCCCTGCGGTTGCCCAGGGACCCGAAGATGGCCATGTTGGAGGCGAACGAGATCGCGCCCGCGATTGTCGCCGCGACGGTCATCACGAGCATGTCCTTGTCCTTGATGTGGGCCATCTCGTGCGCGAGAACGCCCTCGAGCTCGTCGTCCGTCAGGAGCGACAGTATGCCTTGGGTCGCCGCGACCACCGCCGTCTTCTCGTTCCTGCCAGTTGCGAAGGCGTTCGGGTTCTGCGTCGGAACAATGGCGATCTTAGGCATAGGCAGGTTCGCCTTCAGGCACACCTTGTTCACGATCTTGTAGAGCCTCGGCTGTTCGGCCTGAGATACGATCTTCGCATGGTAGGACCAGAGCACGAACTTGTCGCTGTAGAAGTAGCTGAAGAGATTGATCGCACCGGCGAGCACCAGGAACACAATGGAACCCAGCACCCAATCGCCCAGGAACAGTCCACCGACTATCCATCCGATCGCCATGAACACCGCGATCATGGCGATGAACAACATAGCAGTCCTCAGCGTAGCTCCCATTCTTCCCCTCTGTTCGATCTCATTGCGCTCGGATTCGCAGGCTTCCTTTCACTAGCAGCCTGGATAAAAACCCTTCGACGTCAATACATTCGGCGTCCGAATGTGGCCGAGATAAGAATCTGTCGGTGGGGACACCCCTAGTTTTATTGGGAACGATTGCTTACCATCAACGGCGCGGCGCCTGACGTCCGCGCAAGAGCTGCCAGCGATAGGTGTTCATGATGGAGACTTCGAACGACAAGCTCGAGAGAAGACTGTACAGCCACGACCTCGCGCCACTCCCGAAGGAGATGGATGTGCTTTTCAAGACCATGCCGGACTCGGTGGTAAGGCCGAAGTACACCCAGGATGTCGTCCAGACGGTCAGGAAGGCTCTCTCGACCAACAAGCCGATCGTGCCCAGGGGCGCGGGGACCTGGGGACTGGGCGGCTCCGTGCCCGTCAAGGGAGGGATCGTGATAGACATGACCTCCATGGACAAGATCCTCTCCATCGACGAGCAGAACATGGTCGTGACCGTCCAGCCGGGCATCACCTGGAAGTCGCTGGCGGAGGTTCTGGACGCCAAGGGCTACTTCCTGCCGTGCTATCCCAGCAGCTATCCCGCGGCCACCTTGGGCGGATGGATCGGCACGGGCGGGACCGGCATAGGAGCGTACAAGTATGGCACCGCGGGCGACATCGTCCGCGACCTAGAGGTCGTCCTGCCCTCGGGCCAGGTCATACACACGGGCGACAAGCTCGTGCCGCAGAACGGCGGAGGGCCGAACCTCAACTGGCTGTTCGTGGGCTCGGAGGGCACGCTGGGGATCATCACCGAGGTGACGATGACCATGTTCCCGAAGCCTGAGGAGCTCAGGCCCGTAAGCTATTCCTTCGACGAGCTGACGAAGCTCGGGCCGGCCCTGAAGAAGCTGGTGAGGAGCGGAGTCACCCCGATGCACATCATGTTCAGCGACAAGCTTCACTTCGATTACCTGAGGGCGATCGGGAAGCACGCGCCGAACGTCGGTTGCCTCGTCACATGCGCGCTCACGGGCCCGAAGGCCGTTGTGGACCTTGACGAGAAGAGCCTCGACGAGATAATGACCGCCAACGGAGGCAAGAAGGAGCCCAAGGAGCTCGCGGACCACGAGTGGGCCGAGAGGAGCTACGAGTTCAGGCTCCGGGAGATGGGCGTAGGGGCGATCCCTGGGGAGATCCTCGTCCCGATCGACAGGTTCCCTGCGGTGGTCGAGGGCACACGGAAGATCGTCCAGCAGCTCAAGCTCAAGGTGCCGATCATAGGGACGGTCGCGGACCAGAACACGGTCATGCTGATGCCGTACTACCTCACGGACGAGCACAAGCTCGTCGCCTCGACCGCCGCGATGGGGTTCGCGAAGCGCCTGGGCGACCTCGCCTACGACAACGGCGGGAGGGCCGTGGGCCTCGGGATATTCTTCGCGAGCAACCTGCCGAAGTACCGCGGCAAGGAAGGGGCGAAGCTCATCCGGGACATCAAGAAGGTCATCGACCCACAGGAGATCATGAACCCCGGCAAGATGGTCGAGACGGGCACCAGGCTCGGGTTCTCGATGCCTCCGGTCCTGATGAACTTCGCGATGCAGATGATGGGCTCCGTCAAGAGGATCCTGCCGAGGGACAAGATCGGCGAGAAGGAGCTAGCCTCACTGAAGGACCACTGAGCGAAGGCCTGCGGGATCACAGCCTGGACGGTATCCTCGGGAACTCCTTGAGGACTACCAGGATCACATAGGATATCGCGAGCCCTATCGTGCCGCCGAACACCGCCTGCCCGATGTTCACGGGGACCTCGGCCAGCGCAGGGCCCACGCCGTAGTACAGGGTCTCGCCGACGAAATACCCGGTCACCATGCAGGCGCCCCCGGCGGCGACCCCGAGCACCCTGGCCCAGGGCCTTCCGCCCCTGAGCTTGCCGATCGCGCCAGCGACGAACCCCTCGGTGCCCTTCGATATGAGCGTGATCGGGGCGAAGTACCCGTACCCCAGGAGCACATCGGCCGCGGCTGAGCCCACACCTCCGCATATCGCGCCCGCCCGCCAGCCGAAGGCCAAGGCGGAGAAGAACACCATCGAGTCGCCGAGGTTGAAGAAGCCCCTCGTGGGAGGGAACGGGACGGCGAGCGTCATGGTCACGGCCGTGGTGAGTGCGGTGAGCACCGCATAGAGTGCAACGACCGAGGGAGAAACGAAATTCGCGGGCGCGGCCTCGTCGGCAGACGCATCATTGGCAGGCCGACCCGGCGCTTGAGTGCTCATCGTAACGGTGTAGCCGGACTACTCGCAACGTACTTAATACTTCGACCGCGAGCGGCGATTCGTCCTCACACTGGGACCTTCAGGAAGAACTTAGCGACCGCGGGCATGACGAAGGCTGCCACGACGACCGCGAGCGCCACCCCGTCCGATGCCCTCATCTTCAGCTCGCGCAGGTATGTGCGGTGCCTCCGCGCGCCGTATGCTCTGGACTGCAGCGCGAGCGAGAGCGTGTCCGCGGTCCTGAGCGCGGATATTATGGTCGGGATCAGCACCGAGATGTAGTTCCTAGACCTCCTGAGCGGCGAGCCCTTGTCGAACTCCATCCCCCTCGCCCTCTGCGCGTCCTTGATGGACTCGACGGTCGCGCTGAAGGTCGGGAGGAACCTGAGGGCTATCGAGAGCGTCAGCCCGAAGTCGAACCTCACCCCCAGCTTGACGAGGGCCCTCACGAGGTCCCTCTGGGGGGTTGTGAACATGAGCACGTACCAGACGGTCGCGAGACAGCAGATCCTGACCGCGTTCGTGATGCCGCGCATGACCCCGGGCTCGGTGATCCTGACAGGCCCGAGGGTCGCCAGCACGGGCGTCCCCGAGGGATCGAATATGGGCCACAGGATGACTATCATGATCATCACCCTCAGAACGAACCTGAGCGCGAGGCTCACCTTGGAGAACGGCGCGCGCCCGAGTGCGACCAGCAGGGCGATGAACGCGAGGAGGATGAGCAGGTGCACGAGGCTCGAGATCATGAGTATGAGGAGCGTCAGCATCAGCACTGCGAATATCTTCACGCGCGGGTCCATCCGGTGCAGGACGGTGTCACCCTCGGTGTAGAGGTCCACGAAGCCCGTCATCGGAAATCACCTCTGGCCATCATGATCCTCAGGACGAGCTCCTCGGGCGACAGGACGTCCCTTGGGACGCCGCGGGTCGACAGCCTGTAGGCCAGCCTGACGACGGGCGGAGGCATCAGCTTGCTGGCCAGGAGGACCTCCAGATCCGAGAAAACGCCGGCAGGGTCCGAGTCCAGGATGACCTTCCCCTCGGACATGACGACGACTCTCTTCGCGTGCTTCGCGACGAGCTTCATGTCATGAGTGATCAGGATGACTGTCTTCCCCTCGGAGTTCAGCCTCGCGATGCTGGCCATGAGCGCCTCCGACTCCCTCATGTCCAGGCCCGTGGTCGGCTCGTCGAAGATGAGCACCTCCGGGTCCATCGCGATGACCGAGGCGATCGAGACCCGCCGCCTCTCGCTGAGGGTGAGGGAGAACGGGGGCCGGGCCTTCACAGACATGAGGTCCATCGAGCGCAGCGCGTGCTCGACCCGAGCGTCCATGTCATCCGCCGGATATCCGAGGTTCTGCGGTCCGAACCTCACCTCTTCCCATACGGTGGAGCAGAACAGCTGGTGGTCCGGGTTCTGGAAGGCGTACCCCACGATGTGGGCTATGGAGGCTATCCTCTGGCCGGCGACGGCTGTGCCATTGACGAGCACAGTGCCGCTAGTGGGCCTCAAGAGACCCATGATGTTCTTCGCGAGCGTCGTCTTGCCCGACCCGTTCCCGCCGACAATCGCGACGTACTCTCCCCGCCTGATGTCCAGGCTGACTCCGGAGAGCGCCTGGACGCCGCCCGGATAGATGAACTTGAGGTCGTGTATGGAGATGATCTTGTCATCGGCCGCTCGCGAATCCGCCGCAGGGATCATCTCGCAGCACCCCGCCCGGCCGGGAGGACCCGCTCGATTATCGTCCGCTCGGCATCCTCGACCCGCGTGAAGTCGATATCGGGGGACCGGAGCCGCGACCTCAGCAGCGACGCGACCTCTGACATCTGAGGCGGCGATATCCCCAGCGACACCAGTCTCTCCGGGTCGGCCAGCACCTCCTTTGGAGGCCCCTGAGCGGCCACCTTCCCGTTCTCCATGAGCACGATGTGGTCTGAATAGAGCGAAGCCTCCTCGGCATCGCGCTCCGCGAGCAGGACGGTCATGCCGTGCTTCTCCTTCAGTTCCCGGAGGACCTTATACAGCTCGACCCGCCCGATCGGGTCCAGAGCGTACGCCGGCTCGTCAAGGACAAGGATGTCTGGGCGCATCGAAAGAGCGGCCGCGATGGCCACTCGCTGCTTCTGGCCGCCAGAGAGGCTGAACGGAGACCTGTCGTTGTATCCGGCCATCCCCACAAGCTCGAGGGCCCATTCCACCCGCCCCTTGATCTCATCGGCCGGCACGCCCAGGTTCTCGGGGCCGAACGCCACCTCCTCCTCGACGGTCATGCAGAACAGCTGGCTCTCGGGCTCCTGGAAGACCATCCCGACCCTAGAGGACAGCTTCGCGACGGAATCCTCGGCGACATCGGCCCCGAACACCTCGACGACGCCCTCGAGGTCCCCGGGGACCGTGTGCGGCACGAGGCCATTGACGAGCATGCACAATGTGGACTTGCCGGCACCGTTCGCCCCCAGGACCGAGACGAACTGCCCTCTGCGGACCTGCAGGGAGACATCGTCCAGCGCCCACCCCTTCGCATTCCGATGCCTGAACCTCACGTCCCTGAGGGACAGCGCAATACCAGGATCCATCTCGCGAACCTTCGCTCAAAGAAGAGGTCCTGTAATAAACCTTTGTCGGGGCCGTCAGACGCGGTAGTAGTACACCTTCTTCCCGCGCTTCTCTTCCCTGACCTTGCCATCCTCCTCGAGCCTTGAGATGGCCTTGGTGAGCTGATCCCTGGGAAGCTTGGCCATGGCGAAGACCTCCTTCGCCGAGACACCCTCCTTCGTGACGCTCCCGAGGGCTCTTGCGACGGCCTCATCATCGGTCTTAGCGGGCACCACCTCGACCGCCTTCCTCACCTGGAGCGCCGGGGGCGGCACCAGACAGAACAGCTCTTCCGAGCCCTCGAGCGCTCTCCTCGCGCTGCCCGCGGAGATCAGGCGGCCCAACGACAGGGTGACTTGGTCCTCGAAGTAGCCGGTCGAGGACACGATCTGCTCGAGGGTCTTCCCCTGCTCGTCCAGGATGGCGAGGACCTCGCCGTCGATCCTGTTCTCCGGCGGATGCTTGTCCTTGACCACGGAGAGCCTGTCCAAGTGGGTCCTCAGGAAGTCCTTGCTCGCGACCTTGAACTGGTCCAGGTCCTTGTCCAGGAGCGCCTCCAGAGCGGAGACGTCCAGGCCCATCTCCTTCCACCTGTCCAGCTTCGCCTTGTAGATCGCCTTCTTCAGCTCGACGGGCTTCTGGTCGACGTACGGCATCGGCATGCGGCTGTTCCTGGCCATCGAATCGTAGCCGACATCCGTTCTGGTCGTGACGGAGTACCTGACGTTCGAGCCCGCGAGCGTGCGGTGCACCTCGTCCAACTTGTCGAACAGCCGGACATCGTCGCCTATGACAATTTCGAAATCGTAGTCGCCAACGACTGGCACGGCCCCGATCTTCCGCATGCGCTCGATCAACTGCTTGGGCGACTCGCCCTCGCTGCTCAGCTCAACCCTCAGGTAGGTCTTGATCATCACGAACCCTGTGCTGGCACAGATTATGGGGATGAGTGCTCTTTAGCCTTTCCGGTAGCGGCGCTACCTGCACCCGCCGGGCATATGTGAGCTTTTTATACGGGCCATATGGATGACATGAAGAATGGCCACTGACGCGTCAGTACGGTTCGTCATGAACATGTTCTCGAGACACTACCGGGAGAGCGGCCTGGTGATGCCGGAAAGGTTCGCCAAGCGCGAGTTCGGCTTCATGTTCTTCGACAGGGACTTCGTGATGAGGCACTTGGCTTTCCCCACCAGGGCCGCGCTGAAGAAGTACCTAGTCGAGCAGGTTCCCGCGCACGCCTACTACTCGTGCGCGTACTACGAAACCCCTGACGCACCCACGATGGCCGAGAAGAAGTGGCAGGGTGCGGACCTGATATTCGACCTCGACGCGGACCATGTCGAAGGTGCGAAGTCCCTGCCCTACGAGAAGATGCTGGAGCGTGTCAAGGTCGAGGTCAGGAGGCTCATAGACGAGTTCCTCCTAGGGGACCTGGGGTTCGGCGAGGAAGAACTGAAGATCGTCTTCTCCGGCGGAAGGGGATATCACATTCACGTCAACAGCCCGAGGGTGCTGAGGCTGTCGAGCCACGAAAGAAGGGAGATTGTGGACTACGTGACGGGGACAGGCCTGGACATCGACTGGATCTTCCCGGAGAGCACCTTCGAGACCGGCAGGTTCATGGACAAGGTCGAGGTCGCGCAGAAGCGGGGCATGCCGTCGCTCGAGGACGGCGGCTGGAGGGCCAGGATTAGGCGCGGGATCGACTCGCTCCTCGCGGACCTGGACGGAAAGGATTCGGAGGCCGGCCTCGCGGGCCTGAGGCAGATCGTCAAGGACTCGGGGCTCGATATCGGCAGGAAGACCGTCGAGGGGGTCTACGAGGACCTGTTCGGTGGCAGGCCCGGGCAGAGGGGGGTCGACAGGATGAGGTCTGAGAACGCCTTCGAGGTGTTCTCGGAGAAGAGGCACGTGGACGCCTTCCTGTCCATCGTGGATGTGCTCGTGAAGGGGAGGATGAAGGGCGAAACCGACGAGCCCGTCACATCGGACATAAAGCGCCTGATCAGGCTGCCGAGCTCTCTCCACGGCAAGACGGGGTTCGAGGTCGTCCCAATGTCCCGAGAAACGCTCGACACGTTCGACCCGTTCATGGACGCGGTGCCCAAGGCCTTCGGGTCGGCCGATGTGGCGGTCACCGCGGAGAAGCCCGTGAGCGTGAAGCTCAGGGGGGAGCAGTTCTCGCTCCACGAGGGGGAGAACGCCGTCCCGGAGTTTGCCGCCACATATCTCGTCTGCAGGCGACTGGCGTCAATCCCCAGCCCCTAGCAAAACTATTTATTTCGTCTAACCGGTCTTAACGCTGATGCCGGTTTCTGGGAAGGTTCTCGAGGATTCCATCAGGCTCAGCAAGATCCGGAGCATCAAGCTGACCCTCTATGTCGTCCAGACAGTGGCCCTCGTCTCCCTCGCGTTCGTCGTGGTCTTCCTGATGGGGGACGCCGCGATAGCCCCCAACCTGCACCTCCCGATCGCGTCCTTCCTGGCGGTCATCGTGCTCCTGCTCCTGGTGACGTGCGTCGAGAGCTTCTTCTTCAGGGTCCTCGAGATCAAGTTCGCGCGGAGCTCCAGCGCCCGTCATCTGATGGCCATGAACTCCATGAGGCGGGCGCTGATAATCGCGGTCATCACTGGTGTGGTCGCGCTCGTCCTCGGGCTGCCCTCCATTCTGGGCGCGCTCGAGGACGCCACCAAAGAGTCGACGATCTTCGAGGCGGCGTCTCCGTCCCCGTCGTTCTGGTCCTCAGATCCCCTGGAGCTCATGACCGTGAGAGACATCAAGGTCAGCGCGCCTGAGCGGGTCGAGATCTACATCGTGACCGCGAAGAACTACGAGCTCTATTCCTATGACATAGCCGACCATCTGTCTGAGCTGTTCAACCTCCGGCTGAACAGACTGGAGTCGGAGTACATAGTGAACGACACGATAACCATCCATGTACCGACGACGATTTACACCCAGTACTACGCGGTCTTGAACGACGTGGCAAACCCCGGCGTGAGCGTCACCATGGTCGTCGAGAAGGCCGTCTCGCACACATTCACCGGGATCACATCCCTGTACATGATAGCGTTCGTCGTCTCGAACATCGCGTGGTTCGCGTACCTGATCCCGATCGAAAGGAAGTACTCGTCGGGCTCAATCTACAAATGAGCTCAGATGAGCGCGCAGCACTCGGCCCTCTTCTTCACGGAGTACCCGCTCTTCCGCAGCTTCTCAACGGTCCCCGGCGCTGGCAGAACGATACCGTCCAGGCCGGCATCGACCAGGTCGGGCTCCCAGGACCTGTCCGACTTCGAGCGCATGCAGCCCAGGAGCAGCTTGGTCCCCGGCAGCTCGGACCGCGCGTGGCGGACGACCTCGAGCATCATCTCCCTGCTCGGCGGGGCGATTCCCTGGAACGGGGTGCCCCTGGTCGGTATGAGGGATATGAGTATCAGCAGATCGGGCCGCGGCTCCCGGAGCAGCGATACCGCCTCCTTCTCACCCTTGAGGCGACCGCTGTCGATGCCGACGCAGATGTGCGGCGCGACCTGGGCGCCAAGCCGGACGAGGTCACGGTATACCCTGAGATAGTCGTCGACCGTCGCATCGAGCCCAAGGACATCGTGGATCGTGTCATTCGAGCCGTAGATGTCGACCGAGAACGAGTCGACCCCGCTCTTGACGAGGGCTTCGAGCTCTCGCGTCGGAGCGAGCCCGACGTGGGCGTTGATCAGGAGGTCCGTCGTGGACTTTATCTCGGCGATCGCTTGCACGAACCCCGAGAGATCGACCCTGCCGCTCAAGTCTACCCCGCCGCTCAGCAGGAACCCGCGCGCGCCCCTCTCGGCGAGTGCTTCGGCGACGGACAGCAGGTCCTCAGGGGTCTTCGCGGGGACCATCCCGTCGAGATACCTTCTCGAGCAGTGCTTGCAGTCGAGGGAGCACTCAGTCCCCGTGACCGAGATCGACGGGAAGCTGCGGCCTGGATAGAAGCATTCTATGGTCCTTCCCATGGCCGGTTCTCATTGGGCGCGGGGATAATCAATCTTGCGAGCCGCACTTGCTCGCATGAGAGGCGTGCCGGGCAAAGGTTTTATCAGGATGGCCCCTTCTAGGGCGAGCTGGTCACAATGAAGGCGTTCGAGGTCAAGGGACAGCTCATGACTTCCCACAGGAACTGGAAGCCGTTCTCGCTGGAGGTGGCCTCCGCCGACGAGAACGCGGCCATAGAGAAGACGATGGCCCTCATGGGCAGCAGGCACGGGGTCAAGCGGAAGTTCATCAAGATCGAGGGCGTCAAGGGGCTCAAGCCTGAGGAGATCTCAGACCAGGCGGTCAAGCATCTGCTGGAGGCGAAGAAGTGATGGAGGGGGCGGCACGCGCGGAGCAGCAGTTCCAGCAGGACTACGCTATGCTGGAGACCGCGAAGTCGCAGCTCGACGCGCTCATCAAGCAGCAGCAGCTGATTCAGCTGGCCGTCGAGGAGCATGTCCGGGCCAGGGAGACCGTCAAGTCCCTCGCCAAGGGGTCCGAGGGGGACGAGATCCTCGTCCCGGTCGGCGCTGACTCGTACATCCACGCGAAAATCTCGGACAACAAGTCCGCGATAGTCGGCGTAGGCTCCACCGTCTCCATCCGCAGGTCGCCCGAGGATGCGGAGAAGGTCCTCGACGAGAAGATTGACGAGTTGTCGAGGGCGTTCAAGGCTGTCGGGGAGCGGGCGGCGAAGACCGAGGCGCTGGTGCAGGAGCTGCAGGAGAAGGTGCAGCAGCAATACGAATCCTTGCAGGGCGGCCAGGTCTGAGGACGGCTTATGTTCAAGGGTCTCAGGGACAGACTTTTCTCGGTCTCAAGGGAGGCGAAGACCCGGTCCATAGACGACATCTCCGAGGTCGTCGACGAGTCGGGACGAAGGCTCAAGGAGTCGGTGCTCGACGACCTGCTTCACGACCTCGAGCTGAGCCTCCTGGAGGCGGATGTCGCATTGCCCGTCGCCGAGGAGCTCACGAAGAAGGTCCGGGACTCCCTCAAAGGCAAGAGGGTCGACAAGGACTTCGAGATCGAGGACGCGGTCAGGCTCGCGCTCAAGGCCGCGGTGAAGGAGGTCCTGTCCGAGCAGCTGCTCTCGCTGAACGAGCGGATCAAGGCCAAACCGCCGCCGTTCGTCATCATGTTCGTGGGCATCAACGGAGGGGGCAAGACGACCGCCATAGCGAAGCTCGCGAACAGGATGCAGAAGCGGGGCCTCAGCTGCGTGCTCGCGGCAGGGGACACGTTCCGCGCGGGCGCCATCGAGCAGCTGACAATTCACGCGGAGAAGCTGGGCTGCAAGATCATCAAGCACCAAGAGGGGAGCGACCCCGCGGCCGTCGCGTTCGATGCGATCGAGCACGCGAAGGCCAGGAAGAAGGACGTCGTCCTCATCGACACCGCTGGCAGGATGCAGACCAACACGAACCTCATGGACGAGATGAAGAAGATTAAGAGGGTCGCGAAGCCCGACCTCGTGGTCTTCGTCGGCGACTCCCTCGCGGGCTCCGACGCCGTCGAGCAGGCGAAGAGGTTCAACGACGCGGTCGGGATAGACGCGGTCATCCTCACGAAGATAGACGCGGACTCGAAAGGGGGCGCCGCGCTCTCGATCGCGAAGACCATCGGGAAGCCGATCGCCTACATCAGCCTCGGCCAGGAGTACGACGAGTTCCGCAGGTTCGACCCTGACTGGATGGTCTCCAGGATATTCGGGGACCCTCCGCCCAAGGTAGCCGAAGAGGTCTAGGACTGTTCGACGTTCTTCCCCGCGAACAGCAGCGCGTAGACCTTCGCGTCGTCGACCAGGTCCTTGACGTTCGCATACTCGTTCGCGTCGTGGGCTGTCTCGGATATCGTGGACCACACGGCGGCCTCGATGCCCATCCGCCTGAAGGGGGCCGCGCACGTCCCGCCGCCGATGCCCATCGGGTGCGGCTTCACGCCCCTCACGGCTTCTATGGCCTTTGACAGGCGGACGACGACTTCGGAATCCATCGGCGTCCTGGGAGCCGCGACCGCTGCCTGGCTGAACCCGATGTTTATCTTGGCGCCCGTGGACGCCTCCCACTCCTTCGCGGTCTTCTTCAGCACGTCGAGGATGTCATCAAGGTTGTACTCTGGGAGCACCCGGAAGTCGAACGAGAACGTCTGCCTCCCCGGGACAGTGTTCGAGTTGAGCCCGTTCGAATCGCATCTTGTCGGCGTGAAGGTGCTGACCGGGGGCTCGAACAGCTCGTCCGTCTTCGTGAACCGCTTCCTGAGCCGGTCCGAGACATCGACAAGGAACCTCGCGGAGATCTCGAAGGCGTTTATGCCCTTCTCGGGAGTGCTCCCATGGGTCTGTTTGCCTATCACCTCGACCTCGACCCACGCGATGCTCTTCTCGACGACGGAAATCGAGGCGCCGTCCGGCTGGCCGTGGTCCGGGACGACGGCCAGGTCGCCCTTCTTGAACAGCTTCTTGCCGATGAGGAAATCGATCCCGTGGGTGTTTCCGTGCTCCTCATCGCAGACGAACACCAACCCGATGTTGTACTCGGGAGTCACGCCGGCAGCGACGACGGTCTTCAGCCCGTAGAGCGACGAGATGAGCTCTTGCCCGTTGTCCTCGGAGCCGCGTCCGAAGATTCTGCCGTCGACGACCTTCCCTTCGAAGGGCGGGTACTTCCACGCCTTCGGGTCGCCCTCGGGGACCGTGTCCATATGAGTCACGACCCAGAGGTTCCTGTTCGTGGAGCCCTTCACCCTGATGATGATGTTCGGCCTCTTGCCGCCAGGGACGCGCTTGTCCAGGGACTCGTGGATCTCGATGGTCTTGAACCCTAGCGTCTTCGCCAGGCCGACGAGGAACTCCGCCCTCGCGGCCTCGCCGGGACCGCCACTCTCGGGACCGACCGCGTTGATCCTGAGCATCGAGCAGAGGCTGTCGACCATCGCCTTCTCGTCCTTCGCGACAGCTGATGTGAGTGAACTAGCCTTCATGGGTAGGCCCCCGAATCGGAGCGTGCCGGTGACGGCTCTACCAGTATTTGTCGCCTGCGCCCGCACTCGTTATGGCCGCTCGACGAGCATCGCCACGGCGTTCCCCCCGCCAAGGCACAGGGTCGCGAGGCCGCGCTTGGCCCCGCGGGCGCGCATCGAGTAGATCAAGGTCGTGAGCACCCTCGCGCCGCTGGCGCCGATCGGGTGGCCGAGCGCGACTGCGCCACCGTTGACGTTGAACTTCCCCTCCGGGATGTTGAGCCTGCGCATGACCGCCACGGAGGCGGTGGCGAACGCCTCGTTGTGCTCGATCAGGTCTATGTCCTTCACCTCGAGCGAGTTCCTCTTCAGGAGCTTCTCGACGGCCGATATCGGGGCCTCCATGATCAGCTCTGGCTTCACGCCCGAGGTGACGTAGTCGACTACCCTCACCAGCGGCCTGATGCCCTTCTCCCTCGCAAGCTCGGAATCCATCACGACGACCGCGGACGCGCCGTCGTTTATGCTCGACGAGTTCCCGGCCGTCAGTATCCCATCGGTCCTGAAAACTGGCTTGAGCTTCGCGAGCGCCTCCAGAGTCGTGTCCTCCCTCGGACCTTCGTCCTGGGAGAATATCGAGACCTCCTTCTTCGACGGGAGCTCGACGTGGACGATCTCCTCCTTGAACGCGCCGGACTTGATCGCGTGCACGGCCTTCCGATGGCTCTCGAGGGAGAACCTGTCCGCGTCCTCCCGAGTGACGCCGTTCCTCTGGGCGACGATCTCGCCCGTGTTCCCCATGTGGAAGTTGTTGAAGATGTCCCACAGGCCGTCCCTCACCATCGCGTCCACCAGAGAGGAGTCGAACAGCTTGTACCCGAACCTCGCCTTCTCGAGGAGGTACGGCGCGTTGGTCATGCTCTCCATCCCCCCGGCGACGACGGCCCGCTCCTTCCCCGCGAGTATGGCGTCGCTCGCGACCATGACGGCCTTCAGGCTGGAGCCACAGACCTTGTTGACGGTGAGGGCGGCTATCTCGTCCGGGAGCCCGCCCCAGAGCGCGGCCTGCCTCGCCGGGTTCTGGCCCAGGCCCGCGGAAATAACGTTCCCCATGATGCATTCGTCTAGCTCGCGCGGGTCGACCTTGGCCCTCCTGACGGCCTCTCGGACTGCGACCGCGCCGATCTTCGTTGCCGACAGGTCCTTCAGGCCGCCTCCGAACTTGCCAATCGGGGTCCTGGTGGCACTGACGATGACGACTTCCTTCATGACAATTCACACGTCCAGCACGCTCGAATCATGCGCGCGGGTTGCACGCGTGCGAATTTCCCTGAGGCTATATATTTCTGTCTATGTCGACCCTCGGCATCCGTCGAAGGGGCTTGTGGAGGTGCCTCCTGGATGCGACGGGCGGCTCGAACCAGCCAGCCTTGATCCGCCTGGGGTAGCTCTCGGTGACGGCCTCGCTCCTGTCCAGCTTTGCCCCGCACCGCTTGCACCTGAAGCCCTGGCCGCTGCCCATCGAGCCCATGCTCTTGCCGCACCTCGGGCACGCCGGGTTGTGGGCCTTCCTCACGTCCGGGACGAGCTTCCGGACGCGCATCTTCTCCACATTAAGGCTCCTGGGCTCGTCCCTGACCGAGCCATAGAGCGTCACCTCGTCGCCCGGGATGAGTGCACGGGCGCTCTCCCTGAACCCCCTCGAGGGCTCGTAGAAGGCGGCGTCGATCTCGCGGCCGTCCGAGACCCTGACAATGACATGGCCTCCCGGGATGGTCTTCGGCGGGAGGGCCACTCTGGCTTCGACGCGCGCGGACATCATCGGCCTCAGCTCGGCTATCCGCCTCTGGACGATGTGGTCCTCTGTCGCCTGGTTGGTCAGGAACAGGAGCCACTTGTCCGGCCTCTCGC
>JAJYIS010000103.1 GCA_021789945.1 Thermoplasmata archaeon | reverse complement strand
GGACGCGCTCAGGCGGAAGAAGATATCCCCGATCTCGCTGGAGCCGAAGGAGGCGATCTCGCTCATCAACGGCACTCAGGCGATGAGTGCGGTCGGGCTCCTGGCGACTGCTGACGCGGCCGCCCTTGCGGACAATGCTCAGATCGCGGCGGCGATATCCCTTGAGGCCTTGAAGGGGACGTCGGCAGCCTTCGACCTGAAGATCTCGCAGGTAAGGCCGCACCCGGGGCAGTTGCGCGTCTCGAAGAACATGCTGTCCCTGCTTGAGGGGAGCGAGATCATGCGGTCTCACCATGACTGCCCGAAGGTCCAGGACGCCTACTCGCTCAGGTGCGTCCCCCAGGTGATCGGGGCCAGCCTAGGAGCGATCTGGCACGCGACGGACGTGATCTCGATCGAGGTGAACTCGGCGACCGACAACCCCCTTTTCTTCCCGGCTGAGAGGCAAGTGATCTCGGGCGGCAACTTCCACGGACAACCCGTAGCTCTGGCCATGGACTTCCTCGGTCTTGCTGTCCACGAGCTCGGCAGCTTCTCCGAGAGACGGGTTGCCAGGCTGGTGGACGAGAAGCTCAGCGGCCTGCCGGCGTTCCTCACGAAGCACGGCGGCGTCGGCTCAGGCCTGATGGTGCCCCAGTACGTCGCGGCGTCATTGGTGTCCGAGAACAAGGTGCTCGTCCATCCCGCCTCTGCCGACTCGATCCCGACGAGCGCGAACCAGGAGGACCACAACAGCATGGGCACGATCGCCGCGTGGAAGGCGCGCGAGATCGTCGAGAACGCGAGGAATGTCGTGGCGATCGAGATGCTCACGGCCGCCCAAGGCCTGGAGTTCATCCCGCAGACCTCGAGCCCTGCAATCGAGAAGGTGCGGTCGGCCCTGAGGGCTAAGGTCCCTCCGCTCGAGGAGGACAGATCGCTCTCGGGCGACATCCGGATCATCTCGAGGATGATCGCCGAAGGCGCCTTCGTGGCGGCCGCGGAGAGCGCGTGCGGGTTCCAGCGGACGTGACCAGCTAGATATATCGAGTGTGCCTTTTCACCGGCCTGCTAGCAGAACGGGATGATTGCTTGGACGATTTGGCGGAGTATGCAGTGGGCGTCGCGATGAAGAAGGGCGCTGAGTTCGCCGATGTGAGGATCGAGAGGTCCACGGGCACGAACATAGTCATGATGGACGGCAGGACGAAGACCATGTCCGCCCAGAAGGAGGCCGGATGCGGGCTCAGGGCGTTCTCGGGGGGCGCATGGGGATTCGCGGCGACCAACCAGCTAACGAAGGCGTTCGTCAGGGAGGCGGCGGAGTCGGCCGTCCAGATGGCGAAGGCTGCGAGCGCCAGGGTCAAGGTCAAGTTCGGCCTCAGCGGCACGAAGGCGGTCAGGTCGAAGGAGATCTACAGGGCGCGCGAGAAGCCGTCGGACGTCACCGTCGAGGAGAAGGTCGCGTTCGCGACTTCGCTGGACAGGTCCATGCGGGCGCTCAATCCGCGCATATCCAGTTCGAACGTCCGATATGACGACTTCGAGGTAGACCGCATCGTCGTCAACTCCTTCGGGTCCCGCACCAGCACGCTCGAGAGGTTCACCATAGCCGCGTGCTCAGCGTGGGCCAGGTCCGAGGGCATAGTCCAGAGAGGCCATGCGTCCGTCGGCAACGTCGGAGGATATGAGCTCATGAGGACCGAGGAGGCCATCGGCCTGGGCAGGACGGCCGCCGGCCAGGCCATACGGCTCCTGGATTCGAAGCCCGCTCCCGCGGGGAAGTTCACGGTCATCCTGGACAACAGGATGACGGGCATGGTCGCGCACGAGGCGTTCGGGCACGCGTGCGAGGCCGACTCGATACTTTCGAGCTCGTCCGTGCTCGAGGGGCTTGTCGGGAAGAGGGTCGCGCACGAGTCGATAAGCCTGTATGACGACCCGACGATCAAGAGCACCTTCGGATACTTCTCGACGGACTGGGAGGGCGTGAGGGCGAGGAAGCACACGCTGATCGAGGACGGCGTCCTCAACGGCTTCATGCACAACATAGAGACCAGCAGCCGGATGGACGAGGAGCCGAACGGGTCCGCCAGGTCGCAGGCGTTCAACAGCCCGCCCATCATCAGGATGAGCAACACGTACATCGGCCCGGGCGACCGGCACAAGGACGAACTCATCGGGGACACCAAGAGGGGGCTCCTCATCCAGGGCAGCCAGTACGGCTACGTGGAGCCTGCGAAGGGGCAGTTCATGTTCAAGTGCGACGAGGCCTATGATGTTGTCAAAGGCGAGGTGGGCCAGAGGTACAGGGACGCTTCCCTGTCGGGCGTCATCCTGGAAGTGCTTCACAACGTCCAAGGGGTCGCGGACGACTTCATGCTAGGAGACCCCGGATACTGCGGCAAGGGAGGCCAGGCGGCGAGGGTCACGGACGGGGGACCGCACATAAGCGTGGCGAACATGGTCGTCGGAGGGCTCTCGTGAGGTGGAGAACATGACCGACCTTCAAGATCTCGCGGAGAGGACCGTCAAGCTCGTGCTCAGACTCGGCGCGTCGCACTGCGACGTGCTCACGGCCGACTCCAAGTTCATCGTCGCCGAGATAGAGAAGAGCTCGATGAAGCAGACGAGCGTCGTCTCTGACCCAGGGGTCGGCGTGCGAGCCTTCATCAAGGGGGCATCGGGGTTCTCCTACACGACCGGTCACGACCAGAAATCCGTCAAGCGCATAGCTGAGCTGGCGGTGTCCCAGGCGAGGGCGGGCACGCAGGACCCCGACTTCAAGGACCTCCCGGAGGCCAGCAGACCCGCGAAGGTCCAGGGCCTCTACGACAAGAAGGTGGCCGCCCTCGAGCCGGACGAGGTCGTCGGGATGGCCATCGAGCTCTCCGATGCCGCCAGGACCGACAAGAGGATAATCGGCGTGAACGCGGGCCTGAGCGCAGGCCTCGGGACGATGGCACTCGCGAACAGCAACGGTTTCTCGCAGCTTCAGCGGGCGACCTCCTTCGAGCTGAGCGTCGAATCGGTCGCTCGGTCCGGCTCGAAGATGTTCTCCGGCATGGATGGCGGCTGGGGCCGTAGGCTCGACAGGGACGCCTTCGGCCTTGCTGGCAGGAACGCGATGGAGCACGCCGTCAAAGGCCTGTCCCAGAAGCGGATACCGACGGGGGACTACGCAGTCGTGCTCGACCCGCTGGCCGCCGGATACATCTTCATGGCAGCTGTCGGAGGCGGCGTGAACGCCGAGAGCGTCCAGAGGAAGAGGAGCTACCTCGAGGGCAAGCTCGGCACAAGGATAGGCTCCGAGGGATTCACCGTCTTCGACGACCCGACCGTCGAGTGGGCCTCTGGGAGTTTCACTTTCGACGGCGAGGGTTTTCCGGCCAAGAAGAAGACCGTGGTGGACCACGGGGTCCTCAAGACCTACCTCTACGACAGCTACACCGCCGGGAAGGCGTCCACCGAGAACACCGGCAACTCGTCGAGAGGCGGCACGATCTGGAGCTACAGGCGGCCGCCGTCGATCTCGAGCTCGAACATCGTGGTCGAGAAGGGCGATTCGGGCCTCTCGGAGATCGTCCGCGAGACCCGGACCGGGGTCTACCTGCGGACCACATTCGACAGCCCGAACCTGGCGACCGGGGAGTTCTCGGGCCTGATGATGGAGAGCTTCCTGATTCAGCGCGGGGAGATAGGGCCGGCGATACAGCAGTCGACGATAGGCATAGGCCTGATCGAGATGTTCTCGAGGATTGACATGCTCGGGAAGGTTCAGAGGGAGGCTTTCGGCGCGAAGGTGCCGGCGGTCAGGATATCCCACGCGAGGATCGCTGGCTCAGGGTGATCTACAGAGAATACCTCTGTCCGCAGACCGGGCACTCGCCGACCCTCTTCGCGCACGACAGGTGCAGCTGTCCGCCGCACCTGCAGGTGAGGATATCGAAGCCCGGCTTTATCCGTCCCTGGCAGGAGATGCACCTTGTCTGCTCGACCGACCTCCCGAGCTTGAACGAAGGGCCCGCGGGGAACACGTTCACCGCGTCCTCGACGTCGAAGGTCTGGCTGCTGCCGTCGAAATGCCTCTTCGTCTGGAGCTTGATCCTGACGCCGACGCTCCCGCTGCGCTTCGGCTTGAGCTTGACATTGATCTGCTCGTCTGTGCCCGGCTTTATCGCGGGGATGACCGGCGAGTCGAACACCTCGAAGTCCCCCGAGACGCCGACCGAGACGTCCTTCGCGAGCGCCTTGCCGTTGTTCCTGATGGTCACGGCCATCTCGCCCTCGACGCCTTCCTGGAGTCCGCGCGAGCTGACCGAACCTGTCAGGTCAGGCGAGTACGACTCCATGAGGTTCTTCGCAGTGTCGAGCGCCTCCGCCACGAGCTCGATGCAGGAGTCGTAGTCCTTCTCCCTCTCGATCTCCGCCATCGCCATGAGCCTCTCCGGCTCCCTCTTGGATATGCCGAACCTGCCGAGGGTGTCTATGGCGCTCTCGGCGGCGATTGACATGTCGATGTACTGCTTGTGGGCCTCCTCGATGGCCCCGAGCTTGCTGTCCGCCTGCATGAGGAGCTGGAAGGCCTCGGAGATTCTGCCCGACGAGCCAGCGGTCCGCGCCTTCCCGACGGTCTCCTCGACGACAAGCGTGGACGCCCCGACGTTCTGGAGCTTGGCCATCTTCTTCTGGACCTCCTCGATGAGGTTGGTGATCTTGACTGAGATGAGATCGAGGCAGTTCGACCGGCAGGCCAGGGCCTGCTGGTACGCGAAGTCCCACAGCTTCTCCTGGAACGAGGTGTTCGCGACCGCGCGCAGGTCCTCGCATGCTCTCGTGTTTATGCCCATCGTGTTCGCCTTGGCAATCATCTGCTTGTTCTGCTCCATGATGTCTCTTATGGAGTTCTCGAAGAGCGCCTCAGCCTTCGAGGCGCCTCTCATCAGGGCGTCCCTGCACTTGGCGAACTCGTGGGCAGACAGGAAGTCCTGGGCGATGTCAAGGATCTCGTCGCACTCGGCCGTGTCGATCCTGACCTTCTTGAGCCTCTCGATCCTCTCTTTGACGGCGCTCATCTCGATCCTGCATCCGTCCAGGTTCTCGCGGATGACCAGGAGCTCGTCCCCGCTCTCGATCGCGGCGGCCATCGCGTCGACGTACTTGCCTGCGGCGAACAGCTCGTCGGCCTTGTTGACGAGAAGAGTGAGCCTGTCGCTCCTGATGCCTTCCGCCGTCGCGTCCGCCAGCTTCTTCTTGGCGAGCTCGACGGCCCTCGAGGTGATCTCCTGCTGGAGCTCCGCGCGCTCCATCTCGGCCTCGCACGCCATCGCCAGCTTGAGCGACTCCTGATACTTGCCTTCCTTGAACGCCCGGATGCCGTCCGCCACGCACTTCTCCGCAGTGTTCAGAGGCCTTCCTTCGGCCGCGGACTTGTCCAGCCTTGCCTTGAACTTCTCGAGGGTGCCCCAGATCCTCGTCTTCGAGACCTCCATCGAGATCTCCGAGGACTTCCTGGCGAGCTCGAGCGCGATCGCGTACTGATGCCTGGTGAGCGCCTCGACCGCCTGGTCCAGGAACTCGGTGGCCTTGCCGACGTCCATGTCGAGGGTCTCGGCGTCCTTGAGGTTGCCCCGTGCGACCCTTATCTCCAGGGCGGCCTGGGAGCTCAGGCTCTTGATGTGGTTGATGTCCTCCTTCGCAGAGGCTATGCACTGGAGCGCCTCCGCGTAGTCTCCTGAGCGCGCCAGCTCGGTCGCCTTCTCGGCCAACTTCTCGGGCCCTAGAGTGTCGACACCGACGTTCTTCGCGTCCGCCAGCAGCCTCTGTAGGTCGATGACCATCTCCGAGACCGACTTGGTGATGATGATCTTCGATTGCTCCTCGCAGTCCTTCGCGGTCGCGAGCGCCTCCTCGTACCTCTTCTGCTTCATCAGCTCCTTCGCCTTCGCGATGAGCTTCAACGGTTCGTCAGCACCTATGCCGTGAGCCTGGGCAATGTCGATCCTGTCCTTCGAGCTGAGGATGAACTTCGCGGCGAGGTACATCGCGAGGCTCTTCTCGGCCTCTGCGA
>JAJYIS010000014.1 GCA_021789945.1 Thermoplasmata archaeon | reverse complement strand
CCAGTAACGGCCCTGGAGTATCATGGCGACCATGATCACCGAAACGATGGCGATGGTGATCCAGGGCGAGACCCCGAATATGCTCAGGGCCGCGGTCATGCCTATGAACTCGGTTATGAGCGTGAGCCAGTTCAGGAGCGACAGGTCCATGAGCGAGAACCAGCCCCAGAAGGCCCCGAACGCGTCGAATATGGCCTCCGCGTGGCCGCGCTTCGTGACCGCCCCGAGCCGCACGGTCATCTCCTGGACATAGTACGCGACTGGTCCCAGGAGCACGAGGAACCAGATGAGCCCGAAATGGTACCTCGCGCCCGTGACCGAGTATGTCGTGATCCCGCCCGCGTCGTTGTCCGCGACCATGACTATGATGCCGGGCCCGGCCATGATAAGGTACAACCTCAGCGCCTTGGCGAATCGCCGGTACTTGTAGAACAGCCTGGCGAAGAGGTTCATTGCGGGGCGAAGGCTAGGACCCCGATAAATAGCTTCTGGACATGCTCAGAACGTGCCTTTGCTTGTCAGGGGTAGGGACCCATGTCAACCTCTATATATCCAGCATTTCGGTCCGGATAGCAGCGCTTGGAGGATTTGGTGTGTCAGACGCTTGGACATCAAGCTCGTGGGCTAGATGTGTAGCCGTGGCCGTCGTCTTCTGTCTCGCACTTGGCTCGTTGGCGATATATCCCGCGCGCGGTGCGGTCCCCTTCACCGGCAGCGTCTCGCCGACGGACTCGGCCGGCACGCCGACCACCGTCTTCGTCAGGGGCCAGCCGGTGTACTCGAACATCGGACTGAACTTCGACGGGGCCCCCTACGATGGGACGATCAGGGCCGAGCTGAGAAGGTCGACTGGCGGGGCGCTGGTGAGCTCGTTCAACGCGAGGACCAACAATCCAGTGGTGGGCTGGAACAACGGGTCCGTCTCTGGGCTCTTCCTGAGCACGGCCGCCCCGTTCAGCGGCTCTGAGATGGCCTACGATGTGATGGTCTACTACACGGGCGGCGGGTCCAACGACCTCGTCGCCAGGACGCCGGTCCTGGTGTTAGCGGAAGGGCTGCAGATCAGCCCGCAGAGCAATCCGTACTATCCGGGGGAAGAAGTCGCATTGAAGCTTGTTACCAGTCACACGACCGATCTATTCTACGTGCAGATCGTGAACCTCACGGGAGCCACCTGGGCCAATTGGACCGGCCAGATGGCGCCCGACGGGACATGGGCCGCGGGTTGGACGATACCGGACGATTTCCCGGACGGCCAGTATTGGGTGAATGTGAGGGCCGCGGTCACTCACGCGATTTGGTACCAGAGTTTCATCATGGTGATGAAGTACCAGCTGTTCGTGCAGCCTGATCATACCTATTGGCTCCCCGGCGACACCGCCCACGTGTACTACCTCGCTCTCGACATGGCCACGTTCGCCCCGAGCACGGGGGTGTCCATCGAGTACGAGGCCCATTGGGTCAACGCTTCGGGGAGCGACCGATGGGGAAGCGGCTCGCTGCCGGGCGTCGAAGGCACGCAGGATTTCCTGATACCCGCTGACGCCGCCCTCTACGCGGACGTCGAGATCGCGTACTGGGCGAACGAGTCATCGTCTGGCCGGTCGTCTGAGAACTACGCGGTGCTGTATCTGGGAGAGCTCTCCGGGACATTGTCAGTGTCAAGCTCCTCCTTCTCGCCCGGGGAAGATGTGCTGATCGCCGTGTCCGCCGAGGTCGAGTACGAGGGCCTGCCTGGGGCAACCGTGAACATATCCATCGAGTACGAGGGGTCGGCGCTGCCGGTGTACGGCGCTACGGGTCTGACGACTGACGTCGCCGGCCAGGTGACGCATTCGTTCATGCTTGACCCAGCGGCCGTCGAGGGCACATATGTCGTGAACGTGACGATCGAGCGGGTCGGCCACGCGGTGCATCTGATGGCGGTGTTCAACGTGGTCTCCACGGCCCAGGTGTTGATCGCGTTTGACAAGCCGTACTACTATAGCGGCGATACAGCCCTGGTCCAGATGCTCGTGGTGCGGAACGGCGTGCAGCTCATGAACCAGAATCTGACCTACATCGTCATTGTCGGGGCCGTCGTCCTGCTCACCGGGCAGAACACGACAGGCTCTCTATCCTGTGCGATCCCGGCGGATTTCTTCGGCATACTCCTTGTCGAGGCGATTGGCAACCTGGATGGCACGATCGTTGAAGGATTGGCATCGTGCGATGTGGCGCTCGCAGACCTATCGCTCGTTTCCGAGAGTTCAGAATACATCCCAGGCGACAGGATCGTGTTCGACTACCAGCTGAACACCAATCTGGCGGCGGGTACGATCGAATGGCAGATCACTGACGCCAATGGCATCGTCGTCGCGAGCGGGTCCCCGGCCTTCTCGAAGACCGGTAGCTTCTACTTCGACACGCCGACGATGTGGTGTCCGGATTCGTACACCGCCAGGGTCAGCTTCCAGTCCTCCTCGGGCGGGTACCTGGAGTCGTACGCGACGGTCTCGAAGGCTGCCGTCCCGCCTGTCACCCTCATGCCGTTCCTGCGAGTGGACAATCCCGCTGAAGGAGCGACCACGGACATCCCGGTGATCCATGCCAGCGGAGCCTCGGAGCCTGGCATACTCCTGAGCGTGAACGGGTTCACCGTACTGGCGGGGACCAATGGCACGTTCTCACTGAACCTGCCGTTGCTCGAGGGGACGAACACGATCACGATCACGGCCGACAACTGGATCGCACAGACGACGATAACACGGAATGTCACGTACGTGAACTCGGTCCCAGGCCTGGTGTCCCAGGTCAGCCAGCTCATGCTTGACCTGGCCCAGAGCCAGTCGACGATCTCGTCGATCTGGAGCCAGCTGAACGGCACAGATGCTCAGGTGTCCGATGTATGGGCGCAGTTGAACGCCTCGGAGTCGGCGATCGCGACTGTCTGGTCGGAGGCGAACCTCACCGAAACGTCCCTCGGGATACTCCAAGCGCAGGTGGATGCGCTCAGGGCCGAGATGACCCTGACCCACAGCACGCTCAACGGCACATCCGCCAGCCTGTCGTCACTCGAGTCGTCCGTAAATGCGGCTCAGGCGCAGATAGACACCACTCGGGCATCCCTGAACTCCACGATGGCGGACCTGGCGGCGGCCCAGACTCAGCTGGACTCGCTCAAGTCGGGCCTTGACACGGCCCAGGGCGACATCGGCGCGAAGGCCTCGAACTCCTCGGTCATGATGTGGTTCGCGGTCGCAGTGGTCGTGTCGATCGCCTTCGCGGCGGCGCTGTTCGTCGTCCTCAGGAGAAAGGTGTGACCAGCGGACGCTCACTCTATATAATGGAAGCATATACCCGATTTCACGGTAGGCTGAACCAGAGGGCTTTGAGATGAGGAGATACAAGGACATTCCCCTGTGGAAGGACGTCAGCCCGAAGCAGTGGACTGACTGGCATTGGCAGGTTAGGAACCGGATCACCGACGTGGAGACGCTCGCGCAGGTCGTGAACCTCTCAGACGCCGAGCAGAAGGAGATCTCGAACTCGATGAAGTATCTCCGGATGGCCATCACGCCCTACTATGCCTCGCTGATGGACCCGAACGACCCTGACTGCCCCATCAGGAAGCAGGCGATCCCGTCCTCGAACGAGCTCCATGTCACCAAGGACGAGATGACGGACACGGTCTACGAGACCGTGGACTCGCCCCACGAGGGCCTGACGCACAGGTACCCCGACAGGGTCCTGCTCCTGCTCACGGACCAGTGCAGCATGTACTGCAGGCACTGCTGCAGGCGGAGGATCGTGGGCCAGACGGACCACGCGCGCAGCTGGGAGGAGATCAAGGCCGGGATCGACTATGTCAGGGACACCCCGCAGGTGAGGGACGTCCTGCTGTCCGGAGGAGACCCCCTGCTCGTCAGCGACCAGTTCCTCGAGAAGGTCATCCGGGAGATCAGGAAGATCAAGCATGTCCAGATAGTGCGCATTGGCACCAGGACCCCGGTCGTGCTGCCGTACAGGATAACACCGCAGCTCGTCAAGATGCTCAGGAAGTACCACCCGATCTGGCTCAACACGCACTTCAACCACCCGAATGAGATCACCACAGAGTCGAAGCGCGCAGTCGAGATGCTCGTGGACGGCGGGATACCCGTGGGCAACCAGCAGGTCCTGCTCAAGGGCGTGAACGACTGCCCGACCATCACGAAGAAGCTCTGCCAGGACCTGACCTGGATCAGGTGCAGGCCGTACTACATCTACCAGTGCGACATCGCGAAGGGGCTGGAGCACTTCAGGACATCGCTCGGCAAGGGCATCGAGATAATCGAGGCCCTGAGGGGACACACATCCGGCTTCGCAGTCCCACAGTTCGTGATCGATGCGCCCACCGGTGGCGGGAAGATACCAGTCGGCCCGAACTACCTGATATCGATGTCCGACAAGCGCTGGATCCTGAGGAACTACGAGGGCGGCGTGTTCCAGTTCCCCGAGGTCGCCGGCGATCGCGAGAGCAAGTGCCCGCCGTCCTGCAAGATGTGCAAGACCTACGACAACATCGAGTCGAACGAGGGCGTCGCGGCCGTGCTGTCAGGCAAGAAGATGTGCCTGCTGCCCGAGGGGACCATGAGGGAGGCCCGGAGGAAGGAGATCAAGAAGGAGCGCAAGCACGCCCCGGGCTGCGATCCGTTCTGATCAAAGAGGAACCAACCCCTTCGGCACACTCTTATTCATGGCCATTCAGGCCGCTTTTCTGTTCAGGAAAAGGCGCATTTGAATTCGGAAAAGAACATATGTGACGAAAGGCGATTCCGGTTGAGTGACCGGACCTCAAGATGATGCTGGCGCCTTGCGCGTTCATCGCGGAACAGTCTATCTCGGCTCGCTCATTGGACCCGTAGTACCGCTCGGCATCGGTATATTGCTGATCAGCCTAGGTGCTGTCATTGCTGAAGAATGGCTGGCTTCTGGTTTGGCCGCTCTGGTTGTGGGAGCTGTATTTCTTGGGGCATCCATCGTCGGTGCCCACAGATTTGCTGTCTTCTTTCTTTCGGAGGAAGCGCCGCCTCTTGCCTTGTTTGTCGCAGTGGAGTTCCTATCGGGGGCGTTGCTGGCCTTCGTAGGTTTGAGCAATATGGTCTTGAATGCACACAGCTTCCCCGTAAGTCTTGTTGCTGTCGCAATTCTTGGGCTGTTGCTCGTGTTGGACTCACTGATCCTCTACCATAGGGGCTTCAAGCAAGGCGCAGGGACAAAGAAAGGAGCTTGAGGGGTACTGTCAATTTGCCTGATTGACAGACTCTTGCGAACTAATGGCTAACAATCCGCATGAAGCCCACAGGGCGCGCCAGTCTTCTCGGAAAAGACCTCTATGATGAAATGTCCCTGTTCGACTGCTCGATGCAGGTTATCTTCTTCTCAACTCTCGCGATCTTCACGGATTCCCAGGGATGTCGGACATACCTCTATTCGCGGTTTTCCCACACTATGGTGCTTCGTCCCTTGTCATGGATTTGCCTCAATCCATAGGTCGCACTCGAAGTGCAGTCTTTTCCCGAGGTTGGATCCGTGACTGAAACATCGTGTAGTCTTTCGACTATTCGTAGGCTTTGGAACTCGAGGGACGATTTCATCATAACATCCATAGGGGAGCAGAGGCGATGCCGTCTCTGGAGAGACGGCGATGAAGTGCCCTAACTGCGGCTCTGAAAATCCTGATGAGGCAAGATCCTGTCAAATGTGTGCAGCCTCATTCACCGGAGTGACCCGAGCTCCAACGATAATCCCAGGAGAAGGTGTGAGATTCGATGTTCGTCCTTCAAGGAACCTGTCAACCTGGATCATTGTGTTCGTCATCGTCGCGGCTGTGAGCGCCGTTGCAGTCGGCACGTACGTAGGAATCAGATTGGCCGCTCCGAGACCGTTCTTTGTCAGCAATCTATCGTGGAATGTGACCTTCGATGATAGCGGCAACGGCCCTGGCGGTGTCATCGATGTGTCCGGTTGGATTCACAATTACGGCAAAGCAAACGGTAGCGGTACGGTAGCCATTCAAATCTACGACGGCTCGGTCTGGCACGACTACTTTGCCCCAACGGCTGTTGTCCCTATGGGGGAGGATTCATGGTTCGACTGGAACACACATCTCGATTCTCTCACACAGGGCAATGTCAATGTCATAGCGCTTGTGGAGGAATAGGAATGGGGTTTGAGCCGAGTGCAGCTTCCGGCCTGATTGACGACACGACTAAACCTACTGGCTGGTCAAGGGTTTGAATCCCTTTCGATCCTATTCATTGTCCTCGAGCACGGCCTCGTGTATGATGTAGCTGCCGGAGTGGCGCTCCCACCTGGCCTCCGCGGCCTCGACCCTGATGGCCTTCGAGAAGTTTGGACCGTCGAGAACGAATGTCTCGAGCTCCCCGCCTTCGCCCGACGGGCTTATCCTGTGCTTCTCCTGCATCCGCTCGAGCTCCCGGACAGTCGATTTCGTGATGACCTTTCCCAGCCAGCTCTCATCGAAGCCCTCGGCGTACACTCCGGCGATCATGAACTTGAATCCCGCGTGCACCATGTCCTCGAGCAGCATGACCTGGTCCTTTCTCCAGAGCGGTGAGAAGAGCGGCTTCCCGAGCCCGTGGCAGATGCCATTCAATCGTGACCACTGGTAGTCCGAGGCGATCGCTCCGCACACGAACCCGTCGACCTTCTCAGCCTTCATCAGCTCCTCGGCGTCCTCGAGCTCTTCTTCCTTGAGCCCCTCGCTGTCCCTATACCTGATGGGGATGCCCATCGCCTTCGACTGGAGCTCGGTCCATCTGATGTTGGGGTAGTGGAACATGTGCGAGTCGGATGCCTTCGGCCGGACGGTCAGGAGGCTCTCGATCTCCCACCCCTGCTGCTGCATGAGGTAAATCGCGTAAGTCGAGTCCTTGCCGCCGGAAAACAGAGCTGAGACTTTCATCGGAGGATCTCAACCGCAGGATTGTCCGCGGGCCTATTTAGATTGTTCTGGCTCGGTCTCGATTGTGTTTATATCACACTATTTCGATGGGGGCGTACGATGTACTACTGTCCCAAGTGCGACCGCACCATACCGAAGGAGCGGCTCGAGCAGGCGGACCGGGAGCTCAGGCAACAGTTCGGGATAACCAAGCTGTCCAGCCTGCGGTGCCCGGTCTGCGACACGGAGTTCATCGACCTCGAGAAATGCAAGGAGGGAGGGGCGGAAAATGTCGGGAAGAGCAGGAAGTGATCGGTCGATCCTCGCCGAGGAGATGACCAGCGCAGAGTTCGAGAAGCGCGCCAAGGCGAAGCCGCTCGTCATTGTCCCCTTCGGATCGCTCGAGGAGCACGGCTCCCACCTGCCCTTGTGCACGGACGCTTTCCAGGCGGAGGAGGTCGCGGTCAGGGTCGCCGAGAAGCTGGGCGCGATCGTCCTTCCCACGATCAAGTATGGCGAGTGCAGGTCGACCAGGAACTTCCCCGGCACGATCTCGCTCAGCTCGAAGACTGTAAGGCACCTGGCGTTCGACATCGTGTCCGAGCTCGCGAGGAACGGCATCGACAAAGTCATGATTCTCACAGGCCACGCGGGCACCGGGCACATGGCGGCGCTCCGCGAGGGCGCGCTCAAGGCGCTGGAGAAGGACAAGCGGCTCAAGATCATGGTGCTCTCGGACTACGACATCGCCTACGGCCTCCTGGGCAAGGAGTTCCCGAAGGCGGACGGCCATGGCGGGGAGATCGAGACATCCAGGATCATGAACATTCGGCCGGAGCTGGTCAGGTCATCGCGTCCAGTTGGCCGGACCAGGGCTCCTGAGTACATGCTTCTCCCCAATCCTGAGAAGTACTTCCCCACTGGCATCATCGGGGACTCGAGGCGCGCGACCGCTGCGAAGGGCAAGAAGCTGGACGACTACATCGTCCGCGAGCTGTGCGAGCTGGTGTCGGTGAACTTCGGGATAGGGCAGAGCAGGTGATCCGTCACATGGACCTCAAGGAGATGGCAGCGGCCGAGGCGGTGAAGCTCGTCAGGGACGGGATGGTCGTCGGCCTAGGGAGTGGCTCGACCGCGAGCATCGCGATCAGGCTCCTGGGAGAGAAGGTCAGGAACGGCTGGAAGCTAGTCGGCGTGCCCACCTCCCGCGACTCGGAGGAGCTTGCTCGGTCCGTGGGAATCACCATCGACGAGCTCAAGAACCACCCGACCGTGGACCTCACGATCGACGGCGCGGACGAGGTGGACCCCGACCTGAACCTGATCAAGGGCCTGGGGGGCGCCCTCGTCAGGGAGAAGATCATCGCGGCCGCGACCAAGTACGAGGTGATCGTCGTCGACGGCTCGAAGCTCGTAGACTACCTCGGCCAGAAGGCTCCGCTCCCGGTGGAGATCGTGAAGTTCGCCTCCGAGTCCACCATGCATCGGCTCAAGAGGTTCGGATGCGTGCCCGTGCTCAGGGAGAAGAACGGCATCGCGTTCATCACGGACAACGGGAACCTGATTGCCGATTGCAGGTTCCAGAAGATTGACGACCCGAAGAAGCTCGAGGCGGACCTGAACCTCGTTCCCGGAGTGGTCGACAACGGCCTGTTCGTCGGGCTCGCCCACAGGGTCATCGTGGCTTCAAAAGACGGCCTGAAAACGCTGGAGAGGAAATCGTAGGGGCTACTTCGCGAGCTCCTTCAGCTGCTTGATGCTCTCCTCGATCATCTCGATCTTCTTGCGCTCCTCCGCCTCGATGATCTCGATGATCTTGTCGAACGGTATCGAGAGCTTGTTCGAGTGCACGGGCCTGCCCTTGCCCTCCTTCTTGATGTCCCGCTTGGTGACCCACTTCCGCCTGCGGAGCTCCTGCATCGCGATTGACACCTCGGGCTGCCTCAGGCCTGTGGCGCTCTCGATCTCGACGGACGTGGTCTCCTCTTTCTTCCTAAGGAAGACTAGGGTCTTGGCCATGTTCTTAGAAAGGCCTGTGCGTATGAGAAGCTCCACGAGCATCTCATCCTTCTTGGTGAACCCCTTGTCCGTCATATTATGTGCAATGCCATTTATTATATTCCCGATATATATTGCTTTCCATCTAGGTCGCGGAATATTTATCGTTCAGAAGATGCGGCCAGATTGTCCTCGCACGACTCGCGCCGACGTGAATGGCCATCCCGCGTTTCCGGCAATGCTTTAATACAAGTTCTATCTTACTCGTCACCTGCCCCGAGGGCGCTGATCGAAATGAAGATGCCCAGAGTGACGAAAGAGTTCTGCCCCAAGTGCAAGAAGCACACCGAGCACGAGGTCGAGAGGGTCAAGTCCCGGCCGAGGAGCGAGCTGAAGTGGGGGCAGAGACGGTACAGGCGCGCGACCTCAGGATACGGCGGTTTCCCGAGGCCCAAGTACGAGGGCCGGCAGAAGCCGACGGTCAAGGTCGCATTGCGGTACAGGTGCAAGGTGTGCAAGAAGGCGCATCAGCGCACATGTTTCCGGGCGAAGACTTTCGAGCTCAAGGAGGCCTGAACTCATGGCGGACATCCCAGCCCCTAAGAGCAGGTTCATCACTGTCAAGTGCCAGGACTGCGGCAACGAGCAGATCGCGTTCAACAAGCCTGCGACGCAGGTGAAGTGCAACGTGTGCGGAGCTACCCTGATCAAGCCCACCGGTGGGAAGGGAGTCGTCAGGGGCCAGATGCTCGGAGAGGTCCAGTAATGCCGCAGCGTGCGGATTTTCCGGAATTCGGGGATCTCGTAGTCTGCACAGTCACGAACGTGAAGAACTTCGGCGCATTCGTCACTCTTGACGAGTACGGCGGCAAGGAAGGGTTCATCCACGTGCGGGATGTCGCGACCGGTTGGGTCAAGTACATAAGGGACCACGTGCGGGAAGGCCAGAAGATCGTGTGCAAGGTCCTCGGGGTGGACGAGGAGAAGGGACACATCGACCTCTCGCTCAAGCAGGTCAACGAGCACGCCCGCAGGGAGAAGATCCAGGACTGGAAGAACGAGAAGAAGGCCGATAAGCTCCTGGAGATCGCGGGCACGAAGCTGGGCAAGAGCCTCGACCAGGCGTTCTCCGAGGTCGGCGAGAAGCTCCTGGACGAGTTCGGCTCGCTCTACGGCGCGTTCGAGCAGGTCACCACGGACCCCGACGCGCTCAAGGACATCGGCCTGGACAAGAAGTGGGTAGCAGCGATCACCGAGGTCGCGAAGGAGAACATCGAGCTGCCCTCGGTCTCGATCGACGGACTGCTCGAGATAACCTGCCCTGGTCCGGACGGCATCGACCACATCAAGAAGGCGCTCGCGACCGGGTTCGGCTCCGACGAGGGCGAGATCAAGATACACTACGTCGGCGCCCCGAGGTACAAGGTGTCCGTGACCGCTATGGACTACAAGCTGGCCGAGCAGGAGCTCAAGGACTCCGTCTCCAGGATATCCGCAGCGATCGGCAAGGCCGGCGGTTCGGCGACTTTCACCAGGAAGGAAGAGAAGTGAAGACTTCCCTGAGGAAGTGCCCCAGCTGCAAGGAGTACACCCTGATTGACTCGTGCCCTAAGTGCGGAGGGACAACCATTATGCCGATGCCTGCGAAGTACTCTCCAGAGGACCGGTACGGGGAGTACCGGCGAAGGCTGAAGCGGGAAATTGCAGGTGAGCATTAGATGGAAGACATTGTGATCATTTTCAAGGAGAAGCCGAAGTTGAAGGACCCGATCCTGGTCGAGGGCCTGCCTGGCGTGGGCAACGTCGGCAAGCTCGCGGCGGAGCACCTGGTCGACCAGCTCAAGGCGGTCAAGTTCGCGGACATCTACTCGAAGTACTTCCCGCCCCAGGTGCTCGTGAACGATTCCGGCACCATCAGGCTGGTGTGCAACGAGATGTACTACGTCAAGAGGCCCGAGGCCCACAACGACCTGATAATCCTGATAGGGGACTACCAGGGCCTGACGCCCGACGGGCAGTACGAGCTCTCGGACAAGACCCTGAAGGTCGCGAAGGAGCTCGGAGTGAAGAGGATATTCACGCTCGGGGGCTACGGGCTCGGCAAGATGATCGAGAAGCCGCGGGTGCTCGGGGCCGCGACGGATTCCGAGCTCGTCGAGGAGATGAAGAAGAACGGCGTGACATTCTCCAAGGGCGAGCCGGGGAGCGGTATCGTCGGCGCGAGCGGTCTGCTGCTCGGGCTGGGCCAGCTCTACGACATGAGGAGCGTGTGCCTCATGGGCGAGACCTCGGGCTACTTCGTGGACCCGAAGGGCGCTCAGGCGGTGCTCGAGGTGCTCGCGAAGATCCTAGCGGTCAAGATAGACTTCACCGAGCTCGAGAGCAAGGCCGAGCAGATCGACATGATTACTTCGAAGCTCAGGGACGTGGAGCCCCAGCACGAGCCCAAGAAAGAGGACCTCGGCTACATCGGCTGACCTGGATGTCCCGAGAGCGCGATGGCTCACCACTCAATGAATAAAAAAATAGGGGGGAGGTAATCCTGATTGGTGAGTCGCTGAATAGAGTAGTTAGAGTGCATCCCATCCCGTTCTGACTACTTCTTCAGGTATTTCTCCTCGTATGTTTTGATGTCCGCAAGGGCTTGTTCTGCGTGCTCGAACTTCTTCATTCGGTCGACGACCAACTCCAGCCGGGCATAGATGAGGTCCCTGATCGCGGACCTTATGGCCTCCGAGCGGGAGGGGAAGTCGTCCGTCTCCACGAGGAAGTCCAAGGCCTTCAGGTGCTTCCTCGGAATGCGGATCGTGATTTTCTCAGTGTCTGGCTCCATTCATCGTCGCCCCGTTTGACCCGCTTGTCCGAAGGCACCGTTTGTACCTCTTATGCCTTACTAGCGTCGGACAGACCCCAATAATCCTGTGATATATATAAAACTTCGGGATTGATTCCTCGCGGCCCCAGAATTTCCTTCAGCGACATCGTGGCGCGGTCGAAAAACACTTTATACGGATTCTATGATAGGGTTCGCTGAGCCGGCTTCTGGCTCCAACAACCCCGCTTAGCTCAGACTGGTTGAGAGCGGCTGACTGTAGTGCGGATATCGGCATCGCCGATTGCAGTCGCTGAAATCAGCAGGCCCCCGGTTCAAATCCGGGAGCGGGGACCACCATTCTCCAGGGGACCTATATCGGCTCCGGGATGATCCTCCAGGGCTCTGTCTCCCCTGGCCTCACGACCTCCTTGTTCCGCTCGAGCATCGCGAGGTCCCTGGAATCGAACGCCCTCGGGTCTATCGTGATTATCAGCCGGGTGGTGCTAGTCATCGTCGCCTCGGTCCACCGGTCGACCGCCCTCAGCACCCTCGCGAAGTCGTTGCTCGTCACCAGGTACTCGAGCCCATCCACGAGCACCACGCCGTTTTGCGACCTCTCCATGAACGCCACCAGGAAGTCCGACAGCAGGCTGAGCTTCGCCGGGTCCATGTTCTCGTCGCCCTGGACGCTCGAGAGCCAGATGATGGGCGTCGTCTGGAGGTAGTAGGCCGTCCTGACGTCCTTGGGGTACTGCCTGGTTATCATGAGCCCCTGGGTCCGGCTCCTGTACTTAGTGCAGTTCTTGCACGGGCACGGGAGGCTGCACGCGCTGCACGTGAGGCTCTCGCAGGTGAAGCTCTCGTCGTCCTCGCAGTCGTGGCAACGGCCCTTCAGGGTGTCGGAGAAGATCTTCATCGCGAAGTCGGGCTTCGCCTCCTCGACCAGGTACGCGTGCCTGTGCAGCAGCTTGTGCTTCGCCTTCGTGCCGGACACGGACCTCTCGGGCTTCGGCAGGATCTTCCTCCGCTCTCTGGACCTGAGCAGCGGAATGCCGAGGGCTGTAGCGAGAACGACGGGACGGACGCCTTGCAGCCTTCGAGTCGGGTGAGTGTCCGTCATAATCAGTCACTGCGGGGGGAAAGCGTTTCGATCGCTCGAGGATCGGTTCCCGGCGATATGGTTCCGCAATCAGGCCGCGGTCGTCGCGGACCTGACCGCCTCGAGGAGCCTCTCTACCTGGAACGGCTTCGCGACGAAGTCAATCGCGCCCGCCCTCATCGCTTCCTTCTTGAGGGCCTCCTTGACGAGGGCGCTCACGACGATGATCTTCGCCTTCGAGTCCTGCTCCATGATCTTCATGATGGCGCTCAGGCCGTCCATGCCCGGCATGAGTATGTCCATGAGCACGACGTCGGGCCTCAGGGCCTTGAACTTCTCGATGGCCTCCAAGCCGTTTGCAGCCTCTCCGACAATCTCGTGATCATGCGACTCGAGAATGTCTCGAATCATTTCCCTGATGAACGGAGCATCCTCGACTATGAGCACCTTAGCCATTGGACCAACCCAACTGTCACTCTGTATAAGCTGAAAAGATTGTGGGAATATATAAGTTGGCCACTTCGGCTATCGTGGGCGATAATTAGGGCGAAAGAGTCGTGAATCCTGCGGACTGACTCGGCCGCTCGCGAATCCTCGACCTCGTGCCGGTGGCGCTTGGAGAGAATGCCGTAGGCATTCTCGTCTGACAGTGCACGACCGCTGGACTAGCTCGTTCCAGCTTCTCACAAATAATATATAGCAGCAGAGTGCATATGCATTTTTGTCTGACGAATGTCGGACTCAAGGGATGGGTATGTCATTCCGCAGGAGCGAGAAGGAATCCCGCAAACAGAAGAACGCACCGAAACAGAGGATGCTTCCTTACAAGCTCGCGTCTTATGAGCACGACCACGAGGGCAAGAAGATCAGGTCGAGCAAGGTCGTCTACAGCTTCTGGAGCGCGTCGAAGTACGTGCTCATTCTGTCGCTCATGCTCTGGTGGCTGCCGATGTTCGGGCAGATGATCGCGGGCTATGTCGGCGGAAGGCGTGCGGGCGGCCCCTGGAAGGGCGTCGCGGCTGCGATCGTGCCCGTGGTGAGCCTCTACGCTATCGCCACGGGGTTCAGCTCGGGCTTGCTCCCATCCCACGCGTTTGGGGTCGCCATCGCTCCGTCTCTCATTGGAGCGACCCTCACTCACAGCATCCCGCTCGTGTCGCCCTACCTCCACTTCTCATCGGAGTACGTGGGCTCGTTCGTCAAGATGCTCGAGGGCTCGAGCCCTTACGGGATCAATGTATATGTCATCACGGTCGCGTTCGCATACGTCGGGGGCATACTGGCCGAGCAGAGCAGGCGCGAGATCGAGTACAGCGCCGGGTCGGTCATGTCCAGCACGACCGTGCTGGTCCAGGACCCGAGGATGCTCATGCAGGAGCCTGAGGTCGAGTACGCGCAGCCAGCGCGTCCCGCCGGCGTCCTCGCCGGGATCGGAGGGCTCTTCCGCAGGTTCGAGCGGGATCCCGACAATGTCGCGTCCGCGTACGCTCCGAGGAGGCGCAGCCACAGGGACCCGTGGGCCGGCGCGGCTGACATGCGCTACGAGGACGACGAGCCCGAGGATGACGAGAACTTCATGCTCCCCTTGGCCGGGCAGTTCCGCGCCCCTGACGACAACGGAGCCTACCAGTACAGGCCCTCCAAGCGCGCCCTGAAGAGGGAGGCGTGGAGGCAGGCGCAGAAGAGGCGCGGCAGGCCCAACATGAGCGCGAAGCCGAGGTTCAGGTACGACCAGTACAACGAGCAGCCGAGGCAGGCCCCGAAGCCGTACAACAACTACTCCAACAGCGGCGCATGGAGGAGGCCGAAGCACGGCCAGAACAACTACTCGATATCCTCGGGCGACCCCAGGTCGGTCAAGCGCGCGAGCAAGATGATCGACAATGAGTGGGGCGGCGGCAAGCGCAGATACCAGACCTACTCTGAGATGGCGGACGAGGAGACCGTGGCCGAGGAGCGCCCGGAGCCCGTCCAGAACCACCACAAGGAGCACGGGAACAACCACAACTGGGACTCCATCTAAAGTCTCCAGTCGCTCCAATAGTTTTTTATTGGTCCACCGCCTCCGCGCTCTCCACAATAGTCTGGACGAGGAGCGAGGCGGGAGACCGTTATGTTCTGTCCGAAATGCAAGAGCCTTATGTTCCCGCAGGATGGGAAGCTGGTCTGCAGGAAGTGCGGCGCGACGCTGGAGATGAACAGCAAGCAGGTCATCACACACAAGAGCACGGACAAGGAGATGGCCGTCCTCGGAGAGATCTCAGGGACCCTCCCGACGGCGGATGTCGGATGCCCGTCGTGTGGCCACGGGAAGGCGTATTGGGTCCTGAGGCAGATGCGGGGCGCGGACGAGCCCGAGACGAGGATCTTCAGGTGCGTCAAGTGCGGGCATTCGTGGCGCGAATCATCATAACTGGATGCTGCGGCAGGTATAGCAAGCTTTTTTTAACAGCGACTGTCTACAGGTAGGTACGGAAGGGGGGTTAATGTTTCAGGCGAAAGCCAGAGCTGACGTCTTGAAAGAAGTCATGAACGTCGTCTCGACCCTGGTGGACGAGGCGAAGTTCTCAATGACCGCCGATGGGCTGACGATCAAAGCGGTGGATCCCGCGCATATCGCGATGGTGGACCTCACGCTCGGCAAGGAGGCTTTCGAGGAGTTCAGGGCGGACGAGGGCGAGATCGGGCTCGACATAGACAAGCTGAGCCAGTTCCTGAAGCTCGCGCGCTCGGACGAAATCGTGGACATCAAGCACGACGAGGACAAGAAGAGGCTCAACATAGTCATCGGGGACATCACCAGGCGCATGAGCCTGATAGACACCACGGGCATGAGCGACCCCAAGGTGCCCAACCTGAACCTCCCGGCCAGCGTGACGCTGAAGGTGGACGACCTAGTGCAGGGCATCAAGGCCAGCGAGACGGTGAGCGACCACATCGCGCTGAGCGCGTCCTCGGAGGGCTTCGAGATGAACTGCGAGGGCGACCTCGACCAGGTGCAGTGGAAGAAGGCGAAGAAGGACCTCGAGTCGCTCGAGAGCCCGAGCAGCGTCAGGAGCCTGTTCCCCCTGGAGTACTTCTCGAACATGCTCAGGGCCGTATCGGCGGGGGTCTCCGTCACGATGCACCTCGGCAACGACTATCCGGTCAAGGTGGAGTTCAAGATCGCGGGCGGGAAGGGCGAGGTGAGGTACCTCCTCGCGCCTAGGATAGAGAGCGGTGACTGAGATAGAAGATGACACCATCTACAGGCCAGACACCTCTTCGAGTCTTGCTCTTCAGCCCCCGGGCTGAACATGTGGGTCGCGTATGAGAAGGATAAGGATCGGTGTCTTGGCCTCAGGCAGCGGGACTAATCTCGAGTCCATTATCGAGGCGTGCGACCGCGGGGAGATAGACGGCGACGTCGCGGTGGTGATCTCCAACCTCCCGGAGGCGTTCGCGCTCGAGCGCGCGAGGGAGCACAACATACCGGCATACTCGTTCCCTCACAAGGACGTCCCGAGGGAGCAGCACGAGGCCGACGTCATCGCCTGCCTGGAGCAGCACCAGGTCGACCTGGTCTGTCTCGCGGGCTACCTGCGCATGCTCACGCCGGTCTTCATAAACAAGTACATGGGCAGGATCATGAACACGCATCCCGCGCTCCTGCCGTCTTTCGGCGGGAAGGGGATGCACGGCCTCAACGTCCACCAGGCCGTCCTGGACTACGGGTGCAAGGTCTCGGGGTGCACCATACACTTCGTCACCCTCGAGGTGGACGGCGGGCCGATCATACTCCAGAAGTCGGTGCCCGTCCAGGAGGGCGACACCCCGGAGACGCTCCAGGAGCGCATACTCAAGGAGGAGCACAAGCTCTTCCCGAGGGCGATCCAGCTGTTCGCCCAGGGGAAGCTCAAGATCGAGGGCCGCAGGGTGCGGATACTCGAGACCTGACGCCTTCTCGCTTCGATTAATCTCGAATGCTTTAAGCCAGCCGAGCAGATATCCGTGGCGCGGTCGGCGAAATCACCAAGGGGGGCGTCGTTGGAAGTCTATGACGGGGAGTTCATCGCAGAACTCGAGACCATCGCGAGGCACATCAGGCTGAACTCGATCAAGATGATCTACAAGGCCGGGTCGGGGCACCCTGGAGGGTCCCTTTCGTGCGCCGACATCCTCGCCGCGCTCTATTTCCACATCATGAAGCACGACCCGAAGCGTCCAGACTGGCTTGACAGGGACAGGTTCGTGCTGAGCAAGGGCCACGCCGCGCCGGCGCTGTACGCCGTGCTCGCGGAGGCCGGGTACTTCCCGATCGACGAGCTCAGCTCGCTCAGGAAGATGGGCAGCAGGCTCCAGGGGCATCCGTGCATGAACAAGACCCCCGGGGTGGAGATGTCCACTGGCTCCCTGGGCCACGGCCTGGCCGCGGGCAACGGGATGGCCCTGGCCGCCAAGCTCGACCGGAAGCTCTACAGGATATACGTGCTCCTCGGGGACGGGGAGATGGACGTCGGGGAGACCTGGGAGGCCGCGATGCTCGCGTCGCACTACAAGCTCGACAACGTCACCGCGTACATCGACAGGAACAAGCTCCAGCTGGACGGTCCGACCGAGAAGATCATGTCCCTCGAGCCCCTGGCCGACAAGTGGAAGGCCTTCGGGTGGCACGTGATCGAGATCAACGGCCACAACATACAGGAGATAATCCACGCGACGAACGAGGCGAAGGGCGTCAAGGGCAGGCCGACGGTCGTCATATGTCACACCATCAAGGGCAAGGGAGTGAGCTACATGGAGGGCTCCCTGCACTTCCACGGAAAGGCCCCGAACGACCAGGAGTACGCGCAGGCACTGAAGGAGCTGGGGGGTGCGCCCTGATGCGCTGGAAGATGGAGAGCCAGAGGAAACAGTACGGGAAGGCCCTGGTCGAGCTAGGGAAGGAGCGCGGGGACATCGTGGTGCTCGACGCCGACCTGTCCAGCTCCACTAGGACCGCGGACTTCGCGGCCGCGTTCCCCGAGCGGTTCTTCAACTGCGGGATAGCCGAGCAGAACATGATGGACACAGCGGCGGGGTTCGCGGCCTCCGGCAAGACGGCCTTCGTGTCGACCTTCGCGGTCTTCGGGACCGGCAGGTGCTACGACCAGATCAGACAGTCCATCGCGTACCCGAAGCTGAACATCAAGATCGTCGCGTCGCATGCTGGCATAACCGTGGGCGGGGACGGCGCGTCCCACCAGATAATAGAGGACATCGCCCTCATGCGGGTCCTGCCGAACATGACGGTCATCGTTCCCGTGGACTCGCCGGAGACATACAGGGCGGTCAAGACCATCGCGAAGACCCTGGGCCCGTGCTATGTCAGGATTGGCAGGGCGGACGTGCCGACCATCACCGACGAGAACGCGAAGTTCGACATCAACCAGGCGCCCGTGATGCGCGACGGCAAGGACGTGACGCTGATCGGCTGCGGAATAATGGTCTCGAAGTGCCTCGAGGCCGCGGACGAGCTCTCGAAGCACGGGGTCGATGCCAGGGTCATAAACCTGCACACGATCAAGCCGATGGACGAGAAGACGATCGTGCGCGCCGCGAGGGAGACGGGCTGTGTCGTGACGGCCGAGGAGCACAGCGTGATGATGGGCATGGGGAGCGCGGTCGCGATGGTGCTGGTCGAGAACTTCCATGTCCCGATGAAGCGGGTCGGGATACCCGACGTGTTCGGCGAGTCCGGCGCGTGCGACGAGCTCATGGAGAAGTACGGCCTCACGGTCGACAACATCGTGGAGGCCGCGCACGATGTCCTGAAGAGGAAGAAGTAGCGAGGTGACGGCAGTGAAGATATTCATAGACACGGCGAACCTTGAGCAGATCAAGGAAGTCAACAGCTGGGGCATCCTGGACGGCGTGACGACGAACCCGACCCTGGTCGCGAAGGAGGGATGCGATTTCAGGAGCAGGATCGAGGACATCTGCAAGGTGGTCGATGGCCCCATAAGCGCCGAGGCGGTCTCCATGGACTCCGAGGGGATGGTCAGGGAGGCCAGGGAGCTGTCGAAGATGCACAAGAACATCGTCGTGAAGATACCGATGACCTCGGAAGGCCTCAAGGCGGTCAAGATCCTCGCGAAGGAGGGGATCAAGACCAACGTGACGCTCGTGTTCTCCCCCAACCAGGCCCTCCTGGCGGCGAAGGCGGGCGCGACCTACGTCTCCCCGTTCGTCGGCCGCCTGGACGACATAAGCCATGACGGCATGGCCCTCGTCAAGGACATCGTCACGATCTACAGGAACTACGGCTTCAAGACGCAGGTCATTGTGGCAAGCATCAGGCATCCTGTCCATGTCACGGAGGCCGCGCTCGCGGGCGCTCATGTCGCGACCGTCCCCTATGACATCCTGAAGAAGATGCTCAGGCACAACCTCACGGACGAGGGCATCGAGAAGTTCCTGAAGGACTGGGAGAAGGTCCCGAAGAAGAAGTGAGCCTCGGGCGCGAGCTCAGTTTATGTAGCTCGCGGTGCTCGACCTGTCGAACCCCTTGACGAGTTCGAGCTCGAAGTCCTCCTGAGGCTGCCATCCGTAGACGGGATACACGAGCTTCGGGACGAACCTCGACAGGTCAGCGGCGAACTGCGTCACCGGGTGGTCCTTGCCGAAGGTCTGAGCGCTTATCTCGTACGCCTTCTGCCTCGTGGCCGCCTCGTCGATTATCCCGAGCGTGTGCAGATACTCGTGAAGGAGTATGTGGAACACGTACGGTTTGTAGAGGGCCGGGTCGGTCTCCTTGATCCTCCTGAGGGGGAGGCTGTTCATGACGATGATGTTCGTCGCTATCGGATAGAACGCCCCGACGAAGCCCTGCGGTCCGCCGCCCAAGTTCGCCAAGCCGAGCATGAGGCCCGGGCGTTCCCTCCCGGTCGTCCTCCGGACGACCGACTTCACGAGCTCGAAGATGTCAGGGAGGTCCTTCGCTGAGTTCAGCTGACTGTCCAAGCTGCTAGACTGGTTCATGACGGGATGCTATTCGCGAACTGACCTATATCCCAATCGCCGTACGATGCGAAAGTGCTCTGGCAGGCGAAACGAGCAACTTGAAATAACGACCTGCCCTTCTACGGACCGTGCGAGCGGATGTGTTGGTCGTCGGGGGAGGCCCGTCGGGCTCCGCGGCCTCGATGTCATTAGCCGAGAACCACGACGTCGTGGTTCTCGAGGAGCACGAGATCCCGGGGGAGCCCCTGCAGTGCGCCGGCCTCGTGACCCGGAGGGGCGTCCCCGAGTTCGCCAAGCAGAGCATCCTCGGGGACATCAAGGGGGCGAGGCTGCACTCCCCGCTCGGGTTCATGCTCACGCTCGAGGCCAGGGCCACTCGCGCGTGCGTGATCGACAGGTCCCATTTCGACAGGATCATGTTCCACGAGGCGGTCGACCGGGGAGCCGTGCCGATGGTCGGGACCGTCGTGAGGAGCGTGGCCGCGCACGGCCACGAGATGCGCGTCGAGGCCAAGCTTGAGGGCCGTTCGCAGGAATTCTCGGCAAGGGTCGTGGTCGGGGCTGACGGCTACAAGTCGATCTGCCGGCATGCGGCCGGGCTCTCCCCGCCCAAGCACATGCTCACGGGGATCCAGGTCGACCTCAAGGGCGTGGAGATCGACCCGGACTTCGTGGAGCTCTACTTCGGCAGGAGCGTCGCCCCAGGCTTCTTCGCGTGGGCCATACCCGCGGGCGACCTCACGAGGGTCGGCCTATGCACGTGGGACACCGAGCTCGCGCCGGCATACTACCTCAAGAAGTTCCTCTCGAAGCCAGGGTTCTCCAAGGCCAGGAGGGTCTCTCTAGCTTCCGGCAAGATACCGATCGGGCCGGGAAGGACCGCGGTCAGCGGCCGGATAGCCCTCGTTGGGGACGCGGCCTGTCACGCCAAGCCGCTGTCCGGCGGCGGGGTGTACACCGGGGTTAAGGGAGGCGAGCTCTGCGGGCATGTGGTCGACAGGTTCCTCAGCGATCCCAAGGTCAAGGACCTCAGGGAGTACGACTCCCTCTGGAAGGACGAGTTCGGCAGGGAGCTGTCCCGGGCCTTCAGGGTGCGCAAGGTCTTCCTGAACCTGACGGACAAGAAGCTCGACAAGGCCCTGAGGATATTCGCGGAGCCGGACGTCCGCCAGCTGCTCGAGTCGCGCGGGGACATCGACTATCCCGCGTCACTTTCGTCCGCGGTCCTTAAGCTGGCTCCGAAGCTCGCTCAGTTTTCCCCGCAGGTAATAGAATCTCTTCTCTAGCCTCGGATACTTGCCGGGGTTGTCCAGGACGAAGTAGTAGAGCGCGAGGAAGCAGAGCGCGCATATGACCCCGATGAGGACTCCCAGAGGCCACTTCGGGATCGGTATCTTGATGCCGAAGGCGGAGTCCGGGAGGAGCCCGTTCACGCCCAGGTCGTGCATGTAGGTCGTGTTCACGATGCTCTGGTTCGCCGAGAACGACACCATCGTGTTCCACTGCTCGTCCGTGAAGTATCCCTTGGACTGGAGCAGGATCGGCGTCAGGTTGGTCCCGAGGTGGAACGTGAGCTTGAACCGCATGAAGTAGGTGCTCTGGGAGAAGTAGGAGCCCCCGGGCGTGTGCGTCGAGGTCTCGATGTTCACGTCCACCCTGACCGTCTCGCCTGGGGACAGCGGGTCTATCTGCCTCGACTCCTCGATCCCTACGCCGTCTATCTTCGGCGGGTTCTTGAAGGACGAGTTCACGTCCTTCGTGCCCTCCTGGGTGCTGTACTTGTAGACCCCCATCGTCAGGACCATGCCCTGCATGATGGAGGCGTTGTCGTCATATGTGTTCGTGATGTTGAACGAGAACTTCACGAGCTCTCCCGGGGATACCGTCGGCGTCACGAACCCGTTCAGCATCCTGTTCGTGTAGGTCGGGCTCCCGGGGTCCGCGATGTCCGCGGATGCGAACGCCGTTGTCACCATCAGGAGCGACAGCGCCAGCGCGGCCGCCGCGAGGCCAGGCTTCATCGCCGTTCCGAAGCCCGATTCCGACTATATGGTTTTCGGTCGAGCAGCGCGCCTCCCCCGCTGGCAAAGGTTGATATCCTGGCCAGTGCTGACAATCGTGTGCTCGGGATCCGAGTGGAGAAGGCTCGCGCGGAAGAGCTCAGGAAAGAGCTGGCGATGTTCCATCTAGTCGACAAGACGGTCTCGATACTCGATGACGGGGACTTCGTCGAAATCCCGGTCGTCGGCGAGCCCGCCGGAGGCCTGCTGGCCAGGCACGGGGCTGTGAACGTCGACATGGTCTTCCCCGCGAGGGAGTTCATGAAGGACCCGATCGAGATTGTCCGCGAGCAAGCCGATGTCCCGGACGCCATGAAGGAGCTGCTCCCGCACAAGTGGGAGCAGTTCGGCGATGTCGTGGTTCTGAAGCTGGACCACGCCCTGGACAGGTACGAAACCAGGGTGGCGGAGGCATACGCCAGCGTGCTCAGGGCGAAGGCCGTGCTCAGGGATGTCGGGGGCATAGGCGGGGAATACCGGGAGCCGGTGGTCAAGCTCATCCTGGGGTCCGATGCTGTCACTACGCACGTCGAGAACGGCATCAGGTTCAGGTTCGACGCGTCGAAGATCATGTTCTCGTCGGGCAACCAGGAGGAGCGGGCACGCATGGCGTCGACCAGGTGCGACGGCGAGACCGTGATCGACATGTTCGCGGGCATCGGCTACTTTTCGATTCCGATCGCGGTCCGCCAGAGGCCAGGGAAGGTGGTCGCGTGCGAGCTCAACCCGGTCGCGCACTCGTTCCTCGAGGAGAACATCCGCCTGAACGGCGTCTCGGGCGTCGTCGAGCCGGTCTTGGGCGACAACCGGGAGCTCCCTGGCGAGAGCGTCGCCGACAGGATAATCATGGGCTATGTGAGGACCACACACGAGTACCTCCCGACCGCGGTGAGGCTCGTCAAGGACGGCGGGATGATACACTATCACGAGACCTGCCCGAACGAGCTACTCGACAGGAGGCCGGCCAAGCACCTGGCCGAGGGCGCGCGCGGGTGCAGGGTGATCGTCGAGAGCACCAGAATGGTGAAGTCCTACGCCCCCGGCGTGAGCCATGTGGTCCTTGACGCGCGGATATTCAAACCCTCTTGACCTCTTCGACGCACCCGGCCTCGGTGAGGAAGGTCGTGAAGAGCTCGTGGTGCTCGTCCGCGCTGCCGCTGTCCAGGAGCTGCTTCGCCAGCTGCTGCAGGTGCTTCCCGTACTCCTTCTCCTCGTCCGTGAACTTCCAGGACTTCGTGCCCACTCCCAGGGCAAGGTAGAATGCGTATGAGATCGAGCGCGTCCTGTGGTCGTTCGACGTGTTCGAGTCCAGGACCGAGAGCGCGGACGACGGTCCTCCGGTCTTGTACGACCTCGTCACGCTGTCCACGAACTCCCCGTACTGCGAGAGGCAGGAGTACTTCGGTATCTGGGAGGAGATCTCCTCGTGCTCAGTCTGCTTGAGCGCCCTCCGGATGATCTTGAGCGGGGAATCGGAGTCCTCCCCGTCCTCGAAATGCTTCTCCGCCATGGCCTCAGGGACGAGCGTCTTAAGGGCGTCCATCCCGTTGCTCGCCCAGTACTGCTTCAGCAGGTCGTTGACCGAGTCCGACGTGTCGACGACTATCGGGTGCTCGATCCCCTTCAACAGCCCAGTGAGCGCCTTCCGCTCGACCTCGTCCGAGGACATGTCTTTGACGAACGCGTCGAGGTCCTCCCCGAAGCACCTGTCCCCTCGGACATACGCCCTCTTCTTCGTGTTCACGAGCTCTTCCCTGAGCTCCTTGAGGTGCTTCTCGATGAGCTCCTTGTCCCCGAGCTTGCCCTCCGAATACTGCTCCAGGAGGTCGGAGCCCACCTTCCCATTGAGGAGATCGCCGCAGGTGCCGTCGCCCCCGACGTTCTTGAGCGGCCTCACGACGGAGATCTCGAACTCGTTGAGCACCCTGGGCACGGCCATCCCCTCGGCCAGGGTCTTCAGGGTGTTCTTGTTGCGGGCGGCGCACTGGTCGCACAGCAGGACCTTCTTGTCTGCCGTGACCCAGTCGAACACGATGTGGTTGATGGACTCGGGGCTGTGCGGGCATGAGTAGGTGTCGCCCGAGAGCTTGCCGGCCCCGGCTGCCTCGGCGGCGTGCTTGACATACCCCTCCGGGGGGCTCGCGTTCCTCCCGGTGCACACGAAGCTGTCCCCCCACGAGTAGAAGTGGAGCCCCTTGTTGACGAGCGTGGTTACGCTCATGACCCTCCACTTCGGCGAGTCGAAGTTCTGGACTCCGATCAGCTTCTCCTTGTCGGTCTTCCCCCGCAGGGCGTACGCGATGGTCCCTCCTGGGTAGCTGACGGTGGCCAGGTACGGAGTCTTGTCCTCGTACAGCAGGCCGACCGTCGCCGCGTACGCGCGCGCGAGCTTGTCCCCTCTCCTGGCGAACTTCGAGAGCTTCGCGGGGTCGTCCTTGTACTTCGCGATCTTCTCCAGACGCTTCCTGGTCTTCCTGAACGGGCAGGAGCCGCAGTCCTCGGCGCAGTCCGGGAGGATGAGCTCGGGGTCGTCCTTGAGGAGCTTGGCCTTCTCCCTCAGGTCCTTCTCCATGACCTTCGGCGCGATCCTCGCCTTGAGCCTCAGCTTGGGCATGACCTTCTTCTTTGCGGGCATCTGCGGTCCGCGCCTCCGATGTTTGGCAGGGGTAATAGGCTTTTGTCCCTACTCGACTGCCCGCACGCCCGAAATCCCAAAGAGTTATTAGTCTGGCCACCCCATTTGTGCCATGCCAAACCGGATGGGATGATGAGCCAAGGGGAAGACTCCGCGAGAGGATTCGTAAAGGGCTACCAGGAGGGCCTCCAGGACGCCTGGGAGGAGATCATCAAGCTCTGCACGAAGGGCTACACCTCTCGCGAGCTGCAGATAATGGCGAAGACCAAGCGGTCGATGCTCTACCAGCAGGTCCAGCAGAAGGTGGACGAGCTGGAGAGGGCGCTCGGGCACAAACTTACCGTCCAGGAGGTCCAGGCGCCCGCGACCCCGGCCCCGTCCCAGCCCGTGCAGCTCACCCCTGGCTGGAGCTACGTGATCAAGGAGGAGCGGCCCGACAAGAGCTTCGGGCTGTTCCTGACGCTCCTGTCGAGCGGCGCGCGCGGGCTGTGCATCTCGAGGACCCATCCTGACGTCCTGAAGCAGAAGTACAAGTTCGAAGCGGAGACGCTTTGGCTCACGAAGACGGAGACCGCGCAGGCCTCCGGGAACGTGAAGGGGACCGAGTACGTGTCGCCGAACAACCTCGCCCATCTCGCGTCCTCAATCAGGGACTACCTCGGAAAGGGGGAGAACGGCGCGGTCATCATCGAGGGGCTCGAGTACCTGATAACCCAGAACGACTTCAAGAGCGTCCTCAAGTTCGTCCAGCTGGTCAACGAGCAGGTCGTCCTCGACAAGGGCTTCCTGCTGATCCCCGCGGACCAGGGCACCATGGACCCGAAGGACTTCTCGCTCATCGAGCGTGAGATGAGCCAGGTGGTATAGGGCCGGTCTACTGCGGCTTGATCTCGTCTCTGATGTACTTGTAGTACGTCCAGGAGTACATCCCCGTCCCGTCCGGGTCGTACTCCTTCTTGCAGGGATAGCTTGGGCAGTCCGAGCACCTCTTCATCCCCTTCCTCTCCGCGCAGTTGAGGGTGGTACAGAAGTTCTCGAAACCCTCCTTCCTCTTCTTGTCCGCCTGGTACCTGCAGCCGAGGCAAATGCCCTTCTTGTGCGCCATACAATATCCGCAATAGTACCCGCACGGACCCAGAAGATTGGAGTCGATGGTGATGTCCGCCCCCGCCTTTGCGTGGCGCTCTCGCCTCATGCTCTCCTCATGCCAGACCAAGCATTATATGATGTCGGACGCTCGCTCGGCGTTCATCCGTGCGGATACGCGACCTTGGCCCGCATTACTACAAACGAGTTCGGCATGTCGTCGCACATCCTCCTCGCCAACCTGATTGGTATCGCGAGCGACAGATGGTCCTCGGGGAACCACGAGTTGCCCGTGGGATCAGTGGGCCCGACATACGCCGCATCCTTGGGAGCGTGCTCGGCCATGCCGGCCGCGTAGGTGACGAACGTCGCGCACGACGCCCCCTGGGGGATGAGAATCTCCCCGAACGGGTCGTGGCTGCCGAAGTGCACGAGCGCGCAGATGTTCCTTATCTGGTGCCCGATGCCGAACACAAGCAGCGACTTCACCCCGGGGTCATGATCCTTGAGGTCCGCGCACGCGCAAATGACCATGTACTTGCCGAGGGGCGTGATCTTGCCGACCTTCTCCCGGTTCTCCTCGAAGAGCTCGGGAGAGGCCCTCAGGTACTCCGCCGCTCCGTGCCTGAAGTTCGGGGAGCCGGAGGACACGAAGTACTTCGTCCATTGGCCATACGGGCGGAATCCGAAGATCGCAGCGCCTCCCCCGCAGCACTCGTCTGCCGTGTCCTCGCCGATGTACAGGGGTGGAGTCTTCTCCTTCGACGCGAGCGTGAAGATGGCCCTCGCAAGGCACGAGTCAATCTGGTGTGTCGGCTTCGCGCCGGCGGGGATTGTCTCGGAGCCGTAGACGCAGAGGGGCCTCATTTTCAACCTACCAGCGATTGTGAGGCGATCGCCCAACTCTGCAATCGACAAATCTGCCAAGATGGATGCCTTCGGGGAATCTGCAATTGATTCCGCGGGCTCTAGAGCGCGATTGATGGATAAATAGCAATCAGCATGATCCAGATGATCGCTATCGCCAGCATCGACGCTATGAGTATTGCGAGCCATCGCGGAATCCTCTCCTTGAGCTCATGCTCAGAAGGGCTGGCGAAATCCTTCACGGACTCTTGCGGCTCCGCCGTTCCCACGATTTCCCCCCAATGATAGCTATTGGGCCGGCAGATATTTCAGGGTTGCTCGAAAACAGGCAAGAACGGTCGTCGGCAACCGCGAAAACCGCATCGGCCGCGTGGTCAACCGCCCCCTCTCATGGAGCCCCAGGGAGGTCTTCACATGTTGTCATCGACGTATACATGGTCAGTTGGTCTCGGATCCTGCTGTCTCTCATCTGCAAAACCAGCGCCAGCAGCCCTGGACCGCCCGGGTGGTTTGCATCTTCTAGAGAGAGTGCGTTCCGGTTCTTGCTGCCCAGGCAACCCTCTTCGCCTCTCTGATGGAATGGACGCAATGACTCGTGTCGTTGATCCATAGGATGACTTCTCCGGGCTTCGAGGGATTGTCTTCAATAGCGTCTATCTTGCTCCTGAGTCCTGCGCGATCAAGAGCCTTCTCGACTCTCTCCTTGTTGACCGTCCTCCTCATCCAATTCGTCCTCAGATGGACGCACCCTTTTCTTAATCGAGCCGCGACCCTATTGATGTTGTGCTTTCCGAGGGGGTGCTTCATCAGAGGCGTTTGCCGAGGAAAGATCAATAATCCTTCCGGCTTTCTTCTGAATCGCCCTCGTCTTGTTCGTCTCCCTCAGGCCCTTCGGAGCTTGCCTTCCGGTGTCGCCACCAAACTATGACTCCAAGTATGAAAATCAGCGCGAATGGCACGCCAATGACTATCTGGCCATGGTATGCGAAGACGACAGCGAGGCCCAAGCACGCAGCGAGGGCCCAGAACGCATAATCCCTCGGGTCCAGATCGTATTTCCAAGTCGGACCCTCACCAGAAGGAATCCTGGGCAATACCGTCACCTTTGTCGGGCATCGCCTCTTCTTCTTATGTGTGTTATGATGTATTGGTCCTCCGCCAATGTCGAGGTGGGCGCACCGAGACAGGCGTAGGCCCGGGGACACTCCTTCATAGAGGTCTTTTCCGAGACCCAAGGAGGCTTGCGGTCGAAAACCGCTGACAGAGACGGAGCTGGAGCAGTTGCGTTTGCTGCTCCGGCATGTGCAGGCGAGTCGATTGAAGGACAGGTGCTAGGCCTTGTGGCTCTGCCACCTCGGGAAGAGCGTCCAGGAGATTGTGAGGCTTTTGAGCGCGTCGAGGACACGGTGAGAGGGTGGATGATTGCACCCTAGAATCGGACCTCCTCTCGTATTGTGAGAGTTCCCTCCATGAAGCGGGCGTGCGCAACACCTCCGTCTTCCTGTAGCAACAATGGATACTGCCATCTCGTTGGCGCACTCGCAGTTCGGGCGGATGTTCAGGTCGGACCTTGGTAGGCGGAGAGCTTATCTACGACCAGGAGTCATCACCGACTGGCCATAGGAATCGACGGTTATGGTCCAGGAGCCTGGCTGCAAGGATGCGCGGGACTTCTGTTCCCATGTCGCGTTCCAGTGTCCGTCTCCGGCAGTGCCTTCGCCGCTGATGGATATGACCGGCGAATGCAGGGCTCGGGAATCGCGGGAATAATCATGGCTTCGGATGAGAGGTCGTACAGGAGGCTCGTGCTGCTGATCACATCGATCGGCTCGATGATGGCGCCCCTTGACGGATCCATAGTCGGAGTCGCTCTGCCTTCCATGACTGCGGGACTCATGATGAACTACGTGTCCGTCATCTGGGTCCCATCTGCGTACCTTGTCACTCTGGCTGTCACCCTCCTGATCATCGGGAGGATATCGGATACCCATGGCAGGAGGAGGATCCTCATCGCAGGGCTGGTCATCTTCGTGCTCGGCTCTGTGCTGTGCAGCATTGCGACGAGCGGGGAGGAGCTCATCGTGTTCAGGGTCTTCCAGGGCATAGGCACCGCGTGCATGGCCGCCACTGGCACCGCGATCGTGACGGATGTTTTTCCCGCGAGCGAGCGCGGGAAGGCACTCGGAATCAACATCATGTCCGTCTACATCGGAGGCTCGATCGGCCCGACGCTGGGGGGCGTCCTGACATATGCCTTTGGCTGGCGCTCGGTGTTCTGGGTCAACGTGCCGATTGGCCTGGTGGCGCTGACGCTCGTCCTCTTGAGGCTCAGAGAGAGCGTCCCGAAGGCGACCAAGGGGCCGTTCGACATATCCGGCATGGCGACATTCGCGGTAGGCCTCGTAAGCCTCTTGGCCGCGATGACCGTTGGCGAATCGGTCGGATGGGCCGCTCCGCTCATCATAGGGCTGTTCGTCCTGGCAGCCATCTCATTCGCGCTCTTCGTACTTGCGGAGATGGCAAAGGGCGACAGTGCAATGATCGACCTCTCGCTCATCGCACACAACAGGCTATTCGCCGCGGCGAACATCGCGGCGCTGCTGAACTATACGGCATTCTTCAGCACCAGCTTCATCCTGTCCTTCTACCTGCAGAGGGTGCTCGGCAGGTCGGCCCTGGAGACCGGACTGATCCTCCTCAGCATGCCAGTGACCATGGCGATCCTCGCACCCGTGAGCGGCTACGCGTCCGACAAGGTCGGGTCCAGAGTCCTGGCGACGGGTGGGATGATATGCATAACGGTCGGCCTCCTATTGCTCAGCACTCTTACCCTGAGCTCTTCCACCTTGCATGTGACGGTGTATCTCCTGCTGCTAGGCGCGGGCATGGGCCTGTTCTCCTCTCCGAACACGAGCTCCATAATGGGGTCCGTGGCATCTAGACAGCGTGGCGTCGCGTCTGGCATGGTCGCGACCATGAGGACCACCGGGCAGTCGCTCAGCTTGGCAGTGACGGGGGCCGTCATAGCAACGGTAGCATCAACGAGCGTCGTCACATCGCTCTTCGCGGGGACGGACCCCTCGGCCATAGCTGTCGAGTCCGAGGCATTCGTGCGCGGGATGGTGCTTGCATTCATCGTGGCGGAGGCCATCGCAGGTATTGGCGGGGTTTTCTCGGCTGGGTGAGGAT
>JAJYIS010000013.1 GCA_021789945.1 Thermoplasmata archaeon | reverse complement strand
GACCGCCACCAGATGGCTGGCGACCTCCTCGCCGGCCGGAGTCAAGAGGAATTCCCTCCTTATCCCGCCGGTCCCGCCGACGTCCTGGAGCCGGCTCGTGATGAGCCCGTTCTTCTCCAGCGTGCGGACCGCCCGGTATACAGTGGCCCTCCTCGAGGTGCCGAACCTCTCCTTCACGATCTTGTTCATGTAGACACCCTGTTCCATCTTCAGAAGCACTAGCAGCTGAAGGATCAGGGCCTGCCCCTCTAGCGCCATTATGTGCATCATAGCATAGTGGCGAGGGTATTATCCGGCTAAAAAACTTGGTGTAGTCACACGGGATTTCATAATCAGAATGCGCACTGCAAGTGGTTCAGTAGCATTATGTATGTAAAATATGATACATGGTTGGCAGCGCGATTACAGACTATACGACCGTCATCCGCCTTCAGGCGGGTCGACGCTGCCATGGTCCTCTGGCCAGGGATGGTCTCCGGCCTGAGTATTCAGGAAATGGAGGAAGTGAACTTGTCATCTTGTAGCTCGATGAGAAGAGTAGGGACTCGGACTTCCAGCGGCTGTGCGAGCAGGATCTTTGCGTGGATAGCCGTCGCCTTGATGCTGATTATGGCCTTTCAAGCAACAGCAAACCGAGCTTGTGCAACAACCGTCGTATTGAATCCGTCTGGATCTGCCGCCGCAGATACTGGGTCTACAGCAGCAGACGCGAGCGAAGGAATCCCGCCGGCAAACGCAAACAACATCTCGGCGGCCGCGCCAGTATACTCCGATATCCCTGGTGGAAGCGTAGATGGATACAGTGGCAGTTCAGCAGATAGCTTTACGGTTTCAGAAGCACGAGGATCTGACCAAGTTCCTCAGGTGTCGCGGACACAAGATGGCTTTGAATTTGACACGGTCTGGGGGTCTTACCTTGTGTCAGATGCTCATCCAGAATCCTTGTCATTCGAGGATACCGATGGAACGATGCTCGTAACGGAATCGTACTTTTCCCTCGTGTCCTCAGATGGTTCCACGGTCCCAGTGAATGGCAGGATTGTGTTGGCAGGGCCTAACGCGCTTGAGGTTCGATATGACCTCGCCTCCTGTACGAGCCCGTCTGTAGTCGTCGCTTCGATGGAAGTCACTCTTAACTTCACTGGAGCAGCATTTCCCAAGATAACAGCGAAGGCGGCAACGTCGAACAGCGGGTACGCAGATGCGCAGGTCGTCTGGTCCGTCTTCCCCTCATCGGGAGCCGACTGGATGGGCTACGGCGAGAAGGTCGTCACGAGGGGGACGCCGCTGACGAACTACCCAACTCAAGACACATATGTCCCTGAGATGTCTGTCACACTCGGAGTCCCCGCGCAAGTCCAGAACAAGGCGCTGGACGAATTCAAGGTCGACTGGAGCGATGCGAGGAGCGGCTTGATGAGCATTGGCTCCTTCAAGATGCTCTCCGGGGGATCTGGATATGCTGTCGAAGTCGTCTTCGACAAGGGCAAGACCGAGATTGACCCATCCATCGTCACGAGGAGCGCCGCTGGCTCCTCGATCAAGATCGCGTCCTACCAGAGGCACACATTCTGGTACGGAGGCTACTACTGGGTATTCTATGCGGAAAACAATGCTGGCCTGACAGGAAGCGGAATTGACAGCTGCATCAGCACAGACGGAAACGTCTGGACGTGGAGCGGCTCTGTGCCAGGCGTCGGTAGCGTCAATTCGGCAACCGGGTTTGATGTGGCGATGAGAGGCGGCAAGGTCGCAGTCTCTTGGGTCGATGGCGGCGGCTTACTGTGGTTCCAGAAAGGAACAATTCTTATGGGCAACAAGATCGTGTGGGACCCAGCCACGGCTGTATCATCTTCCGCAGGGAATACTGTCTCTGTCGCGATAACCCCAGATGGCGCATGTTGGATCGCGACTCAAGCCGGTTCGATCGCCGGTAATCATGTCTATGTCTTCCAGTCGTTTGACGACTTCAATTCTGGTCCGCATTGGAGTTTCAATGTACTCGCCGGATCGACAACGGCCTGCGATGCTCTTCTGCCGCTTCTGAACGGGAACGTGGTTCTGATTGAGACTTCTTACGCGACCGGACAGTCCAGTACGAACATCGGCTGGACATACTTCGACTCCCAGACGGGTCTCTGGTCTTCTGAGCACATTGGAGTGATTGGCCTCACGCCCGGCGATAAGAGCAATGCGTATTCCGCCGTTGCAACTCCTGACGGAACAGTGTACGCCGCGTATCTGAGCAATGCTGGCACTCTCAACCTCGCAGTCCTGTACGAGAGCGGAGGTAACGCCACTTGCGGGATAGTCGCGCAGAGCGTGACGTTCCCGAGCATCTCCCTCGATATGGACGGGACGCTGCATGTCTTCTATGAGGCGTCATCAAATACGATCTGCCACCTTGAATCCTGGTCCGAATATGGATCGCTCAGCGGCTGGGTTGCGAAGACAAGCATCCAGAGCTACGACGGCACAATATATGGGATAACATCTGCAATGACGCCAGTCCAGTTCCTAGCCCTGACATGGACGGCGGGGACGAATGTCCTTTTCGCAACCGCGCCCCTCCCGTTCGGCACTTCTGGTGCTCCGTCGAAGCCGTGGAACCGGGATGGGATCTCACCCTACGGGACCTATTTCTCCACCTCCACCGATGACTATGTTTCCCCTGGGTCTGGCATGTTGACGCTGCAGGACACAGATTTGTCCATAGCCAGCCGGGGAGGCCTCGATCTGGGGGCGACTCGATTGTACATTCAGCCGAGGTACTTCGACAATGCGACCGGATTGCCGTGGGGCGGCTATGGCGAGCCACCTCATGTGAACGCGACTCCAACTGATCACAGCTTCTTCCCGGACTGCGCCATGGGGCAGGGTTGGGGCCTGGACCTCCCCTGGCTCGATGACACCTATGTGGGTCTTCCTGGCGGGCAGCGGTACGTCATCGCGTGGGGTAACAACGGCAACGCGTCTGAGTTCGAAAACCATGACGGGGTGCAGTTCATTCTTCGCTGGGACGAAACTTACGGCTGCTATGATCTAATCATGTCATCGGGCATCACATATGTGTTCGCCCCAATTCTCTCATACCAATCGTGGGACTATGGACTTGAGATGATTTCAGATGGGCGGGGATTATCTCCGCAGAACTGGTTCCAGCCGACTGGGAGCTGCATATACGTATCGTACGAGTCAGGAAAACACACGCTGCATAACCTGACCTCGTTGGCAGACATTGGCACAACGCACGGCGTCGGAGGCAGGCAGATCACTCTTAGCTACAACGCGGCCGGATACCTCGCGAGCATAACCAGACCGGACGGGGGGAAGATAACATACAACTACACGGAAACCCCGGATTCGAGATACCTGTTGCACAATGTGACTGACCCGATGGACCGGGTGACGGCTTACGACTACAACGCAAGCGCAGATTACTGCCTGGCGAGCGTAACATTGCCTACAATGGCAAAGATCACCTACACCTATGCCAAAGACACCTCTGTCGGAACCGACGTGAGGTCCTGGTTAGTGACCAAGGTGGTGCTAAGGGACAGCAGCGGCGCGCTCATCCGCCAGACCAACGTTGACTATAAGACAGTCAGTGGAACGGTTAGATTCGTCAGGGTGACCCAGCTGAACGAAACAGGCGCCGCACAAGGCAGCACGGAGTATGTGTTCCAGCAGGCGCTGAACTGCCAGACCGAAACAGTGAAGGATGCTGCAGGCACGCAGCTGTCGAAGACCGTCATCTACTACGACGACAACGGACAGCCGATCCGCACTGATACGTACAAGGGCAGCTCGCAAAGCGTCTCGTACTCAGAACATTCCGCCTACGACAACTGGGGGAATGTGATCTTCAGTGAGGACGCCCTCGGTCATGACTCCTATTCATCATACGCGAATACCAGGACCCAGAACTCCTACCAAGGCGGGGACCTTCTGACGCGCACGACCCCGGGCGAGATATTCGACGATGGATTCGATGACTGGTCGTCGGCAAGGTGGGTCCTCACCGCTCAGGGTGGAGGAACGATCGCGTTGGACGGGGCGGCTGATCCCCCTAACGCCCCCTCGCTGGAGATAACCAAGAACACGACTGGAAGCGGGTACACTGCCGCATACCACGACCTCGGCTCTCAGACGAATGACTTCGTCGTGGACCTTTCTTACATGACTAATTCGTACACGCGAAGCTCCGTGCTGTGCGCCAGGAGTGCCACCTTGCCTTATGTCCGTGTGAACGTCTCCTCGTACGACGGTCATTTCTACTACTGGACCGGAAGTGCCTGGAGTTCACAGCCGATTGGCACGTGCAGCAACAACACCTGGTACAACTTCCGATTTGTCATACATCTGACGAACAACACATATGATGTGTGCATCGACGGATCCAGGGCATGCACCGCGGTGGCACTGACAGCGAACGGGTCGATCTACAGGGTTCTCTTCCAGGCTGGAGACGGGGGGACCGGTGTTGCCACGATATGGGTAGACTCCATCAAGGTCTACAGGGGCCTCAGCATCACCATCAACGGAGCGTCGGGCTACGTCGCCGAGCTGTACGACTCAACCGACCAGCTGGTCAATAGGAGCGTGACCGGCGTCCTGGCGATTCCGCCCGGAAGCCTTGGTTCGTCCCCTGGCTACATAAAGCTGTACAAGTACGGCAATTACTCCTTCAGCGCGCCGACTGAGGATGTATGGGGAGGGGATGTCTACACCCTGATCGGGGGCAGATACTCCTCTCCGCTGACCAACACTCAAACCGGACTTGGCAACTATCTCGAATGTGCAGCCGATGACGCCTGGCCCTCCGGCTGCACTGTTTACGGAGGCGGCAACTGGGTCCAGAATGCCAACTCCTCGGTAAGCGGTGGCTACTACTACGAGAGTCCATACGAATCTGGAGTCGACTACGAGGGCTTCAACTCCACATCGGGGCTCACCCGCCTGAATGTGTCCGCAAGCACCGATGACCTTGCCCAATATGTTTGGCTGACAGACGCGAAGCTGCCGAAGGAAATCATGGTTCAGTACTACAACGCCGCCCAGAACAGATGGATGCGAGCCTACTGGGGCGGAGATGCGACGGGCGCGGACCTCATCACAGACTTAAGCCTTCCCTCGGCGCTCAAGCCGTACTCGCGCTTCAGGGTCGGGGACGTTCCTCAGACTACGGGCCAGTGGCTGAAGCTCGTGGTGAAGGCATCCGACCTCGGGTTCGGCCGGTCAGTTTCGACCGTATCGGGCATCATCACGGGGCTCTACGGAGGCACGGCGAGATGGGACCTGTCATCCACGTGCTTGTATGGCGTTGCCGTATGGGGACCCGCCAGTGGCCTGACCGTCGAGTTGGACCTGGACAACGGAAAGACGGTCACCGCCACTTCCAACGGGGTCAGAGCCGGCCTGGATGTCTACGCTGCTGGAATCAGCGTCTTCCCCGTGTCAGGAAGCTTCAAGGTCCTGAGTGGCTCAACACTTCTCTATCAGAGCCCGTGGTTCGGCGAGATCTACGACTACGACTTCTACAAGTATTACACCCCAGAGTTCTATGCCAACCAGGTCAAAGAAGACATCCACTCCAGGGAGGTCGGCAGCTTCCAGTATCAGGACTATGCCAGGACCATTTCTCAGGAAACATACTTGAAGTATGATTCGGATGGTGACAATGTCGAGACGAATGCGAGCCTCGGCTCGAGATGGATCGTGAGCGAGGCCGGCTACGACCAGTACGGAAACCAGATCTGGAGTTCCGATCCTACAGGGCACGGAACGACGAACGAGTACTCTTCTGCCGACCAGTGGACATATCTGGCCGCGAGCAGCAAAGGAGGGCCTGTTGGCGACTCCTTCGAATCGAACCAGAGCTGGGCCTGGACCCCTTCGATTAACACAGGAGGTGGCAGCCCTAGCTGGGTGACCGCGCAATACTCCACTGACCAGTCCCACTCGGCATCGCACTCGATCCAGCTCAATTTCAGCAACGCGAGAGGAGATGGCACGGACAGTTGCATCGCAACGATGTACAAGGAATGCACGGCCAAGCCGATCATCGATCTCTCCCTCTGGATGTATGTGGCGACCTATTCCCATAATAACGGGACAGGAGAATCCATGGACACGGGAGTCAGGCTGCGCCTGTACGACTCGAGCGACAAGAACTATGTGAACTACACCTACTGGCTGGATTCCTGGACCAGCGGATCCAACATCAAGACGCCGCCTCCTGACCGCTACAACAACTATACGAAGGTCGTCGCCAATGATCCGGCACGATGCACATGGTGGAACTTCGCCATGAATCCGTCGACGGACTGGGCCATAGACTGGAGCAGGTGCGCCAAGCTGAGGATAGAGCTCTATGTCAACACGACCGGAGCCTACGGCGACACCTTCAAGGTGCACTTTGACGACCTCTCGAGCTACGAGAGGACCACATATACCTACGACGTCAACAACGGGTACCTCCTGTCGAGCACAGATGCGCTCGGCAGGAAGACCAACATGTCCTACGACAGACTCGGGCGTGTGGCGTGGACCCAATATGCGGACGGAGCCCACACCAAGGACATCTACAATGATAAGGCCAACACTGTGACGGTCCTCGATGAGCTGAACCACAAGACGGTATATTCCTATGACAGCATAGGCAGGCTCATCAAGGTCGAACGCTACGGCAGCCAGAGCACGAACTATTCGTATGTCAGGTACGGCTACAACTGGCAGGACGAAGTCGCCTATAGCATAGACGAGCTCGGCTATGTGACGTCCTACAGCTATGATTTCCTCGGCCGTGAGACGAAGGTGACGAACCCGGACGCGAGCTACAGGACGACCGCATATGACGATGTCAACAGTATCGTGACCAGCGCGGACGAGCTCGGCCATTCGGTCGCACATGTGTACGATAACCTTGGCCGGTTGAACTCCACGCAGGAATATTACAGCCTGGCAGCCTTCTATACGACTCAGATGACGTACGATGCTGTCGGCAACCTCTTGACCGTGAAGGACGCCAAGGACCAGGTCACTAGGATGGCCTACGATCAGTTGAACAGGCTCAGAAAGACGACCTATCCGGACGGCCTGTTCGAGCTGGCGGCCTACGATGACGCTGGCAGGCTTGTACAGAAGACCGACAGGAACGGCACCGTCACCAGCTCCTCGTACGGCTTGACGGGGCGCCTGGCGCAGATAGCCAACCCGGCGGACACTGTGTCATATACATATGATGCGGCAGGCCAGATGTGGATTACGACGAGCAGCTCGGGAAGCATCACATACACATACAACAAGCGAGGCCTGATGACCGTTCTCACCCAGACGGTCGGTTCTGACACGTTCTCGACATGCTACGGCTACGATGCGACCGGCAACAACGTATGGATCTGGTACCAGAACGGCGCGAACATCACCTACAACTACGACGCGTACAACCGTGTTACGTCGATCGTGGAAAGCGCACCGAACCCAGGCACCACGCTTTGGACTGTGAATTCGTACAATCTCGATGATTCGGTCGCGCAGGACACGGCCGGGAACGGGTACACAACGACCTACGCGTACAGCAACAGGGGCTGGCCGACAAGTATCCTGACGAAGTCCGGCTCCACGACCAAGCTGGGGCTGACCTATGTCTATGACAAGGTCGGCAACGTCAAGTACCTGAACCAGACGGGCACCTTCACGAACAACGAGAACTACAGCTACGATTACCTAAACAGGATGATCTATGCCGTTGGGGCCTGGGGCTCCACGAAGTATGATTACTCCTCCGTCGGAAACAGGGGGAACAAGACCGAGGGAGGCGTGACCACGGCCTACACCTACCTGGCGGGCAAGTACAACGAACTCAACAAGACGGTCGCAGGCTCGACCACATGGTACTACAGCTACGACAAGAACGGCGACCAGACCTGGAAGAACCAGTCCGCGAGCACGAGGTACAACAGCCAGTTCAACGCGCTCGGACAGCTCACGAAGGTCGTCACATGGACCTACAAGAGCAAGACATGGAGTTCGAGCGTTTCAGGCCAGTACTGGTACGACGCCAACGGCATGCGCGCCAAGACGGTCGAGGGCTCCACGACCACGGAGTACTCGTACCTGGGCCATGATCCCATCGAAGACAAGACTGGACGCATCTTCGACGACTACGCCTACATCAGCAGCCATCTGAAGGTGAAGCTCGTGGGTGCGACGGGCAAGTACCCGTACTATTACTTCAGCGACGCCCTCGGGAGCAGCCGCCTCGTGTACAACGGCACCACGGTGGCGTACAAGGTCGCCACCTACAAGCCCTTCGGGACGCCCTACACGCAGACCGGCTCGGAGAGCGTCGAGTACGCCGGTGAGTTGATCGACCCCGCCGCGAGCTCTTCGCCCGGGCTGTACTACATAGGCGCCAGATGGATGGATTCAGACCTGGGGCGGTTCATATCGATGGATCCGCTTCTTGGATTGCTGAGCCTTCCTCAAACACAAGACAGGTACGTCTACTGCGCAAACGGCCCGCTCAGATACAAAGATCCCACTGGCTGCTTGATTGATGAGCTTGCGGATGAGGACTTGTTCGGTGAGGCAGAGAGCTCCGATAATTCCGCTGAGGGCGATCTCAGCGACGGCGGCTTGGCGTACGATGGGAACGGGGAACTCGTGCCTACGGATGAAATGCCTGCTACACAAGGATCCGGCGGCTTTGATGAAGGCATAAACGTGAATCCCCCGGCAATCAACGAGAACTTCGAACCCACCGACTACCGTGATGTCTCGGTGAACGGCGAGATGGAGGAGATTCCGAAGGATGTCAGAGCACAGTCGGGAGAGACTGAAGAGACCGCAGGCGTGCCTACAAATGCCGAGGGGCCCGCGGCCACTGAAAGGGTGCCGAACCCATGGGGCACAATAGGTAGCCCGGCCCACCAGGCGGCTGTCGAGGAGATTGCCCAGGGGATAGAATCCAACGGGCTCGAAGCAGTCAAAGAGTACCAAGTCAAGGATCCCCAAGGTAATATAATCCGGAGAGTTGATGTGGCGGCAATGCGGAGCGGCGTGCCGGAGGAGTTCTACCAAGTGGGTCTCATAACGCAGTCGGGGTTCCCAATTGCCCGGGAGTGGTATGCGCTCATGGACATCTATGACCTCACAGGCATTTGGCCAGAGTTTTACCCTTACGGGATTCAGTGACGGACCATGGGAAGGCAGGTAGCATTCTATATGACCGCGGCAGACGAGGAGGGGTTCCTCCGCCACCTCCGGGAGAGGGGGGACGTTGCTGTCCTGCCCCACAGATACGCACAACCTGGCTTCCCCGAGTTGCCGGCCTTACCGACACCGTGGTCGGACGAGGGTTGGTACATCGTCAACCTCGTCCCACGCTCTGACTTGGGCGAGCTTCGATATAGGCCCGTCAAAGAGAAGCTCGTCGTCATCGACATCGACACATCCCCCGTCGTGGAATGGGTGCGATCCATGCAGCGAGGACCAAAACTCAAGGAAGGCCGGTTCTGGATTTCCGGAACCCCCGCAACAACGATGGATCGGGCAGTCACTCTCTACGAAGATCTGCGGAAGTGGCTGAGGAAGAACTACGCGCGGTCAGCGCACGGCCCGGGTTTCATTGGACCTGATGCTGAACGGTTGGTTGCGCATGGAGGCCAGCTTATCTTCATGCAGGACAAGTGGTAGTCAAGTGGAGGATGCTCCGCCTCGAGCTACGACTCCTTCAAGAGAGACCGCGACATGTTGGAATCCGCTTTCGTCAGGAGCCGCGCGTTGTGGAACATCTCCCTCGCCAGCACTTCGCTCCTACGACTCGTAGGCCAAACTCGGCTCCATAGACACCAATGCATTGATTTGGAGAAATAGCGAAAAAGGTTTGTTCGACTGGCCTGTCGCCTAGGTCTTGGATTGGAATCCGACTTCGATTGTCTGGCTTTGAGCATGTTCCGGCCCGGTTGGGCCCACTCACTCTTCAAGCCAGACAATTATGTTCGTATTCCAATTCAAACGGATTTCTCCGTTATGGCTGGCTCGTGTGCGAAGACGCCGTTATATGCGTCATTGACACGAGCATACGCAAGGTCAGCTCTGGCGCGGCAATAGTACCGCTCCGTTGTCAGGACAGATGAGTGCCTCATCATCCGAGATATCATATCTGTCGGCACGCCGGCATCCAGGGCAAGCTGGCCGCCGGTCGGCCTCAGAGTCTTCCACTTGAAGTGGATGCCGGACTTCTCAAGAATTGCATTCGTCAGCCGTCCGAAACCCAGCTGAATGCAGAACCTCGCTTTGCTGCATACGATGGAGATGATCAGGGCAGTTGCATTCCCATCCGATTGGCGAAGACACCCTAGGCCGGGTTTTCCCGTCTCGATGGCAGGAGAGTTTCGAATTGGGAAAACAAGGTTGCAGTGAGTATGACGTTTTGAATCGTCTTCGAAGGGAGCGCTCGGGGCTTCCTCTATGTGCTTGCTCTGAAAGAGAACGTCCGCAGAATTATCAGGTGGTATATCATCACACTCTGCCGGAGGGCGGTCTGACGTCACCGGGTGCAAGAAGCGGCGAGATATCATCCGATGTTACATCGACCGACCTTGACCGCGGCCTCACCTCAGACGTTGTCGCGCAGCGGCGCAGCCGATACGGATTCAACGAGATACCCGAGGAGAGGCAGCACCCATTGCTAGGCTTCGCCAAGAAGTTCTGGGGTCTTACCGCGTGGATGCTCGAATTGACCGTCGCGGTGTCGATTCTCCTCGGGAAGTATCTGGAGTTCTACATCATCACTGCACTGCTCGTTTTCAACGCCTTGCTCGGCACGGTCCAAGAAGCCCAGGCGTCCAGTGCCGTGAGAGCCCTTAGATCAAAGCTGAAGGTAAATGCCAGAGTATTGAGAGATGGGGGATGGCTCCGCATTCCTGCAAGAGAGCTTGTGCCGGGCGATGTCGTAAGGCTCAGAGCAGGGGACTTCATCCCTGCGGACCTGAAGCTGATGTCTGGCCAGCTTGAGATCGATCAATCCAGCTTGACGGGCGAGTCCCTGCCCGTTTCGAAGGAGGCTGGTGAAGTCCTCTATTCTGGGTCCATAGTCAAGACCGGAGAAGCGAGCGCCGTCGTGCTCTCCACCGGAGTGTCCACGTACTATGGCAAGACCGCAGAGCTGGTCCGGGCCGCGCGGCCGAGCTTCCACTTGGAAGGGGTGACCTCTTCGGTGGTCAAGTGGCTGCTCGTGATGGTGGGCACGCTGTTGGCAGCGACCCTCATCGTGTCCATGGTCAGGGGAACGAACGTCCTTGACATGCTACCTCTGGTTCTCGTGTTGCTTGTGTCTGCAATACCGGTCGCGTTGCCAACAATGTTCGTCATAAGCATGGCGCTCGGTTCGGTCGAGCTGGCAAGGAAGGGTGTTCTGATAACGCGACTTAGTGCGGTCGAGGACGCGGCCACAATGGATACCCTTTGCGTCGACAAGACCGGAACCATAACTATGAACAGCCTTGAGATAACGCGCATATTGCCCATGGCCGGGTTCGATGAGGACGACGTGGTGGCCTTGGGCGCACTTGCCTCCAACGAGGCAGACCAGGATCCGATTGACATCGCCTTCCTGAGGTCCGCGAAAGCACATCATTCAGCCTTCAGCGGGCTCCCACAGAAGGAGTTTGTTCCTTTCAATCCGACCATGAAGCGCACGGAGGCAGTTGCCCTGAAGGACGGCCGCCGAATCAGGGTCATGAAAGGGGCAGTGCGCGTTTTGGCTGAGTTCTGCAGACTCGACCAGGATGAAATGAGAGGCGTGGAGCAGAACATGGACGAGTTCGCAAAGAGCGGCTACAGAACCCTTGCCGTCGCCGTGGTCGACGAAGGGGGGCTACCTCGGTTTTCGGGACTCGTGGCGTTGTGGGATCCTCCGAGGCCTGATTCGGCACAGCTGGTGAAGTCCCTGAGAGATCTTGGCGTGTCGGTCAAGATGCTGACAGGCGATGCGGTGCCCGTCGCCCAGGAGATGTTGAAGCAGGTGGGCCTTGGGCCGAACATTGTCAGGGCATCCGAATTGAAAAAGCTAGTTGAGGAAGGGCCCGAGAAAGCGGCGGAGATCGCGGAGAAGTCCGACGGATATGCGGAGGTGTACCCGGAAGACAAGTACGTGATCGTGAAGCAGCTTCAATCCAAGGGCCACGTAATCGGCATGACGGGAGACGGAGTGAACGACGCCCCCGCCCTTAGGCAAGCTGAAGTGGGTATCGCTGTCAGCAATGCCACTGACGTGGCCAAGGGAGCCGCTAGCGCCGTCCTCACGGATGAGGGGCTGTCGAATATCCTGAATCTTCCGAGCATGGGCAGGATGATCTACCAGCGGGTTGTGATTTGGATTGTTAACAAGATAGTCAAGACATTCGAGGTGGTAGTTTTCGCGTCGCTGGCGTTCATCTTCACCGGTCTCGCAGTCGTCGGAGCCTTCCAGATAGTCCTTCTCCTGCTCATGAACGACTTCGTCACAATCTCCCTTTCCACCGACAACGTGCGTTGGTCCAGGAAACCTGATACATGGAAGATATCCAAGCTCGTGAAGGTCGCGATCATGCTGGGGGTCCTGACCATCGCGGAGCATTTTGCCCTGCTCTATGCCGGGCTGAGGTATCTGGATCTTGGCTCGGACATCGCCAAGCTGAACACATTCGCATTTGGGATGCTGTTCTACTCAGCAATGTTCATGATCTTTCTTGTCAGGGAGAGAGGACACTTCTGGAGGTCAGTTCCGAGCAGGACCCTACTTACCGCTGTGGTCGCCGACATAGTCCTAGTCATGTTCATCACCACGCTCGGTATCCCAGGCCTCGCTCCAATCCCGATCAGGTACACTCTGTACATGATAGTGTACTACATGTTCTTCGTCCTCGTGGTCGACGACGCGATCAAGACCCTTCTGGTCAAGCGCGCCGGGCTGAGCTGGTGAACGGGGATTCGCCTTGTCAATGCGGACGAAAGAATCATATGCCCGTTGTCTGAATGATTCAAGAGGGATTCCCTGTCTGGCAGCCTGAGAGGAGGGCGGCCGGAAACCATTGGAGCACTGCTAGTCTTTCGAGAATGTATCAGGAAAACGAAAGGTGTAGCGTTTGCATGCTTGCATCCTCGAGCATGACATTCGCACTAGAGCCGGGATGGGCGGTCTTCCTGATCCTATAATTGCTCTTGATGTAATCCTGCGATGACCGAGTGGCCACTCGAAGAAGGAAGTATGAGGCCCCTTCGACATCTCCATCATCGATGTCACTCGATGGCCTGATTTACGCAGTCAAACCAACTGTAGAATAGAAATGAATGGGGTTTCCGGCGTCCGTCATACTCCTGATGACAGCCTTCCCATGCAGATGGATCACATGGAAGGGACGTCTCTATGCATCCATTCCGCCGTTCCCGGAAGCGGGGCACGCTGGGAGCGCGGTCTGCGTTTGGCGGGGAGACCGTGCCGTATCGTGTGGCGCCCCACCAGTAGAAGTCCTTTGCGTCGAGGCTCGGGTCCTTCTGCTGCAGCTTCATCATGTCTGCGAAGTTGACATACACCCTCACCGTGGCTCCCGAGACGTCATATGCGGATGACACTCCGAGATTGGCCGCTCCTGTGATGGGCTGTGCTGGCTCGTTCGCCTTGGTGAAGCTTGTTGCCCACGACTTCCCGTCGAACAGAAGGTTCACAGAGAAGTCCTCGGGGTCGAGCAACCCATTGTTCGCTCTCTTGTCGTCGATGAACCACGTGTAGAGCACGGTAGTACCACTCGCAGGCATCACTGGCCCGGCCAACTCCATGACGAAGACTATTCTCCCTTGGCCAGTCTGAGTTATGCGCGTCATCTCGATGTCGACGTACGCAGGCGAAGCTCCCACATCTCCTACACTGTCATCTATCACGCTGTTCCCTGTTCCCACAGTGGCCGGTTGAGCAAGAGATGCTCCGACCGCTATCATCAGGAATGTCAGAACAGTTGTAGAGACACCCAAGTTCCTCAACACTTGCGTTTTAACCACCTCGCGGTCAGGCAGCTCACGCTTCTTACTCTGGCCTAGCGCCGAAACAGAACGGTGTCAATCCCACCCAAGGATAGCCTGTTCAAGGAAGCCTCTCAGGCCTTTCCATACACAGGCACAGCGGCGCCGCTGGTGATCTTCGAATCCTCCGAGATCAGGTACTGGATGACATTGGCGATCTCTTCGGGGCTCACCCACTTGGAGAAGTCCGCCTGGGGCATGCTCTTCCTGTTGTCGGGCGTGTCAATCGTGCTGGGCATGATCGCGTTCACGTTTATGTCGTACTTCTTGACCTCCTCTGCGACGGTCTCCGTGAGTACGACAACGCCAGCTTTTGAGACGGCGTAGGCGCCGGACTTCACCCTGTATCGTTTCTCAATCGCCGGTCTAGCTGCAACGCTCACGATCTTCCCGTAGTTCTGTCTGATCATATGCTGAAGCGCCGCCTTCGTACAAAGAAACGCCGACTTGAGGTTCACGTTCATCATGATGTCCCACTCGCTCTCCGATGTGTTGTTAATCTCGTTTCCGCCTTTGTACGTCCCGACGATGTTCAGCAACACGTCCACTCGACCGTGCTTCTCGATTGTCTTTGCGAAGAGAGCCTCAACATCCTTTTCGACGGTCACGTCTGCTTCGATCGAAGTCAGGTTGTTCTTCAGCTCGCCGAGGAAATCGAGGAGCTGCTTCTGAGGTCCTTCATTCTTGTAAGTTGATACGACCTGCATTCCTCGCTGGAGCAACATCTTGGTGATGACCTTTCCCAGTGCGCCAGTCGCTCCAGTGACCACCGCAATCCTTCCATCTGATGTCATCGATACGCACCGCCTTGGCCTATCGCCGCGATGGTATTTGGCCTCTTACCCGTTGTCGCGAGTGAAAGAACTCATGGGTAGCCCGCGCGCAGAAGATGCATCGGCATTTTTCGACGTGTTGATGCGGGGCTATTTACTAATAACGCGCGGTCGCTCTGCGCCCTCAGGTGAGAAACCAAGAAGGATACGGACTTGGTAAACGAACTAGTGCTGAAAGACGCGAGAGTGGATGACGACAAACCGCTGGTCGACATAGCCATAACTGGCGGGAAGATAAAGGAGATTGGGAAGAACCTCGAGGGTGACAGGGTCTATGACGTCGGAGGCGATGTGGTCGTCCCGAGCTTCATCGAGGCCCACATTCACATGGACAAAGCACTTCTTGAGGTCGTGAAACCGAATCTTGAAGGCACGCTTGCAGGAGCCATCAAGATCACGGGCGAACTGAAGAAGGGGTTCGAGGACGAAGAGGTCTACAAGCGCTCGAAGATAGTCCTGGACATGCTGTTGTCGCACGGAACCACGATCGTCAGATGTTTCCCTGACACCGACCCGCTCGCTCGGCTCGTAGGCTTCAAGGCGATGCTCCGGCTGAAGGAGGAATACAAGGACTTCGTGGACATGCAGATCGGCGCCTTCGCTCAGGAGGGCATCCTGAAATCGCCGGGAGCCTTCGAGATCCTCGACGAGGCCATGAAGATGGGTTCAGATGTCATCGCTGGCTGCCCGTACAACGAGAACAACTACGAGGACACCAAGAAGCACATCGACATGATTTTCGAGCTGGGGAAGAAATACAAGAAGGACGTGACCTTCCACGCCGACTTTGGCGACGACATAAACGACAAGAGGTACCGGTCCATCGACTACATCATCGAGAAGACGGTCGCGGAGAAGTACCAGGGCAGAGTCACTGTGGGCCACATGACCTCCCTGTCCAGCGTGGAGCCGGACGTGCTCAACGACACGATCGCCAGGATGGCCAGCGCCAAGATCTACCTGACGTCCTTGGTTGCGACCGATGTGTTCCTCAGTGGCAGGGGCGACAAGAACAAAGTCAGGCGCGGAGTGCTCAACCCGACACCGTTCATCAAGGGCGGGGTCAACCACGCCTTCGCGACGAACAACATAATGAACGGCTTCACACCGTTCGCCAATGGCGACCTGCTCCTGATAGGCAACCTGTACGCACATGTGTGCCAGCTGGGAACCATCAGCGACCAGAAGATGCTGCTGGATATGATCACCAGGAACCCGGCCAAGACCCTTGGGATACAGGACTCCTACGGACTTGAGCCGAAGAAGAACGCCGACCTCGTTGTGCTGGATGAGAAGAAGCTCTCGAACATCTTCATCAACGTCCCGAGGAGGCGCCTCGTGCTCAAGCGCGGCCGGGCCATCTACAAGGCAGAGGAAGCCGTCGTGAAGATGTGGAAGTGAGGGGTGCCGCTTCATGGCTGTGATAACGAAGGAAAGGATACCGACTGCGATCACAGGTGGATTCCTGGCGGCGCTGACAATCCTCTTCTCCATCCCGGGTGTGCTGAAGGCGCCGTACGACCTGAACCTCGGTGCGTGGGCGGTGTTCATAACGTGGGCCGGGTACTTCGCCGCAGGCGGTGGCGGACCAGGTAAGACCCGAGACGTCTACAAGAAGTTGTATTTCCCCATATTCTGGGGATCCATCTGGGGGCTCGTGGCAGGTCTGCTGTTCAACCAGTTCAACCCACATCTGAGCGGGACCCTGCAGACGGTTTTGGTCGACGGGGTGATAGTCTTCATGGTCAACCAGCCGATCCTCTGGGGCTCGAAGTACTGGGGGCCGCTGAAGTACACACCCGCGAACTTCTACGGCTTCGCCACGTTCTTCGCCACCTACTTCGGCGCGTTTGGCTTTGAGCCGGGGCACATATTCGTCGCATGGGCGAGCGGACTGCTCTGCAATTTCATAGGACCTGTGTGGGGCTACCTGCAAGTCTATCTGTCGTTCCCGAAGACCGTAGAGGTTCCCGACGCACCGGTGGCGGTCAAGTGATCCAAAGGTACGACGAAGTGGAGGGCCGATATATCGATTCGGTCCTCCTCATGCAGATAACCAGAGACCTCGAGAAAGAGAAGGGCGTGTCCAAGGCCGCGGTCATGACCGGATCGAGAGCCAATCTCGAGGTGATGAGGAACATAGGGTTCGAGCCCCCGTCTGGGGTCAAGGATACCTCAGTAATCATCGCAGTCGAGGCTGACTCTGACGAGGCGGCGAAGGCGGCCATCGACAAAGCCTTCGACCTGATGGACAGGAGGACCCAGGAGGCCTCTGCAGCATCGATGACTTTGGACGACGTCGGCACTGCCATCGGGAAAAGCGACCTGCCCGTCGTGTTCATTTCCACGCCGGGGGAGCATGTAAAGGAGGTCGCCTCTAAGGCTCTAGATGCGGGTGCGCATGTCCACATCTTCAGCAGCAACGTCCCGTTGGAGACCGAGGTCATGTTGAAGAGGAAGGGGCATGAGAAAGGCCTTCTCGTGATGGGCCCAGATGCGGGAACGACGATCCTGAACGGCAAGGGGCTCGGCTTTGCCAATGCCGTCAGGAGAGGGGATGTCGGCATCGTGGGTTCCTCCGGAACCGGAATTCAGGAGCTGTCAGTCCTCCTGCACAAGGGAGGCCTGGGCGTCTCCGCAGCAATCGGAGTAGGCAGTGCCGACTTGTCCGCGGAGATTGACGGGATCACCACGAAGGACGCCGTCGCCATCCTGAAGGATTCCCGGTATCTCTTCGTCATTGCCAAGAAGCCCGACGAGAAGGTGAGGCGGGAGATTGTCGATATGATGAAGGACATTCCCTCCTCGTTCATATCGTTGGGCGAGAGTGGTGAGGCCACGACGGGCAAGACCTATCAGACAGGCTACATCGACGACGCTGTCGCTCATGCGCTTCGGGAACTCGGCATGAAGCCCTTCCCCGCTGCGCAGAAACCCCCGAGGGCAGACCTGAATGGTAGGCGGCTGCTTCGCGGGTTCTTCGTTGGCGGCAGCATATGCTATCAGGCACAGGCAATTCTGGCAAGGAAGGGCACCAAGGTACATTCGAACGCGCCTGCAGACAAGGCATACACCCTCCCGCCAGACTGGAAGGACCTGAGCGTCTGCATAGACACTGGCGCCGAGGAGTACGTCGTCGGCAAGCCTCATCCGATGATAGACCCGAAGGCTCGCAACGCCATGGTCGTCGAGGAGAGCAAGAGGCCGGAGGTCGCGGTCATACTCATCGACGTAGTCTTGGGCTTCGGCAGCGCTCAGGACCTCCTCGAGGGGCTCGAAGGCCTTGCCAAAGGACCCATCATTATCGCATCCATATGCGGTACCGATGACGACAAGCAGGGCTATGCGAAGGTCAGGGCGGGGCTCGAGAAGATTGGCGCTCTGGTCTTCGATTCGGCAGGCCAGGCGGCGGAGTACGCGGGAGACCTTATGAAGGGGGCGTCGGGATGATCACCGGCACTCTGAAGGTCTTCAGCGTGGGGACCGACTGGTTCTTCAACGAGCTCCAGGCGCAGGAGATCGATGTCGTCAAGATAGACTGGGTACCGCCGCCCGAGATCCCGGAGGACATTCAAGGCATTCTCTCTTCATTGAAAAAGAGGTGATCGAATTGGCTAACGACGACAAGGAAAGCACTGGGACATCGAAGCTCCAAGGCGAGATAGACGCCGCGAACAAGGACGCCATCGACCGCATGAACCGGGGGAAGGCGGTGCTTGTTGACTTCGAACGCGCAAAGAAGGTCATCCCTGGGATGACCGACACAACGGTCCTGCACGCTGGGCCCCCGATATCGTACTCGGACATGATCCCGGCCATGAAGGTCGCAGTGCAGGGCGCGCTCATATTGGAGGGGATGGCGAAGACGCTCGAGCAGGCCGACAAGCTGGCCTCAGGGGGCGACATAACGTTCTCACCGTGTCACGAGCACTCGACGGTCGGCCCCATGGCAGGTGTGACTACTGCCTCGATGTATGTCGCAGTAATCGAGAACCAGGAGTTCGGGATCAAGTCGTTCTGCAACCTCCACGAAGGCCGGGGTAAGATCCTCAGGTTCGGAGGGTACGACGAGGAGGTCCTCAAGAGGCTTCGCTGGATGAACGACGAGCTGGGGCCCGCCCTGAAAACGGCGGTGAAGAAGCAGCCTGTCGATCTCAAGCCCATAATAAGCCAGGGGCTCCTCATGGGGGACGAATTCCACCAGAGGTTCAACGCCTCCAGCCTGCTCTTCCTGCAGAAGGTGACCGAGCCGCTCCTCGATATGCCTCACTCCAAGGAGATCATAAAGTTCGTCGCCGAGAGAGAGCAGTTCTTCTTGAACCTGGTCATGCCAGCAGGGAAGGCGATTACCGATGCGGCCGATGGCATCGAGTACAGCACCGTCGTCACGAGGCTTACAAGGAACGGTGTGGAGTATGGCATCGGCGTGAGCGGCCTGAAAGGCCAGTGGTTTGTCGGCCCGGCTGAGGTGCCGAAGGGGCTGTATTTCGCCGGCTTCAGCGAGAAGGACGCGGCCCGCGACTTCGGGGACAGCGCGATTGCGGAGACCATGGGACTGGGTGGATACGCATCTGCAGCCGCCCCTGCAGTGACAAGGTTCGTCGGCGGGAACGCGAAGGACGCGCTCCAGATGACGCTCGATGGCTACAAGGTGTGCGATGGGGAGAGCAGGGACTTCCTGATCCCTGCAATGGACTTCAGGGGCGTCCCGCTGGGCATAGACATACTCAAGGTCAACCAGACAGGGCTTGTGCCCAAGTCGAATACGGGCATCGCGGCACAGAAACCAGGCATAGGACAGGTGGGCGCCGGAGTCTCCCGCGCGCCGATCAAGGCCTTCCAGGACGCCCTGAGGGCGTTCGCGAAGAGATACAGCATCTGAGGGACGGAGGTCAATGAGTGAGGTCATGCTCCACTCCATCCGGAGCGGGACCAGGGTATTTGCCGACGGACGAGGCAGCGTGCTCCACTACAGCCGTCGGGCCATCAACCTGCTGTTCGGGGACCGTGTCGTCACACTGCTGACTCGCAACGGTATCCTTTCGCCCTCGTCCGTGGAGGTCGACGTCGAGACCTTCCCGCGCATCTCAGTGGCGGATTTTCGCGGCGACATCCTGGAGACTGATCGTTTCGAGATACTCATCACGAACTCAGTGGATCTCAGCGTGCGCCAGCGCCTCGAAGCACCGAGACAGGGAGTGATGAAGCTAATCGCCCCCCATGTTCGCCCGAGGGAACGCAGCATCTCGACCGCGCTGCTGATGCTGTACGGAATGCCGTGTCACCTCGATGGATTGGAGAAGGCCGTCTCGGAGAGAGAGCTTCAGGCGCTGAGGGAGAGCGATTCGTGGCAGAATCTGGTCGGGAATCTGCTCGGGCTTGGGTTCGGTCTCACGCCATCTGGAGACGATTTCATCGTCGGTGCGGTGTCCGTTCTCAACCTCATGGGTCGTGACATGAGAGAGTTGAGACCCGCGGTCTCCGCATACGCTAATCCGTTATCGAGAACGATGCTCATGAACGCGCTCGATGGTCACTATGTCGAGCCTCTCAGCATACTCATCGAGGCGATGGCAGTCGGGTCCATGCGCAGGGACGATGTCCTGAACCTCTTGAACTTGGGCCATACGTCGGGACTCGACACGTTGGCAGGCATCTACTACGCTCTTGACGGTGGTCCCGAAAGACTGGCGCCGGAACAGTCGTCGAGACAGCTCTGTGACTCCGTGCGGGATCCCGGCATATTGGGAAAGGGCTTGGTCGACTGGTAGAGGGGTTGTCTGGCTTGACCGAAGAAAGGACACATATGACTGGTTTGAAGAGTATGCTTGTAGCATTAGGGGGTAACGCAATCCTAAGGCACAAGGAACGTGGCACGGCTGAAGAACAGTTCCAGAATATTGGGGAGACCGCGAAGCAGATGGTGGGGCTCATCAAGGACGGCTACCGCATTGCGCTGACACACGGGAACGGCCCCCAGGTGGGAGACATCCTCCTCAAGAACGAGATAGCAAAGGCCACTCTGCCTCCGATGCCGCTTGACGTTTGCGGTGCAGAGAGCCAGGGGTTCATCGGCTATATGCTGCAGCAGTGCATCGATGTCGAGCTCAAGCTGGCAGGGTTCGACATTCCGACCCAGACCATACTGACCCAGACCCTGGTCGACAAGGGTGACCCCGCGTTCGAGAAACCAGCCAAACCGATAGGTCCATTCTACACAGCCATGGAGGCCTCGAAGTTGAGAGAGGAGAAGGGGTGGACCGTCGTAAACGACAGCGGGAGAGGATATCGCCGGGTCGTGCCATCTCCGAGGCCGATTGCCATGGTCGAAGCCCGCGCGATAAAGGACCTCTACGATCACGGGTTCATCGTCATAGCGTCCGGCGGAGGAGGAATCCCCGTCGTCAGTGATAAGAAGGGTCTTCTTCATGGTGTGGAAGCGGTCATCGACAAGGACCATTCGGCCGCCGTCTTTGCCAAGGTGATCGGAGCCGAGACCCTCCTCATACTCACAGACGTCGAGCGAGTCGCGCTTGACTATGGTCGGCCCAACCAACAGGACATTTCTGAGATGGATGTCGAATCCGCCAAGAGATACATGTCTGATGGGCATTTCGCCCCTGGGAGCATGTATCCGAAGGTGGAGTCTGCGGTTCAGTTCGTCGAGTCTGGAGGAAAGGAAGCGATAATCACATCGATCGAACGATGCCGCGACGCGGCCAAGGGCGGCGCAGGCACCGTCATACATGGATGACTTTGTTGCTGGGATACGGTCACTTCGTAACACTCAAACGAATCTGGTGAATCGATTGGGCGAGCAGGAGAAGGGCGGGGATGAGTCCGCGAGGGATGCATTGGCGGGCCGAAGGCCCAAGCGCATGCCGGGCACGAAGAGCGCATCGCTGATAGCCGTCCTCATAACTCTGTCGACTCTGACAGGCTACCTGACGAGAGTCAACATTTCAGTGGCGCTTCCTTTCATAAGCGACGCCTATGGTTGGACCTCGCACGAGAGGGGCTTGTACGGCGGCCTGTTGCTCGGCATGTTCCTCGTCGGTTACGGATTGTCCAACATCTTCATCGCGCCCCTGATCGACAGGTACGGCCCAAGGAGGGTGATGATGGCCATCATGCTCATCTGGTCGATCATAACCTTCTTCACGGGGATCATCGGACTCATCTTCTGGCTCTTCATCACGTTCCGCGTCCTGCTTGGTCTCTCCGAAGGTCCGCTCTTCCCCAGCGACAGCAAGATTACCCAAGCATGGTTCGACCTCAGAGGACGGACGAAGGTCAACTCCTTCTATTTCAGCGCGCTCTACCTGTCGAACCTGCTGGCCTCTGCGGCCCTAGTGCCGCTAATCCTCGTCACGTCGTGGCAGTGGGCCTTCTACGCGGTGGGCATCGCAGGTCTCATCATGCTCATACCTCTCTATCTGTTCATCCAGGACACGCCCAAGGGCTCCGTCAAGAGGGCTCCAGGGAAGTCCACGATCGGAGAGGTCATGAGGTCTTCCGTCAGCGAGGTGCGGAGGACGCTGAAGCTGAAGGGCATCTTCGTCCTGGCGGCATCAAACATCTCCACCAACCTGGCGTGGTGGGGCATATCCCTCTGGCTTCCCACGTATCTGCTCGTCGCCAAGGGATTCGACACGAGCCAGCTCGTGTACGCGGCATCGCTGCCGTACGTAGGAGGCGTCGCCGGGCTCTACATCGGCGCGTGGATCTCGCATCGCACTCAGAAGATCGTTGGCACGGCTTCTGTGTTCAGCGTGCTATGTGCAGTGTTCATCCTTTTGATGATCGTGACGAGCTCCCAGTCGGCAATCATCTTTGTCATGGCAGGAATATTCTTCTTCATCAGTCTGCTCCAGCCCAATCTGTTCACCCTCCTGCAGGGGGCGTGCCCTACCGATCTGATCGGTAGCGCGACGGGTTTCCTGAATGGGATAGGCGTCGGACTGGGCGTGCTGGGGCCAATCATGATAGGAGTCACCGTCGCAGCCACTGGCTCCTTCGAAGTGGGGCTCCTCATACTCGCGGTGTTACAGATTCTCGCCGGCCTCGAATTGCTGCTGTTTAGGGAGAACGCAAGCTCTGCTGCATGAGGTGGATCTGATTGGCCCCAATGAGTAAAGGACCAGAAGCTGCTCCGCCTGGGCCCCCAGATCCTTTCAGAGGCTCAGGCGCGGGAAACCGCGATGAACGTTATTGCGCGGTCATCAACTGAGGCAAACCTGTTCGGGTCCTGTAGATTGCGCGCATCACGTCCGACGGCGATTGTCATTTCGGTGTCCACAGGCCAAAGCGCGGAAAACGAAAGCGATTCCATCTGGCCAAATCTGGAATCAGACACTCTGTTGCTTAACCGAAAAGCGGCATCTTCCCCTTGGTTTGTGTTTTGGCCAGGAATACGGTGCCGACCGCAGCGACAAGTGCGCCTGCGGCCATAAGCCCGAATACGAACCCCATGTTTGAGTAGTCCGGGAGGAGGATGGCCCCGACAATGAGAGGGCCGAGGATGGCTCCGCCTGTTACGCCGAGGCCCCACACGAGGGCATTCCCCGAGGAAAAGGAACCCCGAGGTACGTAGTCCGACACGAGGGACATGAGGAGGGGGAAGCCGCTGAACGTGAAGAAGCCGAAGAGGATGAGGAAGGTTTGTTCCGCGATCCCCGTCGTGGAGACGTAGCCAAAGATCGAGGCCGCAATCCCTACCGTGCCGACGCCCAAGATGAGCCGTTTGTTGAACCGGTCGGCGAGCAGTCCGAAGATGGGCTGCCCAACGATTGCAGCACCGTACATTAGCGTGAGAGAAAGACCCAGGCTCCCTGTTACCCCGACCCCTTTCTGGGTCGAGATGAAGATCGGGATCCAGGCCACGATGCCCTGGGAGGCAACCGAACGGATGAAGGCAACGAGGGTGAGAACGGCGATGCCCTTCGTGGCCGCCTGGGCCATCTGGTGATCCCCGCCAGGGGTCCTCTCAGGCGCCTTCGCCATGGCTGCAGGTCGGAATCCCATCCACAGGATAGCAGAGGCCATTAGGCCGACAAGAGCGAAGAACCCGAAGGACTCGGACTGCGTGATGAACAATGCGACGACGAAGAAGAAGGAGGGATAGAGAGCTCGGCCCAGGCTGCCCACCGCGCCGTTGACACCCAAGGCCCTTCCCTGCGCCTTTTCCCCGAAAGACGCCTCGATGATAGCGGCTCCGAGAGGATGATAGAAGGCGCTCCCGAATCCCGTCAGGACGGCCGATCCGATTATGCCTACGACCAAGATGGGCCCTTCTGAATACGTCGCGGCGATGTAGAAACCAAGGAGACCTAGAGAGAGGAGGGCGAGACCCGTCCCGATCAGGGTCCCCGGTCTTCCCGTCCGGTCCGCGCGGCTCCCGACATATATGCTCAGGACCGCGGATGTGGAATAGAAGGCAACAAACATCGCAGTCAGGTCGAGGGGAGACACGCCGGGCCTCTTGGCGAGAACCGCCGCAATGAGGGGCACGAAGAAGACGGTCCCGTCGTTGACGAAATGTGCTGCGGACGTCAGGGCGAGGCATCTCAGTCGGCCAGAAGCCACTTCCAAGTGAACGCCACTGTCCTCCGACAAGTCGACCACTCGCTCATCCCTGCTGTGACATCTCATGCAGCTCAGACGAGGTGGATTATAATCACTGTCATGCGTGGTAATAAGGATTTGCAGCATTCTTGTCCCTTCGCAGAGCGAATTCCAGTTGGTCTGCAACGAATGGGTCTGTCGAAATTGCCATCTGGAAGAGAAGAGGCAAGGCCCAAGCAGGCCATTGACCTCTCGAATCGTGTCGCCTCGTGCACAAGGCTTCACCTTAGAACGCATGATGGCACACTTAGCAATTTCGTCTCGACGGCGCGGTGAACCTTGACGAATCATCGGCGGGCATTGATGGCGTGTCCTGAGGACCGCCAAATAGGGTTGGACGACCGCACGCTGAAACCGGTCGCGCCCATCACGAAGTTCATCTGGAGAGCGGAAACGCGAGCCGAGCCTCCAACTGAGCTTATCGAGACTGGCTTCGGACAGGCGCTCCAGGGGTCGTTTGATCGTCTTGAAGTCCGAGACCTCGTCCGGCCCGTCTCCCGGCGCGCGGTCGGCAGATCAGAGAGCGGTTCGACGCTATGATAGGGCAAGCGGTGGCATCGTTTCAAGAGGACCGTCTGTGCGATGCTTCATCCGTCGGAGAGACGCCGTCCCCGACTGTTCTACCTTCACCAATAGTTCTGAGGCGGCGCTAGTAGCCACCGAAGTAGTCTGCCACGAGTCATGAAAAGGTAGAAGAACATGAATCCCAATGAGCCATCTTCGCTGATCCGACAATGAGTGGGTCCAGTCCCGGGGTGGAGGTCTGAGGGGGATGAATGATAGCAAAGAGAGAGACCCTGACCATAGTTCAACTTAATGACAGCCACGCCTATTTCGATATTCATCCGGAGATGTTTTGGCAGGGTGACCAAGCGGTGTATCGCTTTGCGGGCGGCTATGCCCGTATTGCTACACTCGTCAGGCAGATTCGGGCTGAGAAAAGAGAGCGTGTGCTCTTCTGCGACTGCGGAGACACTCTCCATGGTACCTATCCTGCCCTTAAGACCCAAGGACAAGCTTTGGTTCCTATCTTGTCCTCATTGCATCTTGATGCTATGACTGCACACTGGGAATTCGCATACGGTCCAAAGGTGTTCCAGCGGCGGGTGTCTGAGCTGAACTATCCCATGCTGGCAATCAATGTCTACAGTAAAGGAACAGGAAGAATGGTCTTTCCGCCTTATGTCGTGAAGGGTATTGGCGGGTTGCGGATTGGTATTGTGGGTATCGCCTCCAACATAGTGGACAAGGTTATGCCACCCTCCTACAGCGAAGGCATATACTTCACGCTCGGTCGAGAAGAGCTTCCACGGATCATAGATGTTCTACGCCAACAGGAGAAGGTGGACCTTGTCGTTCTCATCTCTCACCTCGGGTTTCCTCAAGACATGGAGCTTCTGTCCAAAGTGCAAGGTGTGGATGTCTGCCTCAGTGGCCACACCCATAACCGCCTTCACAAGCCAGTTCTCCAAGGGAAAACCATTATCATGCAGTCCGGTTGCCACGGTTCCTTCTTAGGTCGACTGGATGTGACGATGGAGGGGGATAAGATAATGGATTATCAACACCAGCTGATTGAAGTTGCGGCAAGCTTGGAACCGGACCCAGCAGTTGATGACCTGGTCAAGCAAGCACTTGCCCCTTACGAAAATGAGCTCGCTGAGGTTGTGGGCGAGACCGCCACAGCTCTCGACCGTGGGACAATCTTGGAGGCCACTATGGACAACTTCCTCCTTCAAGCCTTGATTGAGAGTACTGGAGCCCAATTGGCTTTTTCTAATGGCTGGCGCTATGGTGCACCAATAGTTCCCGGAAATGTCACCGTGAACGACCTTTACAACATTGTTCCAATGAATCCGCCTGTCTCTACAGTAGAGTTGACTGGCGAGGAGCTTCTGGCGATGATAGAAGAGAATCTTGAGCACACGTTCTCGCGCGACCCCTACCAGCAGATGGGCGGATATGTCAAGCGCTGTCTCGGTCTCAAAGCCTTTCTCAAGGTAGAGAATCCTCAAGGAACTCGCGTTCAGAAGCTGTTTGTGGGCAATGAGGAGGTGCAGCCTCATAGATACTATACGGCAGCCTTTGTCACAGAACAGGGCATCCCTCGGAAGTATGGTCGAAACCGCAAGAACCTGTCCGAGAGATCCATAGATGCTTTGCGAAAGTATCTTGCAGGAAATCGTCCTCTTCGCGCTGTACTGAGGGGCACCTTTGTGGCAGTGTAGGAATGCAGGGAAGAGAACGCACAACAGTGGAGACGATCCAAATCAAGAGGCTTTGCCACTTCTTCGCTCGGGCATTTCAATCCTCCTTGGTCTGATCCGCGCAGTCAAGTCGTCTTCTGAGCAAGGCTGGAAGGGAAGGAAAGGTGCCGCCCATTCTTCCACCGGTAAGGAATCAGAGCCCCATCCTCCATTCATTTCCTACCTGCGAGTATAGCATGCAACTTCAGTCACCGGTAGATTCCGGGCCATAATCCGGAATTGACAAAAAAGGTAAAGAGTTCTTGAGAACTGGCCTTGCATTGTCTCACACAAATTGAAATTCGCGATTAACCATCTGGCTCGCAACAAGCGCTGGCCCGGTTGGGCCCACTCGATCATACTCATGCCGGCCAGGAAACCCCCTAAGTTCCTGCCAGCTCAGTATCAAGAAGGCATGGAAACCACGATTTTCGGATATTCGACGGGCGATGGCATCGGTCCAGTCGGCCAGTTACGGCACGCCTCAGTCCCAGAACGATTCGACAGTTGTCTAATCCAGACCTCTTCAGGGACTGCGGTCCAAGGGGAGGATTTATGGCCAATGACAATCGTTCTCTCCCATACCGCGCGGCCGCCGAGTCGGCTTGTGACAGTAGGGATTGGGGGAGAGGAATGGCCGGAGATACGTCGAGAGTCAAGACAACTGCGCTGGTTTCGTTGTTCATTACCTTCACATTGATCGGACTGCCGGAGGGGTTGATTGTGGGGAACAGGCTCGTCGGCCCAGTTGACAACGCATCGGCGTCAGGACCCGGTAGTCGAACAGTGACCGTGGGAATGCTTGATTTCCAGTCGGCCATCAAGACGCTGAACCCGCTGCTCTACACGATGGGTGACGAATCTGAAGTAATCTGGCCGTGCTACAGCACGCTGCTGCAGTATGACATAAACAAGAACCTTGTAGGCGACCTTGCGAACTCGTGGGACGTGTCCCCTGACGGGACGACCTACCACTTCAAGATCACACAGTACGCGACATTCTACAACAGGATGAGCCCGACCGTCGTGCACCCGCTCACCGCGTACGATATCGTCTTCACGTACTATCTGGTCCAGAACAACAGCAACAACCTGCAGTCGTACTTCCCGAAGATCGCCGGACAGTACGTCATCAACAGCATCTGGGCCACGAACAACTACGAGCTATACATCAAGACCAACGTGCCGTATGCACCGCTGTGGGGAGCGTTGACCGTGATACCAATCCTGCCGCAGTACATATGGCAGAACTACAAGGCCAACTGGGCCAACTTCGACATCAAGTCCGGCATCCCGCCGTGCGTCGGCTCTGGCCCGTGGTACTACACGCTTGACGGCCTGCCCTCGGCGGGCACCGCGGAACTCGACAGGAGCCCGAACTGGTTCCAGACCGAGGAGCGCGGGTGGCAGGTGCACGCCAGCAGGCTGGTGTATCGGTCAGAGACGAGCGCTGATACCCTCTTGGCCGACCTGCAGACCGGAGTCATAGACATCTACGGATACCCGACCCCGGCCCAGTACCTGAACTCTCTGCCGGGAATGACCGGCGTGACCGAGTTCGGGATCATGACCGGCTTCGTTTACGAGTACAACATGAACCAGATGAGCAACGCGGAGCGCTCAGCCCTCGGCGGCACATACAAGTCCGGGAGCAGCAACCAGCTGCTCCTGAACCCGGTCGTCAAGGCCGCGCTCATGCAGAGCGTGGACAAGAACGCCTTCGTCAACGGCGTCCTGAACGGCATGGGCTCAGCGGCCGATTCGTTCATACCGCCCACGAATAGCTATCACTACGACGTGGGCACTAGGCCAGGAGACCCGCAGCCGTACACGTTCAACACGACCGCCGCGAGGGCCCTGCTCAACGCCAACGGTTGGGACTACAACCTGGCCGGCAACTACGACCCGAACGCGACACCTCTCTGCCAGGTCGGCGGGACCAACGTCCTCCAGTTCAGGTTCTATACGCTCAACACCGCGTCCGAGTGGAACACCGGCGCGCAGATGATCGCCAACTGGACCTGGGCCGCGGGCATCGACCTGAAGACGCTGTACTCGACCGAGAGCACGACCTTCCTGAACGGCGCGTGGGCCGCGGCGGACTACGACCTGTGGCTCTGGGACTGGGTCTTCACGCCGACATCTGACCCGTCCACCGACATCATGGAGGTCTTCACGACCGGGTCGATTGGCACCTGGAGCGACATCTACTGGACCAACGCCACCTTCAACAACCTCTACAACCAGTCGTTGTTCCAGACGGACTTTGCGACGAGGTACAACACAATCGCTGACATGCAGGTCCTGGAATACTTCAGCGGCTCGTTCGCCGTCGCATACAGGGCGGACACATACGCCGTGACGAACCAGGGCCCGGACCACTGGACCAACTGGGGCAACTGGTCCGCGACCTCGCCGGCCGGCTCGTACCTCTACGAGCCTGACCAGGGAGCTCCGTATCTGTACATGCGTATATCGCCTGATGGCACGTTCACAGGACAGAATCCTGCGCCTATGATTACGAGTATGCAAGGTACGTATAGCGGTCAGGTGAACCAGAGCATCGCGTTCACGGCCTCGGCCTCGGACAACGGAGGTATGCTCTTCAGATGGTTCTGGGGAGACGGGTCCAGGACGGGATGGTTGTCCAGCCCGAGCACAGGCCACACGTACACTCGCGATGGCATATACACAGCATGGCTTGCAGTGAGGGAGGACGGAACCCCGGACAACTTCACGACCGTGGCCTCGACCACTGTGACCGTCATCGACCTGAGCAACTACGCTCCGACGAACGTTGACTTCTCCTACTGGCCGAGCAACCCTGACTCGGGTACGGTCGTCCTGCTGAACGGGACGGCATATGACCCGAACGGCGACACGATGACCTACAACTGGAACTTCGGCGACGGGCACACGGCGTTCGGCCAGTCCGTCACCCACCAGTTCACAGAGGGGCTGTCATCGTATACCGTGACATTGTCAGTCGACGACGGCCACATTGGTACTGGTACGAGGCCCGTGACGATGTCGCACCTGATACCAGTGTACAACAACACTGCGCCGACTTGCATAGTGCCTGCGTATCCACACGTGGTCTGGAAGACCCCGACGAACTTCACCATCACGTCGTACGATCCAGATACGAGGGATAGCCATAGATACACCTGGATCTGGG
>JAJYIS010000102.1 GCA_021789945.1 Thermoplasmata archaeon | reverse complement strand
GGAGTCTTTCTTTTTGCTCTTCATCGAGGATTTCTACAAAGCACGTTCCTCGAATGTCGAGGTCGGTCGCATATGAGAGCGAAGTGCCCGAATTGCGGCGAAGTGTTCGAGTACGCGTGGCACCCCACGCTGGTTCACATGGGCTCGACCAAGCTCATGAAGTGCCCAGCCTGCGGAAAGAGGGGGTTCATTCAGACGGGAGTGGACGAACCGGTCACATGGCCCAAGACGGGCGGCTGAGCTTCCGGAGTGTGACCTCGTGGGCATCGCGTCGGAAAAGGCAATATGGAAGGAAAGGCGATTGGGAGTGGGATTCGCATGTCGAAGATCTTGATAGTCGACGATGCATCGAGCGTCACGGAGATGATTCAAAGCATGCTCGAGTCTCATGGCCACCAGATATCCAGCGTGGCCCGCAACGGGCTCGAGGCGATTGAGCAGTACAAGGCGCTCAGGCCGGATGTGGTGCTCATGGATATTCTGATGCCGGGGATGGACGGCATGCAGTCGATCAGGAAGATCTTGGAGCATGACAAGAATGCCAAGATCGTCGTCGTGAGTGCCCTGGGGAGGCCCGCGCTCATGAAGGAAGCGCTGGAAGCCGGTGCCGTCGGCTATGTCACGAAGCCGTTCGAGGTGACGCGATTGCTTTCGGCAATAGAGGTTGCGACCTCCTCGGCTAGGAAAGGGCCATAAGTGGGAATGACCCATATCCGATGGGAGGAGATGGCAATGAAGTGCCCGAACTGCGGCGGAGAGATGGAGACGGGCTTCCTGACGATCCCGCTCCATTTTGGCCTTCATTCGATGAAATGGAATAGCGAGCCCAGACACAGCGTGCTCGGCGACGACATCGTATACGACCCGAAGCAGCATGACTTGGGCCGACTGGACTGGTCCGCGATTCCTGCGGAGAGATGCACAGCTTGTAGGACGGTCGTCTTCTCCTATGCTCAGGCCGATTATCCAGATGAAGGTCATCCCACAAGCGATATGCTTGTCCGCAGAGCATGATCGAGAGCGGGAAATGACCTGGCCGGCCTCTCAGTGGTCTGGCATCGCGATGTTCTGAGACTTCCGACCTCGATCGAGGCAAATCATCTAATATTCATCGACGCGATTCGCAGCCTGGGAGGTTCGAAATGACGAGGCATGGTGCTCTGTGCACGCTGTTGGCACTTGTCCTGATTGCGGTGTTCTGGTCAGTTGCGGTCTCTTCGGTCAAGGCTGAAACGATAGGCCCGTACGTCCTGCACGACGCGATCGCGATCTACGGCAACGACGGTTTCACGGCGGAGAACGGCGTCGTTCGAGGGAGCGGGACGGCTGCGGATCCGTTCGTCATTGAGGGATGGGATATCGGATCGTTCCAATCGTATGGCATCGACGTCAAGAATGTCAATGCTCACTTCGTCATCAAAGACTGCTATTTGCATACTGGTGGATTTTACCAGATTGGTATCTACCTCGATTCCTGCGTCAACGGTGTGATCAGGGAATGCGTATGCTCGGAGATCGGCACCGGCGTATATCTTCACTCGTCTGCAGGAATGCTTCTGATGAACAACACCTTTGAGCGCAGCGGTGGTGGAGGCGTGTTCCTCGATGACGAGTCGGGTTCCAGCATCCTCGTCAACAATGTCTTAACGGAGAACCTGCTTGGCATCGGCCTGGGCTCACCAGGGGACAACGTGTTGGTCAACAACACGTGCTCGGACAACGTCGATGGCATACTGCTCGGTTGGTCGAGTGATAACGTCTTGGTCGACAACACGTGCTCGCGGAACAGCCAGTTCGGCATCAGCCTGGGCTCCTCGAATGGCAATAGCCTTGTCAACAACACCTGCGCCGACAATGGGTTCGGCATCCGGCTGGACACATCGGACGACAACAGCATAGTCGGCAGCAGATGCCTTTCGAACGACGGCAACGGCATATATGTGTTCGATTCGCGGCACAACACCGTAGCTGACAGCACCTGCCTCATGAATGACTGGTTTGGAATCAACCTCGAGAACTCGGCCGACAATGTCCTGATCAACAACACATGCTCTACGGACAACGACTACGGGTACGGGATATCCATCGGGTCATCGGACGGGAACTGGATTGTCGGGAATGATTGCGTGCTGAACGGTGAGATGGGCGTGATCCTCTACGGCTCCAACCATAACAACCTTTCCGACAACTTGTGCTCGCGCAATGGCAAGGGCATATCTCTCTACTATTCGTCTCACAACAATCTCACCGGAAACAAGTGCTCGGACAGCGTTCAGTACGGGATCTACCTGGTCGACGTGACCTCCGTCGATAACAGGCTATGGAATAACACTCTCAGTCACAACAACGGCGCCGGAGACGCATTCGACCCGATGCACGTGCAGGCGTATGACGACGGTGCTGGCAACCGGTGGAACTCCACCTGCGGCTACGGCAACAGCTGGAGCGACTGGGGGAGGCCGGACCTTTGTCCCCGGGATGGCATCGTGGACTTCCCGTATTTGATCGACGGCGGCGCGGGCTCTGCGGACATGTGTCCCATCGCAGAGCCGACAGCAGATCCGTCGGTGCTCGTCAGGGATCTCATCGAGGTGGTGGAGGGCTGGAACCTCCATAAAGGCGTCAACATCGGACTCGTCTCCAAGCTTGCGGACGCGCTTTCGCTTCTCGACAAGGGAGCCGTCAATGGCGCGCTGCACAAGCTGATGGACTTCGCCTCGATGGCACAGGCCCAAGGCAGCAAGAAGCTCACCATGGCTCAGGCCGACTACGCTGTCGGCTCGGCAGAATCCATCATTTCCGTTCTCAGGAGCCCGCGGTGAAGGAAGGGCGGCGGAATACCCTAAGAAGGTCCATAAGGATGGAGAATCGATGACTCCAGGTTGAGACCATGGTGTGGCGGTGTCCGTTCTGCGGGCTTCAGTACGAGAAGGATGATTTCTACACCATCTGCCCCGGCTGCGGGCAGAGGACGAGCATGGTTGTCCGGATGGTGACTGAGGTGTTCCAGCCCTTGATAACAACTCATATGGACGAGGTGAAGAGTCCTTTCTGCTTCACGATCAATCCTGCGGGTTCGAAGAAATGCAGAGCCTGCGGCAATCGCATAGACCTGGAAGAAGACAAGAGGACCTGATCCTCGGAAATTACATCAGCGCAGGAGACAATACTTCGCGGAGGGGAAGTCACTTGAAATGTCCAAATTGTGGAGCTGAGAATCCCGAACACGCACTGTACTGCGGCCGTTGCGCTGCCTGGATCGGCGAGCCGCGGCAATCCGTTGGAGGTCCTGAAGCGATTAGTCTCCCTCGGGACCCCCTGATCACATCAGCCCCCTTCTCTCCTTTGCAGGCAGGGGACTCCCTCCTTCGGTGGGCCGTCGTTGCGGCCGCCGCTGGCTTCGCCCTTTTCGCGCTTGGGCTGGCCCTGTACGCATACTACACCGAGCTCTTCATCCATCACCTGGAGTCAAACCTCGGCGACATCGACTTCATTGCCAATATTGGGAAAATGGCGGACTCCACTTCGGCCCTCGGCGGCGTGTTCGCTGTTCTCGGTCTGGTCCTGATCTATCAAGGAGTGACTGCAAGGCTGAAGCATGCCGACGGCTCCGTCCTGGTTGGTCAGCTCCACCTGACGAGAATCAAGTTCCTGACTGTGGCCGCATTCGTCATTGTGCTCGTCACCGCTCTCGCGAAAGTGTGGATGGACTCCGGCAACACCATCGGATATGGCACGCAGATGCGGATCTACTATCTGTCGACGAGTCCTTGGGTCATTCTGGCAGGAGTTCTTCTTCTCACAGCGGTCGATCTGGCGAAGAAGCCCGAGGCGCAACGGTCGGTCACGCCGGCCATGAAGTACGCTTGAGGGAAGCAAATAAGCGCTCAGAAGTGATTACATGGCAGGGAGAGAAATGAAGAACATGTGGTTCGAAAGGAGACTGAAGCGGCTCAATGAGCCCAAGATCCTTGCCGTCACGATAGTCGTCGCTGTGCTCCTCGTTGGCCTCGCGATCTTCTGGGCCCTGATTTCGATCGGCAATATCTTCCGGTCCCAGTTCCCAGACATTCAGAATGACACGTTCTCTGTGACGAGCAATAGCACCTACTGGAAGGTGACCTTCGTGTCTTCGGATAACTCGAGCTTATACTCCTCGGACATGAGGGATCTAGACCACATCTACATCGCTATCTTCTTGCCCGACGGATCCCTGGGCATCGGCACGACGTGCATCGGCGATATGATGCCAGGTCAGATGTACAGCGGAGTCATGTTCTTCGATACGGGAACCATAGGGGAACTGGACAGCGGAGACTACTTCACGCTCGAGAGGAGTATGTACGCCCAAGGTTCGACCGTCACGGTCGAGGGACACAGCTCGGGATGGGCTGGTCGATGAGCTTCGGACTCTCGAGCTGGCCCTAGCTGCTCGTCCCCAGTCCGGAGTGCTGCGTGGACGAGCCCGATCTTCTGAGGTCGTGACCGGCCTACAGTTGACCCATGTTCGTGCCCTACGGGCCGGTAGTGCTGTGGCTCAGGCATGGCAGTCGCAGACACCGACGCTCTGCCAATCGTGCTGATGTTCAGAATGACAATCGGGGAAGAGCCCGGAGTGGCCCTCAGTCCTGCTCTTGTGTTCGAATCGCTCTTTCAAGCTCTGCAAGGGTCAGCGTATCACAGATATCCTCAGCAAAGCGCACATGCTCCTCTTTGTTGGATGCGACTCCTCCTTTGATCAGGTATGGGCGAACCTCCCAGTCCAAGGCGCCGAAGTAGGTCGCAAGAACACATCCGCTCGCGCTCAATCCCACGATTGCCACCGTGTCGCATCCCTTCTCGTGAAACAGGGCACCCAGCCTTGGGTTCGCGAAGGCGTTCGCGTGGCGCTTCGTCACCGTCGGATCGGTCTTCGCGACACGCAGGCGGTCGGAGACTTCGAAGGACCTGGTGCCCGGCAGCAGCCCTATCTCAGGGTCCTCGGTGTAGCCTACGATGATAGGGAGCCCCTTCCCCCTGAACCATTCGATGGTCTCGTTTATCAGGTCCAGCCGTCTCTCGAGCGACCTCCTGAGGTCTTCATTGCTGTCAGGGTCGTACAACCAGGCATTCTGAATGTCCTCGACGAAGAGCGCGGGTTTCATGGCGTTCGTCCACCTCAACGCGAACTCCGTTGATAGCGGTTTCCTCGACCCAGCACCGCTTGTTCATTGCCTGCACGTCCTCCACTTCCCGCCGGCATCGGCCGTCGCCCGCTGCAATATCGGATGGGTCTGGAGCGGACATCAGGACATTCTCGTCTCCTCGCGCCGCGGGATCCCGAGGGCCAAGATCCGATATTCGAGGGTGCGATCGCGAAGGGTTTATCTACTTGATGTTAGTTATAGGTAACATAAAGTGATGTAAGGCGCACTAAAAGTTCGCATAAAGTAACCTACACACGCAGAGGTGGAAGCATGGATGAGAACACGAGATTCAGAAGATTCGTGGCGGTAGTAGCGGCAGTATTGGTCGGCGGCGCGATATTCGTCGTCGTGACTGGCGTTGTCGGAACGGATGACTGGGCGACGGTCATGCCAGCCGTGGTTCTGGTAACCATGGCACTCGTCGCGATGGTCATCATCAGAAGGAAATTGAGAGAGCTGAAGAGCGGATTCCCGATGGAGGACGAGCGATCGAAATCGATCAAGATGCGCGCTGGCTATCTGGCCTTCTTCATCAGCATCTATCTCATGCTTGCGGTGGGCTTCGTCCTCGCCATTCTCGAGGACAATCAGGTGTCCTCGCTTCCGACATCTGAATGGTTCATGTTCTATGTCGCGATAATGGGACTGATCTTCCTGGGTTTGAACGCCTACCTCAACAGGAGGGGTGTCCCCGGATGAGGACCAGGATCAAGGAGCTCAGGGCGCGGTATGACCTGACCCAGGACGACCTTGCGAGGAAGATCGGAGTCCGGCGCGAGACGATCCTGTTCATCGAGAACGGGAAGTACGTGCCGTCGCTCAAGCTCGCGCACGACATCGCGAAGGTTCTGAAGACCTCCGTGGACGAGCTGTTCGTCTTCGAGGATTGAGTCCGGCACCACGAACGATGGACGAGCGGAGGCAAGGCTGGACCCAGCTATGGTCCCCGGAAGGGAACACGGGGAACGGAAGATGAATAGAAGTGG
>JAJYIS010000101.1 GCA_021789945.1 Thermoplasmata archaeon | reverse complement strand
TGCTGGGTCGAGCGAGTACGGATCCCCGATGGTCGCCTCGACGAAGGCGTTCGGGTTCTTGACCGCTCCTGAGGTTATGTTCTCTGCAAGGACATGGATCGTCCTTTTGACGACCGTGCTGACGTTATGGCCGTTGTTCATGGAGTACGCGACCAAAGTCGCGGAGAAGTGACCTGAGGTGGTGTACATATGAGTCGCTGTCATCGCAGCCGCAGGAGTCATGGGCACGGCAGGAGTGCCGTCGCCGAAGTTGAGGAGCACGTATGAGAGGTTCTGGTATCCGTAGTACCAGATCTGTCCTTGAGTGGGGTCATTCGGGTCGACCCATTCCCACCCTCCGATGCCGTACGTGCCGGTCAGGTTGAATGTCACAGTGGTGTTCGGCGCGATGATATCGTTGTCGGAACCTAGGATCGCGTAGGGATGGGTCGTGTTGTCCCATTCGACGAGGTTCTGCGGATCATAGTAGATGACCATGACCCTGCACATCGTGGCCTCATCGCTGCCCTTCGCCCCTCCGTTGTCCGTGACGACATGGTTGATGATGTAGCTGCCGCCGGCGGCGTACAAGTGTGAGACGTTTGACATCGTAGGGCCGTTCGAGATCGTCCCGTCTCCGAAGTACCATGCGTAGTTCGTGATCGAGCCGTCAGGGTCGAAGGATGCAGAGCTGAGGTTCGCGGAACCGCCTGTGCCGATGACCGGCGCACTTGTGAGTTCAGCGATTGCGACTGGCGGAAGGTTCACTGCGGTGTCCCGCACCGTCAGCGGAGGGTTGTTGGATTTGTCCTTTGTCGTGAACGCGGCGACTGCCGACGCAATCAAGACAGCGGATATCGCGATGGCGAGAATGATCTTGCGCGAGTCCGTATTCGAGCTTCCTCGAATGCGGACATTCCCACCGTCCCCTCGAACCCGCATGTTGCCGCGGACAAGCATCGACCGGTCAAAGGCGGAACTGCCCTGGACGCTATATGCCGGCCTTGAATCCAATCCATGATCGACTCTGTGTAGTCTTCCCCCTGACATCTCGAACCACCTCCCTAGTCCCAGGGCAAGGAACCCTTGTCTGGGCTGGTGTGGAATCGCGCTGTGCACTACTTAACCGTTCTTCTGGACTGCCAACGGCAATCATGGAATCCGCGGTCTGTCCGTTCGCGCGAGCATCATCTCGCGCACCGTAAAGAATCATTACCACCAAGCGTCATACATCCGCGGTCAGGGGCGTTCGTCGGATTGAAGGTCAAGTTTCTCGTGACCCCGGTCGGTCTGATGATGGGGAACATCGAGTCCGCGAGGAGGCTGAAGAACGCACTATCAGACCAGGGAGTGCTCGTCACCGACGACCGGCATGCGGAGGGCTATGACCTGCTTCATGTGCATACGCCCGTGCCTCCGAGCAACATGACCGAGGTGAAGAGGGCCAGGAGGAAAGGCGTCCCGGTCGTCATACACGCGCATACGACAGCAGAGGATTCCCGGGGCACATGGACGGGCAGCACGGCCCTGTCGGGCGTGACCGGGATGTATCTCACGCATTTCTACAACCTTGGGAGCGTGGTGCTCGCGCCGAGCGCGTGGACCAAGTCGACCCTGGAGAAGCGCGGGGTGAAGGTCCCGATCGAAGTGCTCAGCAACGGCATCGACCTCAACAGGTTCAAGTTCGACCAGGAGCGGCGCCAGAGGTTCCGCGCACGGTACGGGATCTCCGACAGGGCGAAGGTCGTGTACTCGATCGGCGTGGTGTGCGTCAAGAAGGGCGTCGAGGACTTCCCGAAGGTGGCAAGGGCATTTCCGGACCTGACCTTCGTCTGGGTCGGGAGGCGCTCGATGCTGTATCATCCGCTCCGCGTCCGGATCGCCATGATGAGGTCCCCTGGGAACGCGAGGTTCCTCCATGATGTCGAGGACATCGCGGACGCTCACAGCGGCTGCGACATATTCTTCACCCCCTCCTTCACAGAGAACCAGGGCATGGCTGTGATGGAGGCGATGGCCGCAGGAAGGCCGGTCGTCGCACGGGACCTGCCGTCGTACTCTGGCCTCCTCGAGAACGAGAAGAGCGCGCTCCTCTGCGGGGACCTGGATGGTTTCGTGTCCTCCATCTCCCGCATCAGCCAGGACCAGAAGCTGGCCGAATCGCTCGCGGGTCAGGGCTATCCTCGCCTGATGGAGCATGACATGGGCAAGGTGGCTGGACGGCTGATCGCTATCTACGAGTCTCTGCTTCAGCAGAGGCCGAAGCAGGAGGCGACGGGCGCATGAGCATCCTCGGGGACCTCTTCCTGTCGTTCACAGCCCTCGGGACCGCGGGAATGCTGGTTGGCCTGTTCATTGTCGTGTTCTTCGACGCGATCGTCGTGCCGATAGGTCCCGAGCTGCTTGCGATCGCAATGTACACGGAGAACGTCGACCTCGCCTGGGCAGTCATGATTGTCGCGGCCGTCGCCCTCGGGCAGGTCGCGGGGACATCGGTCCTCTATCTCGTCGGCAAGCATCCGAGGGCCTTGCCGCACTATGTCAAACACGCGATGGATAGGTACCGGTCCTCTCTGCTGATCAATGACGAGCGCATCGTCTTCGTCAACTGCTTCGTGCCGATCCTCCCGTTCCTCGGAGCGTTCATAGCAGTCGCGGGCTGGGACTGGAGGAAGTCCTTCTCGTATGTGGCCCTCGGAGGGATCATCAAGTACTCTTTCTACCTGGCCCTGAGCGGGACTTTCCACTACCTGTTCGAGAAGGGCATCGCCCAGAAGGTATCGCTCCTCGTCGTGCTGGGATTGCTGGTGACCAGCGCGGTCTACGGGCTAACCCGCCGCCGGAAGATGGAGAAAGCGGAGCGCACGGCCGATGCAAGCGCGGGGACCGGCAAGAGCGCATGAGGGACGTGACCGGTCCCGTCAAGGCCAACCTATTTACTGTGGCGCACGATAGCAGTCCCGATGGGGCGGCTCAGGACCCAGCCATTGGGCAAGTACCTGTCCACCGCGAGGTATGCGTACTCCAACTTCGTCATGAAGGAGCATGTGTACCCCTTCTACTGCTCGTTCAAGGTTATCCAGAGATGCGATTCCCGGTGCGACTTCTGCAACGTCTGGAAGTACCCCGCCCCTGACATGCCGACCGAGAAGGTCCTCAAGATCATAGACAACATCGCAGGCTCCAGCATACTTCTGCTGAGCCTGGAGGGCGGGGAGCCGCTCCTGAGGGACGACATTGGCGATATCCTGAAGCACATCCGGACGAGGTCGCTCCATCTCCTTTTCACGACGAGCGGGAAGCTCTTCGACAAGCGGCCCATGGTGGAGTACTCGAAGTACATCGACTTCCTCCACGTGAGCATAGACGAGGGCCACAGGAACCTCGACTACTTCGAGCGCCTCCCGGAGTTCGTCTCCTGGGGCTCCATCGTGTGCGCCCAGATCGTCGTCATGAAGCAGTACCTCCAGGACCTCGATCAGAAGATCTCGAAATGCCACAAGGCGGGCGCTAAGGCGGTCGTGATGCCCGCATGCCACCTCAACGACACTGACGACTTCCTGCCAGACCTGAACGAGTTCAGGGACGAGGTCTTCCGCCTGAAGAAGAAGTATCCCAGGACGATCATCACCACCGACAAGTACCTTCGGACGCTGGATGTGCCCCACAGCTGCAACACCGCCTCGATCATCGTCGACTCGGACGGCATGCTGTACTATCCTTGCAGGACCTTGATGGACAAGAGCATCGACATGTCCAAGGACTCGCTTCTGGAGTTCCTGTCGTCCAAGGCGGCGGCCGAGGCCCGGCAGAAGATGTACGCGTGCGACCGCCAATGCCACTGGTACCAGTACTTCGCGACGGACTCGTTCGTCTCGCTCAGGTCGGGCCTGTCGGCCCTGGAGCCGTACCTGCAGGACATACTGTGACTCAAGCGGCCCGGCCGGTCCCTGTCATCAGGCCGACGGCGTTCTCGACCGACTTGTCCGTCGGATGCTGCCCGACCGGATACTTCCGGAGGAGGGTGTCCCTCGATTGCGTCTTGATGTCCAGCTGGTCCTGATGGACGCAGAAGAAGTTGCCCATCGCCATGTGGTAGGACGCGAGGTACTCCTGCTCCGTCTGCCCAGGCGTCGGCACCAGGATGCCCTTCTTGCCGAGGGCGTGCAGGTCCATCACTGTCGAGTACCCGGACCTGGCGACGACCAGCCTCGCCCTGTTCAGAAGCGCCTCCTGCTCCTCCCTCGGGACGAGCCCCTGGACCGTCACGTTGTCCTTGACCACGGTCTCCGCGGGCCTCCCGAGCGAGACCACGGTCCTGCCCTCGAGGACGGGGAGCTTCTCCAGGACGATCTTCTCGAACGCGGTCCTGTGCGGCTCGAAGCCGGAGATCGAGACGAGGAGGTCGATGTCCTGCTCGACGTCCTTGTACTTGAAGTCCGAGAGCGGGCCGATGTAGCTGAGGTCGTCCTCGTCTATGACCGACAGCCCGTGCGACAGCCTGCCCGAGAGCCCGTTCTCCCTGTAGTCAGGGATGAGAATGCCCTTGAACCGGTTCAGGAACCACAGGTTGAACCTCTCGCTGCCGGACTCGAGGCTCTTCAAGCGGAGCGGGTTCATCAGCCTCAGCTGGTGGGTCATGTAGAAGCTCGGGACGTCGAGCGCGTAGAACCCGAACCTGTTGTCCGAGAATATGATGTCGATCTTCTCCTTGAGCAGAAGCCTCCGGACGAACCTGTGTTCGCGGTCCATCGACGCGATGTACTGGGGGGCGTTCAGGAATGTGTTGAGGGCCAGCACACGCGGGTTCAGGGTCCTCGGCGGCTGGTAGTCCTCGAGCTCGACGTATGATGCGTTCTCGCCGAGCTCCGACTTCAGCAGCTCGAGCGCGCGGCCGTGGGAGACGATTATTACGTCATCCCCTTCCTTGACGAACCTCCGGACTATAGGGAGCGTGCGGGTCGCGTGTCCTAGCCCCCACGAGCATATCCCAAAGACCAGCCTCATGCTACGCTCTCTGGGAGCTAAAAGCGCCGCTGCATACTAAGACTTTCTATCTGCGTGATGCGAGTTGGACTGTCGTCGGATCATCCGCACAGAATCACAGTAGATACACAGTGACCTTTTCGTCCTTCTCTATCAGGTCCACCGCCGCCGGTATCACGATGTATCCGTCCGCGAACGCCATGCTCGTGATCGCCCCCGACTCCTTGAAGGCCTGGTGCGCGAGGCCGTTCACGAGGCGGACCGTGAGGAACTGCGTCCTTCCTGTGGTGGACACCACCCTGCTCGCCATCCTCGCCTCCGCCGACGCCGGCTCCTTGGCCGGAAGCCTGGCCATCCTCCTCAGGACGGGCAGGAGCAGGATGTACGCGTTCGACAGGCACGAGGTCGGATACCCCGGCATCCCGAACACGAGCTGCTTGCCGATGGTGCCGAACAGCGTCGGCTTCCCTGGCTTGACCGCGATGCCGTGGAACACGACCTTTCCAGCGCGCTCGACCATGTCGACCATGACATCGCGTTCGCCCACGGAGCTCCCGCCCGAGAACACAAGGATGTCACAGTCCGAGTTCGCCTTCACGGCCCGCTCGAGGTCATCGACGGAGTCCTTGACGATCCCGACCATCCTGGCGCGGCCGCCGTTCGCGTCCACCGCGCTCGCGAGCGTGTACGAGTTGATGTTGAATATCTTCCCCGGCTCGAGGTCTGAGCCGAGCTCGACGATCTCGTTCCCCGTGGGGACGATACCCACTAGAGGCTTGGCGTAGACCCTGATCTTCGCGCGGTCGATGGCTGCGAGCGCGCCAATCTTGCTCGGGTTCAGCCGGTCCCCTCCCGAGACGACCTTCGTCCCAGGTGTGATGTCCTCGCCCTTCTTCGATACATTCTGGCCAGGGTACACGGCCTCGTGGACGAGTATCCTCGTGCCGTCCTTCTCGGTGTCCTCCACCATCACGACGGCGTCTGCGCCCTTGGGGATCATCGCCCCCGTAGCAATCTCCGCGCACCTGCCCTTGGCCAGGGCCTTCCTCGGGACAGAGCCTGCCTGGATGACTTCCTGTTGGATCAGGCCGTGCGGCTTCATCTTGGACGAGCCGAAGGTGTCCCTTGCCCTGACGGCGTAGCCGTCCATCGCGGCGCGGGAAAACGGCGGGACGCTCAGCTTCGAGACCACGTCCTCCGCCGACACCCTCCCGTGCGCCTCCTCGATC
>JAJYIS010000100.1 GCA_021789945.1 Thermoplasmata archaeon | reverse complement strand
GCGGGATAAGGAGGGAATTCCTCTTGACTCCGGCCGGCGAGGAGGTCGCCAGCCATCTGGTGGCGGTCGAGTCCGTCCTGAAGTCGTCAAGAAAGGACGGCGGAAGGCGTGGGAAGACGGTCTCCGGCCGGTGATACCGAGAGGGCGAGTTATGGCTTGTCGCTCCTTCTCAATCCTACCACGTGGGCGTTTCGGAGTCCAGATGCCGCCTTGTCCGATCGTTCACAAGATTGGTCTGGAGACCAACCGTTGAGCAGGTGTGGGTTCGAAGGGATCCGAACCCGGATCTAGCCAGAGAATCGCCCCACTGCTTCAATCGAAAGGACGTTCTAATCCAATCCCCCATAGAAGGTAGCCGCCCGGGACAGCGTTCTTATCGAGAAGGTATCTCGAAGCGCGATACGCGCATCGGTAGTGACAACGGAGCGGTCCTATTGCCGCGCCCGGGCTGACCTTGCCTGCGCTCGCGTCAATGACGCATACAACACCGTCTTTGCGCGCGAGCCAGCTATAACGGAGAAAAACGTTTGAATTGGAATCCGAGCATAATTGTCTGGCCAGAGCATGGAGTGGGCCCAACCGGATTTGAACCGGTGATCTACGCCGTGTAAGGGCGTTGTCATAACCACTAGACCATGGGCCCGTCGTGTCCAATGCCCTTCGCCGTCTTAAAACATTCTTAGGCCTTGCCGCTCTTGGCCGTCACCCGGAAGCCCTTCTCAAACGCAGCCAGGTTGCGGTCCAGCCCCCGCGGGATGTTCGCGCCAATCGCCTCTTCGAAGTGCTTTCGGTCAACACCAGTCGCCCCCGTTCCCGCGAGCGCGCCCACCATCACGATGTTTGACGACATGGGAGCGCCTGCATCTTCGGCGAGTTTCCGGGAGTCTACGATGACGAATTCCGAGGCCACTCTCTTCACCTCGACGCCGATCTGCTCGGCGATCGGATACTTCAGCCGCTGGGTCGACACGCTCAGCGGCACGATCTTCTCGCTGGACGACACAACCTTCGTGTTCCTGTTCGCCTTGCACATCGCCCTCAAGGTTTCGAGCAGCTCGAACGACAGTATCAGGTCCGCACTTCCGTCCGGGATCAGGGGGCTCTGGACATCGCCGATCCTGGCGGTGCATGCCACCGAGCCGCCTCTCTGGGCCATGCCATGTGTCTCGCTCATGATTACGTTCTTGCCCGCGAGGATCGCGGCGTCCCCGATGATCCTCGACGCGGTGATGATGCCTTGTCCGCCCACTCCCACGAGGTAGATGTCGGCCATCACTTCGCCTCCTTGATGGCCTTGTTCGGGCAGACCTGGACGCATACCCCGCAGCCTGAGCAGAGCGACTCGTCGATCGTCTGCACCTTGTCCTTCGTGGATATCGCGGGGCACTGGAACTTGTCTATGCAGGTCATGCACTTGTTGCACTCTTCCTGGTCGATGTAGGCCTTCTTGACGATCGCGCCCTTCTCGTCCTTCTTCGCGATCAGCGCGCACTCCCGTCTCGCAATGACCACGGACACCGAAGGCTGGGCGAGGGCCTCCTTGACGGTCTCGGTCGTGGATTTGATGTCGTAGGGGTCGACGACCTTCAGCCACTTCACCCCGCAGCCTTTGACGACCTCTTCCATGGAGACCGGTGTGACATCGCAGCAGCTCGGGCCTCTATCGCTGCCCGGATGGGGCTGGTGGCCGGTCATCGCGGTCGTCCGGTTGTCGAGTATCACCAGTAGGAACTTGTGCCCGTTGTGGACCGCGTTGATGAGCCCGGGGATGCCTGCGTGGAAGAAGGTCGAGTCGCCGATGTACGCGACCACGGGCTGGGAATTCACCTTCGCGAGGCCGCCCGCCGTTCCCACGCTCGAGCCCATGCACACCAACAGGTCCGCGGCATTGTGCGGGCGCGAGACTCCGAGGGTGTAGCATCCGATGTCCGAGGCGAAGATCGCCTTTCTGCCAGTGGCCTTGTTCACTGCGTAGTAAGTCGCGCTGTGTGGGCAGCCCGCGCACAAGACCGGCGGACGCGAGGGGATGTCCTCGCTCGGCGCTGGCGCGTCCGAGGGGACTGAGTCCTTCAAGCCGAACGCGCGCGCAAGCCCTCTCTCCACTATCGCCTGGTCGAACTCGAGCGCCCTCGGGAAGAGTCCGTCCTCCTTGCCCAGTATCTTGACCTGGATCGACTCGTGCTGCGCAAGGGCCCGCAGCTCGTTCTCCAGGACGGGCTCGAGCTCCTCGACCACCGCGACCGTCCGATGCTTCCTCAGGAACTCCGAGACGAGCTTCCGTGGAATTGGATACGAGAACCCGAGCTTCAGGAGTTCCGCGGAGATCCCGAGCGTGCGGGCCGCGTCGTATGCGTAGTTGAACCCTGCGGATGAGGAGACGATTCCCCGCTCCCCACCGCCGTTCAGCGCCATCACCTTGTTGAACCGGGACTGCTCTGCGATCGCCTCGGCGTCGCCCAGGCGCCTCAGCAGCACGAGATGTCTTGCCCTCGCGACCGCAGGGACGGTCACGAACCTCTCCGGGTTCTTGACGAAGTCCTTCTTCTTCAGGCCCGGCATGATCTCCCCGACAATGACGGGCGCGCGTACGTGCGAGACCCTCGTTGTCGTCCGGACGATGACCGGGAGCTCGAGCTTCTCGGAGACCGCGAACGCCTCCTTCGTCATCTCGTAGCATTCCTGGGGGGACGACGGCTCGAACAGCGGGATCCCGCCCAGTAGCGCGTAGTACCTGTTGTCCTGCTCGTTCTGGCTGGAATGGCACGACGGGTCGTCCGCGGTGACCAGGACGAATCCTCCTCTCGTGCCCGTGTACGCGAAGGTCAGGAGCGCGTCAGCGGCGACGTTGAGCCCGACATGCTTCATGCTCACGAGCGCGCGCACGCCCGAGGCAGCAGCGCCAATAGCCATCTCGACGGCGACCATCTCATTGATCGAATACTCGAAGTAGATGCCCGCGTCCTTCGCCACGCGCGCGAGCGCGTCCCCGATCTCTGACGCGGGCGTGCCCGGGTACGTGGTGGCGATTGCGATACCGGCCTCGAGCGCGCCTCGGGCTATCGCCTCGTTGCCCAGCAGCAACACCTTCGAGCCGGGGGTGGCGTCAAGAACTCTGTCCATGGTGGCGAAGTCATTGGATACATAGTGGAAATACCTTTTCCAGCTATCCTCAAAATTACGCATATTTGCCTGAACCACCAATAAACCTGTACTTCCCGCCTAACGCCCTCGTTCGTCATTTTGAAATATGACGAGTTGGTTTGGTTCGTCGTGAAAGGACGGACGTTCGCGGAGAAGGTCCTAGGAAGTGCCTCGGGCAATCCTGATGCAAAGGCCGGAGCTATCGTCGAGGCCGCTCCTGACCTTGTGATGTCACACGAGAACACATTCCTTGTGAGCAAGTCGTTCTCGGAGTTCGGGCTCGGCCGCCCGTGGGACCCGAGCAAGATAGTCCTGATCCTGGACCACAGGACTCCTGCGAACACCGCCCAGACGGCTACCGTTCACGCCCGCATCCGAAACCTCGCCAGGGACATCGGGGTCGCGAAGTTCTACGACGCGGGCTCGGGGATCTGTCACCAGCTGCTGATCGAGGACAGGCTGGTGAGGCCGGGACAGCTGGTCCTTGGCACGGATTCCCACACGACGACCGCCGGCGCTGTGGGCGCGTTCGCGACCGGGATAGGCGCGACCGAGATGGCTGGCGTGTGGGCGACGGGCAGTCTCTGGCTCAAGGTCCCCGAGAGCATCAAGGTCGAGCTATCAGGCCATCTGGCGAAGGGCACCTATACGAAGGATGTCGCCCTGCACCTGGCATCCGTGCTCGGCCCTTCGGGAGCAGACTACAGGTGTATGGAGTTCGGCGGACCGCTCATGCAGGACCTGCCGATGGCTGGCAGGATGGTGCTCTGCAACATGAGCGTCGAGGTGGGCGCGAAGGCAGCCGTCGTGGTCCCCGACGCGGTCACCGAGGAATGGTTCAGGGGCTATTCTCAGGCCACGATTTCGCCTGTCAGGTCAGACCCTGATGCCGCGTTCGAGCGCAGGATAGAGCTCGATGTGTCAAAGCTTCCTCCGACCGTTTCCGGCCCTCACAGGGTGGAGGACGCGAAGAGCATCGACAAACAGATGGGCGTTAGGATCGACCAGGCGTTCATAGGCACATGCACGAACGGCAGGTTGGAGGACCTGATTGCCGCGGCGCAGGTGCTCAAGGGAAGGAAGGTCTCCCCGACATGCAGGCTGATCGTGGCCCCGGCGTCGAGAAGGGTGCTGGAGGACGCGATGGACATGGGGGTCGTCCAGACGATCGTCGCCGCCGGCGGTACCATCCTTCCTCCAGGCTGCGGGCCGTGCCTCGGCGCACATGAAGGGGTCCTCGGCCCTGGAGAGGTCTGCATCTCATCGAGCAACAGGAACTTCAAGGGAAGGATGGGGTCGGAGGAATCGGAGATCTACCTCGCGAGCCCCGCGACGGTCGCCGCGAGCGCCCTCGAGGGCAGGATAGCCGACCCGAGGAGGTACCTCGAATGACTAGGATCTGGCGGTTCGGCGACGACGTCAACACAGATGCGATCATTCCGGGGAAATACCTCGACAACTATGACCCTGGGCATCTTGCGGCACACGCGATGGAAGGCGCGAACCGCGAGTTCGCAGGATCGGTCTCCAAAGGAGACATCATCGTCGCGGGCAGGAACTTCGGATGCGGCTCTAGCCGCGAACAGGCAGTGATTGCTCTTGCGCGAGCCGGTGTCAAAGCAGTGGTCGCGAAGTCATTCGCGCGGATATTCTATAGGAACGCAGTGAACCTCGGCCTCTCTGTGATTACATCCGAGGACGCAGCGGACGTATTCGTCGACGGGGACGAGGCAGCGCTCGATTTGAAGAACCACATTCTCGTGTCGGCGGATGGTGCGCGACGTGCCTCTCTTGCGCCGGTTCCGGAGCACGTTAGGAAGATCCTTGATGCGGGAGGGCTCGTGCCGTATGTCAAGGCAAAACTGGCCATGACCACTAGACCATCAAAGTAGCGGAAGGCAAATTGCCCGCATTCCCGCAACGCTTCTGTTGCGCGAAGCTGTCCGATCCCATCAAACAAAGGATATAATAGGCCAGGCCAATCACTGCTTCGGGCCCGTGGGGTAGTTCGGACATCCTTTTGGCCTTCGGAGCCGACGACGTGGGTTCAAATCCCACCGGGCCCGCACCTACGCATAGCCAGACAAGTATTTGTCGCGCTCAATTAATCTCGAAAAGGTTTTCGGCTTACTGGCACGAGTTTCGTCTTCCTGCTGTTCTGGTTCGAACAACTCGTTCAGCTCTCGGATCATGTTCCTCTCTTTCAGACGGCAGTAGTAGCGCTCTGTGGTCGTCACGGAGCTGTGACCCATGGCTCTGCTAATGGCGACCATCTTGCTAGAGTCTTTGTCCAGGATCAGCTGACCGTATGAGGAACGAAGGTTTTTCAAGGCAAAGCTGACACCTGATAGGTTCTCCACTTCCATCTTTATACGACACAGCACCTGATGAGAATAGAAGCCCACCCCACCGTGTTGCATCGTTGGGATCAACGGCCTTGCTTCCGACTGCCCAAACCTGCTGAGATACTCCTCTCTCTTTTGGAGGAATCTCTCGACGGCAGGTCTCGCGGGCGGAAGGATGGGCACCGTTCTCTTCTCACCGTAAGAGTGTTCACCTTTCGGATGTCTAACCCAGATAGTCCAGTCTTGAGTGGATACATCGTCGATCTCCGCATGGCGCAACTCGCTCGGCCTCAATCCCGTGTACGGATACGTCATTGTAATGAACCGAGCGACTTCACCTTGCCACCCAGGTATCTGCTCCGATGCCCTGGCGAGCTTCGCTATCTCGCTCTCGTTCAAGGCCTTTATCTCCTTCTTGGGCACACGAGGCAGGAGCTTCCTCGCTCTCATCTCTGCAATCACAGGGTTCCCGCACCACAACAGGAAGCTTCCCAGTATTTTGAGGTACGAGAGCTGCGTCTCCTCATCGAGCCTCTTGTTGCGCATCCACGCAATCAGCTGGCCAATATCTGCTTCGCACAGCTTCTCTGGGTTATTCGTGGTGACTCTGCCTTTCTCGTACAGTTCGGCTATTGTCCTTCCCAACATCAGCAATTTTCTCCTTCGTTCCTCTGCGGTATTTGGTTCGAAATGGGGGCCACGATCTCCCAAGTACCGATTCACTTGGGCTT
>JAJYIS010000099.1 GCA_021789945.1 Thermoplasmata archaeon | reverse complement strand
CTGTTCTCGGCCACGCTCCCAGATACCATAAGGGAGCTAGCCCACAGGTACATGAAGAACCCGAAGGAGATCATGATCAGCCAGGACTCTCTCACGGTCCCCCAGACAGAGCAGGTGTACATCAACGTCGGCCGAAGGAACAAGCTCTGGGCGCTCTGCAGGATCCTCGACATCGAGAAGCCGAACCTCGCGATCGTGTTCTGCTCGACCAAGAGGATGGTGGACATGCTCGCGTACAAGCTGCGAGCCTACGGGTACCTGGCCGACGCCACGCACGGCGACCTCACGCAGTCCGCCAGGGAGAAGGTCATGGCGAAGGTCAAGTCGGGGAAGCTCAAGGTCCTGGTCGCCACTGATGTCGCGGCGAGGGGCCTGGACATCGAGGACGTAACACACGTGATCAACTACGACATCCCCGAGAACCCCGAGGACTACGTCCACAGGATCGGGAGGACGGCGAGAGCTGGGAAGTCCGGGAAGGCAATCACGTTCGTCTCCAAGGAGGAGCAGCACCTGGTGCGCGCGATCGAGAGCTTCGGGAGGACGAAGATCGAGCAGGACCAGGTGCCCCAGGGTCAGGGCAGGGACACTGTGAAGCGGCAGCTCGACCTGGACGAATACGCGGACCACTTCGGAATGGTCCCGTTCAAGATAAACCTCGGCAAGAAGGACGGGGTCGGGCTCGTCGACCTCTTGAAGTTCATAGAGAGGAAGACAGGCATAATCGAGCACCTGATTGGGAACGTCGAGGTCGGGGACGAGTACAGCAGGCTGGAGATACATAAGAGCGTCGCGTTCAGGGCGATGAAGGGGCTGGAGAACTACTCCATCCACGGAAAGCAGGTCAAGATCGACATCGTCAGGGACTAGGCGCTGCTGAGCTCCTGGTTTATCTGGTCGGCCCTGATGTGCCCCACGACCTTTATGCTGCAGGACTTCACGCCCTCGATCGACATCACGTGCTCCTTGATAGCCTTCGCCAACTCCACGCCGACGGGGCAGAACGGGCTGGTGGGCATGAACGTCAAGGAGATCGAGCCGTCCTCGACGACCAGGTCTGAGATCAGGCCCATGTCGTAGACGCTGACGCCCGTGTGCGGATCCAGAACCCCGCGCAGGACCTCGATGACGACTTCCCGCATGTCCATTGCGGTGTGCAAATCGTGCTCACACTATTATAAGCTGTCGAGTTGGCAAGTGCGCCAGGAAGGAGTCATCTGTAGACGAGGACTGTGAACCCGCCCGCGGTCATGTGCTCGAGCTCTCCACGCTCGGATGAGACCTTCTTCTCCAGCTCGAAGAGCTCGGGAGCGACCCTGATCGTCCGGCCGTCCTCCATGACCACATCGATACCGTCCTTGAAGTCCGCCGGGCTCCCGGGCTTGAGGGACGCGAGCTTCTCCGCGATCTGCTTCGAGTCCTTCTTAAATGCGGGGCCCAGCTTGGAGAAGACGGGCTTGACCTTGGAGACAGATTCGCTCAGCGGCACGCTGTCGAGCAACTCCAGCTCTCCGGCCTTCAGGGTCTGCTTGATGTCGTCCTCAGAGCCCTCGAGGACAGGCCTCACGCTCGGCCCGACGATCTCCACCCGCGAGACCTCTGCGTTCAGGGACATCCCGCTGGCAGACTTCCAGGCCCGCACGCCCGCGACAATCTCCTTCACCGAGCGCCCGGCGGCTTCGGCGGTCTCGTCTCTCGCTGATGCCTCTGGCCAAGACGAAATGTGGATGCTCAAGGAGGGCTCGTGGGTCCTGAACGTCTCCTGGTAGGCATCCTCGGCCACGTGCGGCAGGAAGATGGACATCATCTTCAGCAGCCCGAGGCCGACGGTGTAGAGAGCGTATCTCGCGCCGTCGTCCTTCTCGGAGTAGGCCCTGTGCTTCGCGATCTCTATGTAGTGGTCAGCGAACTCGTGCCAGAGGAAGTCCTCGGTCTTGGCCATCGCCTGGTCGAAGCGGTACTCCTCGCAGCTCGCCTCGACCGAGCGGACGAGCTCGCCGAACTCGCTGACTATCCACGAATCGATCGGATGCATCTTCCTGGGCTTGCGCGGTCTAGACTTGCAGGCTGTCCCGACCATCTTCATGACGTTCCAGGTCTTCGTGGCGAGCCGGCCGCCCCGGACCAGCTCCTGCTCCTTGAACGCGTGGTCGATCCCGAGGGCGCACGTCGCGGCATAGTACCGCATCGCGTCCCCGCCGTACTTCTCGATCAGAGGCATGGGGTCAATGACGTTCCCAAGGGACGCGTGCATCGGCGACCCGTCGGGCGCCATGATGAACCCGTGGATCATCGTCTCGCTCCAGGGCTTCTCCCCTATCAGGAGCATCTCCCTGAGTATCGTGTAGTACGCCCAGGTCCGGATGATCTCCAGACCCTGCGGACGGAGCGTCATCGGATAGAGCTTCTTGAACAGCTTCTCGTCCCGCTCCCAGAAGGTGTTGTACAGCGGTGAGATGCTCGAGTCCATCCATGTGTCGAACACATCGGTCGACCCCACGAACTTGCCGCCGCAGACCTCGCACTTGTCCTTCCTCGGAGGGGCGCTCGTCGGGTCGATGTAGCAGTCCTCCTCTTCCGCGAGAAGCACGTTCCCGCAGTCCTGGCATTCCCACAGGGGTATCGCGGTCGCGAAGAATCTCTGCCTCGAGACCACCCAGTCCCATGCGAGCGAGTTGACCCAGTTCTGGATCCTGATCTTCATGAACTCGGGGTTCCAATCGATCTCGTCTATCATCCTGAGGACCTGGTCCTTGAACTGGACGCTCCTGATGAACCACTGCGGGACCTTCAGGAACTCGATCGGCGTGTGGCACCTCCAGCACGAGCCGACGTTCTGGTCCAGGTCGTCCTGCTTGACCAGCACGCCCTGGACCCTCATGTCCTCGATCACGGCTTTCCGGGCGTCCGCGACCGGCATGCCAGCGTACTTCCCGGCGAGGGCGGTCATGACGCCGCTCTCCTCGATGCCCTTCTCCAGAGGGAGGTTGTACTTCATGATCCATTCCAGGTCGTCCTTGTCCCCGATGGAGCATATCATGACGGTGCCCGTGCCGAACGACGGGTCCACCTTGGGGTCGGCCACGACCTTGACCTTCTTCTCGTACAGGGGGACGACGAGCTCCTTCCCCACGAGGTCGGCCTTCGAGGCGTCATCAGGGTGGACGGCGACCAAGAGGCAGGTGCTGAGCAGCTCTGGCCTGGTGGTTGCGATCATGACCTCCTTGCCGGTCTGGGCCTCGCGGAACCTGATGTAGTTCAGCTTGGTCCTCCGAGGCTCGTACTCCACCTCCGCGTCCGCGAGCGCCGTCCCGCACCTGGTGCACCAGTTGATGGGGAAGTGTCCCTTGTAGACAAGCCCCTTCTTGAACATCCGGATGAACGATATCTGGGTGAGCCGGCGATAGTACTCTGCGTCCGTCTGGTAGTAGATGCTCGGGTCCATCGACTCGCCGAGCATCTCGAACTGCCTGGTCATCTCGCCGATGTGCTTCTCGGCGAACTCGCTGCACATCTTGATGAATTCCTGGCGGGGTACGTCGGAGGCCTTAATCCCCTTGACCTTCTCGACCCTGACCTCGACCGGGGTGCCGTTGACGTCGAAGCAGAGCGGAAAGAAGACGTTGTACCCTTTCAGGCGTCTGTACCTGGCGGCGAAGTCTATCGCGGTGTAGCCGTACGCGTGGCCGAGGTGCAATGCGCCAGAGGCGTACCTGGGAGGGTTGTCTATGCTGAAGACCTTCTTCCTGGACCCCGGGTCGAAGCGGTATAACTCCCACTCCTTCCACTTCGCCTGCCACTTGGGCTCGCTCGTCCGCCAATCGTACTGGGCCATCGCGTCCAGTAGAAACGAATCAGATTAGATAAAGGTGTTGGATTTTGCGAGGGGGCCAGCGGTTCCTATCTCCGCTTCCTGCGCTCCCTGAAGACGTTCGCGAGTATGAGGTCCTCGCCCTCGGGGGTCATCGGGCCCGACCACTGGTCCAGGCCGAACAAGCCATCCATGAGGCATCGGACGAGCACGGCCATCTGGTGGGGGCAGAAGTACCCCTTCTCGCGGCTGTCGACGCATTCGCACGACGTCCCGACGTCCTCGGTGGTCTGATTGACGAACCTGACGTTGTAGACCTCGTAGCCGTCCGAGCGCCTGAGGGTGAACACGGCATTGACCATGGAGTAGTCGCTCTTGGGGTCCACGGCCACGATCTTCCTGTTGGCGGCCCACTTGATGGCCTTTGCCATGTTCTCCACGAAATAGATATCCTCCTGGGCCCTGCAAAAGTCCTCGAGGGTCTTACGGTCGAATGCGCCCGCGACGAAGTCCACGAGCTCGTCCTTGAGCATGTTCGAAGCGCCCTGGACGTTGTGCGCGTCGCAAAGGTTCCTAAGGCTGTTCACGGTCAATCGCGAAAGCCTCATCTCGAGCGGCAACTCGTCTGCCATGTCCCATCCCTGATGACAGATAATCGTGATGTGGCAGATTAAACCTCCGCGCGCTCTCCGACGCGAGCTCCTGCCGCGGAGGGACAACGAAAAGAAGTAAGAGAGTTGGTAAGGGGTTTCTGGCTGCGCCACTGTTCTCGGCCTACTTCTTCGACTTCCTCTTGCCGAACACCGCGAAGATCGCTACCGCGCCGATGATGGGTATCAAGAGCGTCGGGAACTCGGGTATGGCCGGGTTCACGAGATATGACGCGGTGTCGACTATGTCGAGATAGAAGTACGCGTCCCGCGAGGTCAGGGTGAACGAGCCGGCGGTGCTGAAGATTATGGTCGTATTCCAGCTCGACTCGTTCCACGCGAACGTGTGCGTCGACGCGCCATAGGTCACGCCAGCGACTGCTGGAAGCTGCACGGTCTGGTTGCAGTAGGTCTGCTGGTTCGAGAGGTTCAACGGCGTCACCCTCAGGTTGTACGTGACTCCGGCGTAGTACGGCCCAGGCTGGACGATGCTCATGTTGTAGTGGCTCACGGGCGACAGGTCGAAGTAGAACAGCGGGGACCCGGACTCGCATATCGACGGGTAGCCCGGGTTCGGGTTCAACGCCCATGTCGACCCGGGCGGGATAGTGATCGTCTTCGTGGCCGGATCGTAGTAGGTCGTGCTGTACAGCGTCGACGGGTATCCGTGTCCGAGCACCCACTCGCCGGTGCCGCCGTGCGCCTGCATCTCGCCGACCGCGTTCCCGGGCACCGAGTAGTTGTTGCTCCAGTATGGCACGAGGCCCCAGCCAACAGAGCTCATAGGCAGCTTGATCGTCAGCGACTCGTACGAGGCCAGGTTCCAGTCCATGGGCGTCTGCCAGTAGTGCACGTTCTTCCCGTAGTTCACCTGGCCGGGAGCGTAGCACAACCTCGCCGGCAGGTAGGTGTTGCCGTAGTATGTCATGTAGTACGGGTCGAAATACGAGATGTACTGGTCCGTTATCCGCTCCGCCGTGTAGTCCGGGTTCTGCGGCTCGAGCATCCAGGTCGGGTTGTTGTACGCCTGCTTGTCGTTCCAGGCCGTGATGTGGTAGTCCGTCGTCATCCTCTCGTGGATGTCGCCGTTGACAGGGCCGAACGTGCCGTTCAGGTACCAGTCCTCCCTCGACGGCTGGAGGTTCAGGTCTATCCCAGCCTGCCACAGGTACCTCATCATCAGGTACTCCCCTCCCCAAGTGACGCTGTAGAACCAGAGCGCGATCTTGTTGGCGGTCGAGTTCAGCGTGTCGAGCTTCACGTAGACCGTGACTGGTCCGTTGCCCGTCAGGAGAGAGAAGTCGTAACAGGCGTATATGTCCAGTGGCCCGCCGACATCGCCGTCCGCTATCCACTCCGCCCTCCAGCCCCACGCGATGTTCGCGGCACCGGTGGCGTTGAACTCCGTCCTCAGGTCGCCCGCCGCGGGCAGCCCCAGGAACTTGTGCGCCGCGTTCCTGTTGAAGTCCCAGTGGCCCTGGATCTCGGAGAGCCATCCGTCGTTGGCGTTCCCCTTCCATGCAGCGGAGAAGTTCGCCGCGTCCACGCCGTAGAAGGTGTTCGCATAGTGCACGCCGTTCTGGATGTCCGCGTACTCCTGGTCGGTCAGGTAGTTCTGGTACATCGACATGTTGACCCAGCCGCCGTCGACCGCCTGCCCTCCGGCCAGCATTATCGGGACGATCCACGGGTCCTGGTTGACCCCGGTCGCCAGCTTCGTGATGTTCTCCGCGTCCTCCTTCAGAGTGTAGAAGCTGTGCGTGGTCCACGAGGCCGTCAGGTACTTGTACTTCGCC
>JAJYIS010000012.1 GCA_021789945.1 Thermoplasmata archaeon | reverse complement strand
CTGGTGCTTAAGCTTCTGGGCTTCGTCTAAGCGGTGACAGCTCGTCCGCCATTGACGAAAACTGCGCGAGCTGCCAGTTCGTGTCGAAGATGATCGTGATAGGCCGGCCGCCCCGGCCGAACTCCGATTGATCTGGATCTGAGGAAAGTCACCAACATGCATAGGAGAGAAGGGAATAGAAAAGAATGAAGAGAAGACACACAGACTGGCTGTGTGTCTCCATTAAGTTTCTGGCCTGCACGGCGCTTCAGTCGAACGGTGGAGGTACCTCTTCTCCCTCGCTCGACTCTCCCTCGGCCGATCCGGCCTCCTTCGCAGGCCCAGTGCGGCCTGCCCTCCTCGCCCGGACGAAGAAGAACACCGCGAGGACCGCCAACACGGCAGCAGCAGCTCCAAGCAGGCCGAGCGAGAACAGCATGGTCGACAGGACCGATGGCGGGTAGCCCTCGAATGCTATGGCCACCTGGGTGTCCCCCGAGACGTCCGCGGAGGCCGACTCGGTGAGGCTCACATGCGTCATCATGTACTCGCAGACCCAGTGCGCCTCGACGGTGACCGCCTGATCGGGTAGCCTGACCAGCATCTTGCCGTTCGAGGTGAGGCCGTAAGATATTGTGTTCTGCTGAGCGTCCCTGACTACAATCTCCACGCTGTCCAGTGGCTTACCGTTCGAGTCGCTGACGGACACCTCAAGGTACGACACTGAGCAAGTCAGGACCACATTGGCGTCGCCCTCTAGGACTATGGTCGTGTCGTTCACCAGCTTCCCGTACCAGTAGGTCTCGACTGAGAGTGAGCCGATGGGGAGCACGACCTGCACAGCCCCGCTCTCGTTCGCCAGCCTGCTGACGATGACCTCGCTAGCCGACCTGACGACTATGTGCGCGTCCGGGAGCGAGTTGCCCCTGGTGTCGAGCGCCACGATGTTCACGCTGCAGACCTGTCCGACGACCGTGACCTCCGCGGACGATGCCAGAGCGACATTCGTCGCCTCGCCGATCTGGTTTCCGTGCCACGAGACCTGGACATCGTAGACGCCTGATGGCAGGCGCGAGACAGCGGTGCCGGTCCCATCGACGAACATCGAGTCGATCAGGATGTGCGTCTCTGACTGCAGCCATGAGACCGTCGACATGAGGATGGGCATCCCGACATCGTCGGTCACGTGCACTGTCATGTAGAACACCTCGCAGGTCACGTTGAGGGGCCCGTTGTGTGTGACGGCGACCGCGCCATCGTACACCAGCGAGCCGCGCCACCAGACGCTCAACGCGTTGTCGCCTACTGGCACTGCGTCGACGACGCCTATGGACCCGTCCGACCCGGATATCCTGACCGGCAGGCGCTCTCCGTCCGGGTACACGAAGAACACGGACGCTGAAGGGAGCGCCATCGAGAGTGCATCCACCATAATCAGCTCAGGGTAATACACGTTACAGGTCACGAAAAGCACGATGTCCCCCGTGAGATTCACGGCGGAGGCGTAGACCAGAACGCTGTGCCAGTAGACCGACATCGTGCCGTTGCCGAACACGATGAGGGAAGCCCAGCCGGTGTCATTCGAGAGTGCCTTTGTGCCGTCATAGTCGACCGTTGCGCCCACCAGCGGCTCCCCGAGAGAGTCGTTGAGGTGCACGTCCAGGTTGTATATCACCCCGATTGCGAAGGCGTCTGCGAGCTGCTCGTCGTACGGCTGGAACGAGAACTGGGCGAAGTAGTAGTAATATGTCATTCCGGAATTGTCGACCGCCCAGACATCATAGGCGTATATTCCAACAGGCATCCCGCCGTAGTTCCAGGACAGTTCATAGACCGAGACCGCGGAGACATCCGTGCCTGCGATCCGAACCATCGGCTCGGAGTCGAGGCCTGTGATCGGGGTCCCGTTGGGGTCCCGGACAGTCAGGTTCAGCCAGCTGATGTCGTAGCCGCCGTAGGGGTCCGATATGCTTGCGGTGAAGTACATGGTCGTGTTGCCCTCATCCACGAAGCCGTTGCTGGCCTGGTGCGCGAAATCGCTCGTGGTGACCGAATCGATCGTCATGGGGTTCTGGGTCTTGAGTATCAGACGGGAGTCGAACAGGTGATAGCTGTCCCAGAAGACTGTTACATTGGTGTACTGGGACCCGACGCCCGCGCCCGAAGCTCCAGGGTTGATCGTCAGGACAAACCTGATCGTCGCGCTCGCGTTGAAGGTGTGAACGAAGGCCAAGGGGAAGACCATCGACGCCGAAGGCGGGTACGTGAACAGCGGAGTGTTGCTCGGGATGTTTTGCAGGAATACCAATGTGCCGTTGAAGTCGAGGGCTGCGATGTTCTCCTGAGTGACCTCGAACACCTCGATGCTGCCCGCGAAGTTCGGCTGCCCAGTGCCGACCTCGCCCGTAATCCACAGGATCACGTCAATCCCTGAGAGAGTCAAGTTTGATGCTGTAGGCGGGAACATGAACCACTGCATCGCGAACTGCTCCTGGCCGGAGTAGCTCCTACCATCGCCTGTCGTGTTGAACGGGAGGTTGGTGTCGAAGAAGTTCAGCACGCTGAACTGAGGCGAGATGTACCTGGCGGTCTCGCCGGTGTGCAGGAACTGCGTAATATTGTGCGGCGGATCAGCCGCCATCTCCGTCGCGGTAAGAGGCTCTGGCTCGGCCGCCGGCACTTGGTACAGTCCCGGGACCGAGAGCACGGTCGCAAGCAAGGCGCACAGCAAAGTCACTTTCCTGTTGTCCATTCAGATTCCTCCGGGGGGAGTTCTTAGAATCGACTTGTCGCCGCGAACTACATAAGGACGTATGAGACAAGGTTAGAACAATGGGACAACCGTAGAATGGTTGCATTCTCTGTTCGAAGGGCAGAGCACGATGCAGGATGACGACAAGAGGATGATGGGAAAATCAAGGAAAGGGTTTCATTGACAGCTGGCGGACCCGCCTACGTCGATCCGGCATAGCTGTAGTTCCAGTCGTAGTTCCAGTTGTAGAAGTGGTCCTGGCAGTTGATTCCGTCGCAGGTACCATCTCTCTGCTGGAGCCTGGTCTGGTCCTGGGTCTGGTCGCAGTCGCCACTGCCGACCCCGTTCGCCGCAGCCGCGACCCCGGCACCGCCAAGCATCACGGATGCGCAGACCATCACAGCCAACGCGAGGTTCGTCATCATTTCTTTTTCACCCCTCTTTTGTTTTTCAGGGCCTCGAGCCCTTGAGTGATGATTTGAGAAGGACGAGATAAGGCGCTTATGGTGCAAGGCTCAAAGGTTAGTTCAATCTTCAACAGAAGAATCCGACATGATTGGACGGGCCGGACGAGAGTTCTAAGCGTGTACCAAATTCGTTAATATCGCCCGCCGACATCTCATACCTGACATGATCGCGAGGGCATTTGGCGTCGCTGTCACCCTGCTCGTCTCGATGAGCATGCTGTCATCGCTCTGCATCGATGCGGTCTCAGCCCAGAGCGCGAGCGACATCACCTATTCCGTCACCGCGAACGGGATCGAGATACACAGCGCAAATACCACAACCCTCATTTCGAACACTTTTCCGGCGGCGACAGTGAGGGCGGGGAACCTCACCAACCTGACGGGAGACGGGTTCCTGCTACGCTCGATCGTCGGCTATAACACAAGCTCGACTAACGGCTTCTCCCCCGGCCTGATAAAGTACTTGGCGCCCTCGAACCGGAGCACTTGGGCGGTCGCTGGACCCCAGGAGAGCACGACCTCCGAAGGGAGTAAGGTCACTGTCACTCTACGAGCGACCCTAGACATGATGTACGTCGGCGGTACAGGGGGCGGTCCCTCAGGACCTGGAGGCAACGGACCCATGTCCAGCGTCCAAGGGTGGGCACAGGTGACGGTCAGTTTCACGGCATCGGACTTCAGGTACTCGTCGACATACAGCGGCGTTGGCAGCTCCCCGGCATACTCGGTCAATGGAAGCTCCGAGGTGAAGTTCGATGTCAGCATGGTCATCCTGAAGCCTTTGCCCGTCGACAGCATCGCTCTCGAATTCGCCCTCATGAAGATGGACGATGCGACCTACATGCCGTCGACGACTTCTGGCCAATACAGGTTCATGAACTACGAGGGCGGCGGCATGACGACCGTCAGCGACCCGTATGTCAATGAGACCCAGGGATCGGCAGAGCTTATTCACAATTTCACATCAAGGGAACAGTTCAAGCAGATTATCGACTTCGTGAACAACAGCGGCGTGACCGACGGGTTCTTCTCATGGGCGGAACAGGCGAAGACACGCACCACTGCCGGCGCGAATCTCAGCGACGTGTCAGCGTTCTACAGGACGGACGGCGAGTCATTGACGGTCTTCCTCTCGACTCCGCTGACAGCGGACACCCTCACGGTCGACCATGACCCGAGCCTCGGAGTGTTCGGGGGAGGCGCGATCGTGCCCATCAACATCCCCGGAGCAGGTGCGCTCAGCGCCGCCGTGATGTCCGTGCTGATTGGGGTCGCAATCGGAGCGGTCGTTGGCGGAGCGGGAATCTATACGGTGATCTCTAGGCGGGACGACGAGGATCCTGCCGACTCGGTTCTTCTCGAGAAGAACCGGTACTACCGGAAGGGGGAGTAGGGGCTTCCTCCTTCGACCCGCCCTCGCTCACAGGTTGCGGCTTCGACAATCCGATGTAGCGGGAGACGAACTCGTCCACTAGCTTGTCGAAGAACGATCTGCGATAGACTATGAGGAGGTCCGAGACGGCGTCCGGCTCCAAGACGGTCATGTGCGTCTCCCGTCCGACCTTCTCGATCTTGATTAGGCCGCGAGCGACGAGCTTCTTGATGTGGTATGACAGAGTGCCAGCGGAGATCGTGAAGTTCTCCAGCACCTCCCCGTGGGTCGCCCCTGGGTTCATCAGAAGGAACAGGATGATGCCCCTGGGTATCTCCTGCCTGAGGGCCCCTAGCATCTGCTGCTTCTGCCTTCCCATGTGCTCTCCCGGGAAGTACCTCGTGAAGCTCTCCTGCTTGTCCACGGTCAACAGCTGGTGGTCAGCGAGATAGTCCAGATGATAGCTGAGGACGCCGATCGTCATCCCCGTCAGCCTCTGAAGCTCCCTGAAGTGCACCCCTGGGTTATGACGGACCGCCTCGAAGATCCTCTTCCTGTTGGCAAGCTCAAGGGGATCTTTCAACGACCCTTCCTCCGAGCACTCCAACAACAAGGACGATGAGCAGCACAAGCCCGTCCGCGAGCGGCAAGACCCACCAATCGAGCTGCGAGAACCAGTCGGTGACCTGGTTTGCCATGAGCAGGAACGATGTCAGCGCGCTATGCAGAGCCAAGCCCGCGATGGCCGGCCTGAGCGCCCCCACGCCGCTCCGGTGATATGATGACACGAAGAAGGCCAGGAGGAAGAGAGAGACCCCAAGGAAGAGGCCTAGCGCCAAGTCCTCGGTGACGATCATGGGCATCGATGCTCTAGGAATGCGTTACGTCTCTATAAGGCATATCGAACGCGCCCGATGCTCTCCCGACAGCCAGCGGGAATCACCCAGAAAGGAACACACGTCCTTGCATCCTCTTGGCGGCTCCGAGGGCGTGTGAACTCCGCGCATCGCGGAGCTTGCGTCACGCCCGATCTCACACCAAAATACCAAATGTGATAACGTCAAGGCGGCCCGTTCCATAGCGAAGAGGTTCGACACAAAGGTTATAACCCGTCCGGCGCTGAACGCCCGCCATGAGACCAACACATCGCACTTTAGGTGGGCTTGCGATTTTGATCACGTTGGTGACAGCCTCCCTGGCGGTTGTCGCGGCGCCAGCCGCGTCCTCAGGGCCTGTCACGGCGCAACATGCTCCTCTCAGCCATGCACGTACGAAAGGCACAACGGGCACCTTCGCGTTCGTGGCGAACTTCGAGGACGGAACCCTTGACGGCTTCACGAGCGTCTCTGGAACGACACCGACGGTGACGGCATCGACCTATTATAGCGAGCCGGCTCTGATGTCGGTCGCGACGAGCACGGCGCAGACTGACCGGGCGAACGCCAGCTTCGTCACGGGCGCCAGCCTCGTATCTTTCCAGGTCGCAATCGACGCCGGGACCGGATCGGGCTACTTCGGGCTCGGGGATGTCAACAACGGAGTGGTTGCCGTCGTCGGAGTATCGAACGGCGACGTCTGGGCCGGCGCCGACATATCAAGCCTGACCGACCTGGGCGCCGTACCGACGGGAACTGCGTACCCCGACGGATGGGTCACTATATTCGCCAACGTCTACAACACAGGCACGAAGACCCCGAACTGGGTCATGGACGTATACGTTGACCGCACGGACATGATCGCGGCCACGATTCCAGTGCCGTCAGCAGCAGGCTATGATGAGGCGCTGATCACGACGACCAGCGGGACCTCGCTCTACACGAACATCGTCGTCTCGACGTACGAGATCCCGATCCTGGTGCCAGGCTACAACAACATGGAGGGCTACGGACAGGGGTCCGGGCTGCTCGTGCAGCTCCTGCCGCCGTTCACGAAGCTCAGTGCCGAGATGACGCTGAACTCGTGGAACGTGCCACAGACCGGTATACTCAGCTTCCAGATCAACGCGATGAACTACTTCGGCACGACGAGGTCGTCCTGCCTCGGATTCTTCCAGCTGGGAGTGGACCTCAACCCTAACGGCTACATCGCGCCCTGGTACGTCAACGGGAAGAACTGCATCGCGCACTACTTCCTGCCGTCCATGAACCCGGCGATCCAAAACGGCGTCGCGTCACCGGCAGGGACACATCTCGTCCTCACGATCGAGGACCAGGTGGCCGCACGCCAGATCGTCTTCACAATCGTCGACACGACGATCGACCAGACCTTCCAGGCGTCGATACCCTACCACGGCTCGCCGTTCTACGGCACGTACACGCAGCTCGAGTGGCAGCCTTCCATCTCGAACTACCCGATCGGGGATTACGTCTTCAGCGGCTCTGTGTACAACATGGAGATCACGACCCTCACGGGCCAAGTCCAGCCCCTGAAGTCGGACTACATGCTGCCCTTCAGCCTGGACGCACCCCCGGTCTGGTCCCTGACGTACTACCAGGACGACATGCAAGGGTACAACCAGATTGCCTGAAAACCTAACGGAACTGGGGCCATCGGCCCCTCGCCTATTCTTTATACCTACCGTCGGATTCTTTCCAGAATCGCTTCCAGATGCGACAGTCATATATATGCCACAAATCCGTAGTCAGTCCGGAAATGGCTGATGGCGGCCCCCCCCTCCAAGAAATCGCCATTGGCACGACTTCCACGAGGGATTCTCAGATGTCGAGAAAGAGCCGATTCGTTGGCACAGCCGCGCTTCTAGTGATGTGTACGCTGACCTTGGCGAGCTTCTACGTGGCGATCGCACCCGCGAGCAATAGGGCGAGGGCCGTCGCGGAGCCCGGCTGGATTGAGGGGTTCGTCACGAACGGCACGGACCCGCTTCCGGACTCATACGTGCTCTACATAATGGCTGCAGGGTCGGGCGGCCCGCTCGGTTCGGCCTGGACGGATGCCACAGGCCACTACAATCTGTCCGTGGCTGGCGGCATACAGTACATGGTGATAGCCTTCAACGGCAGCTACTACACGGCGGGCGGTATGGCGTCCCCGGCGATCGGATCGACGGCCTGGTGCAACATCACGATGAGCTCCATCGCGCCACTTGTCCCGGACGTCGTGCTGACAGGTTACGTGCTCGACTCCATGGGGAACCCTGTACCAGGTGGAAACGTGGCAGGGTACGTCAGCGACCCGGCGAACGGAGGGCAGGGGATCCCGCTGTATGGCAACATGACCACGGCAGACCCGGGCACCGGGAGATACACCGTCAACGTGATACCCGGCTCGATCGGCGGTGGAGTCGCGGGCTTGGACTTCCCCGGCTACGGGTTCGTCGAGAACAAGACCAGCGCCCCGTTCGAGTCAGGTCACACGTACTGGATCAACCTGACGCTCTCGAACCCGCCGTCCACTGATGACGCGTTGCTGTTCGGCCAGGTGACCGACGAGGTCTCAGGAGTTCCGTTGGCGAACGTCGCCGTGACCATCCAGTCTCAGAATGCGTGGAACAGCGGCACGGGCTATTCCAACGTGACCTTCACCGATGCGTCCGGCAACTACGAGATGAATGTGACGAACGGGACAGGAAGGATCACCTTCCAGACGCCGGGCTACTGTACATACCAGGTGGACAATGTTCAGATAGATTCTGGCGCCAACTTCAGGATGGACGCGACACTCTTGGCGACCAATGCGACCGTCAGCGGCAACGTGACCGATCAGTCGACGGGCCTTCCGCTGGTCGGCGCCAGCGTGTTCCTGACGGACAACATGAACCACTACACGTCCGTAATGACCAATTCGTCTGGCGGGTTCACCCTCCCGGCCTTCATCGCCCCGACGCTCTACATCGGAGCGCAGATGTCGGGCTACTCCACCAACTACTCGCCCATCACGATCTCTCCAGGGGATCAGCTCTGGTGGGACTTCGGCCTGGAACCGCTCAACTCCTGGCTGTCAGGGACTGTCACTGACCTAATCACGGGCATGCCGATAGCCAACGCCAACGTCTGGCTCCAATCGATGTCATCCAACTACGGTGCGAACACGAACTCCATGGGAGAGTACAACATCTCCCTCGGATCCGGGGAGTACTCGATTCAGGTCAGCGCGATGAACTACGACTTCTACTCGGGTACGCTGAACGTGACCCCCGGCGGGAACGTATTTGACATCGCCCTCATGCCGATGAACCCGCCGCTCACGACAAAGATGTACGGGTGGATCAACGACAGCATATCTGGGCTTGGCATACCCAACGCCAGCATCGGGGCCGCGATGGCGCCGCCCTATGGCGGGCAGACATACTTCACGACCTCCAACGACACTGGGTACTATGAGCTCTGGATCCCGCCGGTGCTAGTGCAGGCCGTTGTCACAGCATCTGACCATGTCCATGCCCAGCAGATGGTCAATGCCACTGGCCTGGCCGAGGTGATGGTGAACGCCGACCTCGCCCCCGACCTGTGGGGCCCGAACATCACGTACGAGCAATCGCCCCTTGAGAATGTCAGCTGGACCAACCCCACTTGGATGAATGTGAGCGTCCAGGAACTCGATCCGAATCAGTTCGTGCTGGCCGAGTTCATGTTCGTCAACGCGTCCGAGGGCACCTCTGACTACTCCCTCATCCAGATGTACTATGACAGCTTCGATCCGTTGAGCCAGTCGCGCAACAACCTGCCTTACAACCAGTCAGGAGACAACTACACGATGTCCCTCGAGTGGACTGCGACGGCCACCGGCGGATGGCTTGACAACGGCTCTGCCAGCCAGTACTTCGCCACCTACATGATGCAGGGCGGCCCGATCACTTACCAGGGACTGAGGGCCCAGTACTACAACGCGACCCTGGGGGCGAGCTACAGCGGGACTGCATGGTTCGACAACGCGACGGGCAATTTCGAGTTCTTCTCGTTCGACAACGGCTCGATGCCGCAGGCGATGCCGGGCGACTTGACCGGGACGATTACTCCGCTCGTTCCCGTGATCCGCGTCAACGACACCAGCGGCATGATAAGCTGGCTGGACAACTACCCGAAGGGCAACTGGAGCGTCGTTGGCCTGCAGTTCACCTTTGACAGCGTCGTGCCGAGCGGGAAGTACATCTCGCTGATCTCCGTGAGCGACTTCGGCGGCAGAGGCATGGGCAATGTCACCTACTTCACAGTGGACAACGACCCGCCAGTGGCGAACGCCGGGCTTGACCAGACGGTCATGCCGGGACAGATGGTCGCATTCGACGGCTCTGGCTCGACCGACAATGTCGGCATCGTGAACTACACGTGGACTTTCTACGACGGCGCGACGCTCGTCACGCTCTGGGGCCCGAACCCCGACTACACATTCCTCTCGGAGGGAGTGTACGACGTGACGCTCACCGTCACGGATGGCGCAGGCCACACCTCGACCGACACGGTGACCATCACGGTCACTGCGGCCATCCCGGAGTTCCCGACGGTCATCATACCAATCTCGGGAATGATGGTGATATTCGCCGCGGTCTGGACGAGGAAGCACCGGCCGCAGGGCTGAGATGACGGGCGGGGCCTCCCAAACCTCTTCAGAAACCAATTCCTTTCCTCATCTTGAGCCGCCCATTCTGGCCAAGCGAGCGTCCCGGACCAGGGCATGCAGATCCGCACGGGAGCGGAGTCATGGTAGGCTCAGACGAGCGCCCACACGAGCCCGAAGGACTTCCTTAGTACGTCCTTTATAGGCGCACTCCGTGATTCTCTGCAGGGGAAATCCTATGACTGAACAAGGGTCCGGGGAGTACTATCCTGGGATACTCAGGGAGAAGGGGTTCGGATGGAGAGTCGGGGTGTCGATATTCATCGTGTTCGCATGGCTCGCATTCCTGATCATCTGGCTGTTCTTCTACGCGGGTAACTACGGTGTCTTCCAGAACATAGCCATACTTCTGGTTTCCATCATCGTAGGCGTCGGCCTCCTGGCCGGCCTCTGGGCCTCGTGGGGGATCAGGTACGCGGCCAGCCACCCCGGAAGGAAGGAGCCTGGCATGCACATGAAATCGCGCTGGTCCTCGGTCGTGAGCGCCGTGGCCGGAGTGGGATGGCTCATATTCCTGGTGATTTGGCTGTTCTACTACGCCGGCGACTACAGCGTCTACCAGAACCTCGCGATCTTCATAGCCTCACTCCTTGTGCTGGGAGCGATATCGGGCTCTGCGTGGTTCGTCCACTGGATGCGCTCGTGGGGAAGGCACGTCTGACCCCGAGGTACGGGTGTCCAGCCCGCCCGAATGTCACCATAAGACCTAAATCAGCACAAACAGTTGACAGGGTCAGGAAAGGCGAGGCTGGACGGAGGAGATCGGATGATAGTCGGACTGATGTTGATCATAGGCGCATTGGTGCTGTTGGCGGGATCTCTCTACCTGATTCCCGCGATGGGCAAGTATCTGGAGAAGCTGGCCAAGTTCCTGGGTGGGTTCCAGGTCGTGATTGGCATTATATCGATCATCGTTGCGGTTTGGCAATGGGAGGACCTGTACAGCGTATTGCTGATCATTGTGGGCCTGATCCTCGCGGCGGGCGTCATGTCGGCGCTGCCGGCCGTCGGGAAGTACATCGCGAAGCTGACCAAGTGGCTCGGGGCCTTCCAGACGATAATTGGAGTAATCGCGCTGATTGCCGGCATACTGAACCTCATCTGAACGGACGAGAACGGTCAGGAGATGCCGCGCGCCCCAGACGATGGCATCGAAGGCAGTCAAGCTCGACGACGGACGGTCCTACGGACGTCCTATCCGCCGACTCCACAGTAGTCGTGACGGCAAGTATCGTCACCGGGGCTGTCTTCACGGTCCTCGAGATACGTCGCCCGGCTAGGAGTCGGAGGACCGGAGCCTTCGCCTTGCGGAGCCAGCGAGGAACACCGCGGAGAATATGGCCGCACCCAGCAGAAGCATGAGGCTGGCAATCCCGAAACCCAACTGATAGGAGTACGCTCCGACTACGATGCCGGTCGCCAGCGGACCGATCGAATGGCCGATGTCCATGACCGAGCTTAGGACCCCAATGGATGACCCATGGGCCGTCCTCCCTGCGATCTCGGAGACCAGAGCCGAAGTGGACGCCGTCACCGAGGACACGGTTATGCCGAAGACGATCGAGAGAGACCCGAGGAGCCAAACGTCCTCCACCCGAGGCATCAGGAAGATCACCAGGCTTCCCGCCAGGAGGCCAGCGACTATGCTCGGCTCCCGGCCACGCCTGTCCGAGAGCCTGCCGAGAAGCGGCTTGGTCAGCAGCATGCTGACAACCTGGACGCCCATGATAGCCCCTATGACGAAGGGATTCATCCCGAGCGACTTGGCGTAAAGGGGCAGGAAGGCCTCGAACGCGCCCATCGCGTAGTACTGCAGGCCTTCCATCGACGATGTGACCATGATCCTCCTGTCCCTGATGACCGCCCTCAGAGCGGACGATGTCGATCCTGAGTGCTTCGCCTGAATCGGCTTGTCCGCGGTCTCGCCCCACGGGATGAACGCGGACATGACCAGCGCCGTCACCCCGGAGATCGCGCAGGCGAGGTACACGCTCGAGAAGTTCGCGATGTACAGCAAGGTGCCGCCGAAGAACGGCGCGATGAACCTGCCGACCATCGTCGCGGAGGAATAGAGCGCCAGCTTCTCTCCCCTCTGCTCAGGGCCGTACCTGTCTGCGACGGACGCCATCGCGACCGGCATGAAGACGGCCGTTGCGAAGCCGTGGTAGAACCTGACGAACAGGAGCTGCCACGGCTCCGTCACGAAGAGATAGAGGAAGGGAGCTGTCGCGAATACGAGAAGGGAGGCCTCGAGGACCTTCCTCCTGCCGACCCTGTCGGTGTACGCGCCAGCGAGGCTGCTGACGAGTATGCCAGGTATCGGGCTGATGGCGGAGATGAGTCCGACGAGCGCGGCGTCCGCCCCTATGCTCTCGGCCAGCAAGGGCAGGGCGGGGTTCTTCGACATCGTCGAGCTGAGGATCGCGAACGCGGCGACGGCGCTCAGGATGAGCAGCATCCGTCTGTTCGGGTCCCAAGACTCTGCCATAAAGGGCCAACGTCCGCGGCCTTAATTATCCTTCCCTCTTCTGGAGCAGCAGCTCCTTGAGGAAGGCCCTCCGCTCCCGAGAGGCCATATTGTCCAGCTCGGCCTTGTGCGATTCCTTCAGGATCCTCAGGCGGCAATGGGCGTAGAGAGAGTCGTAGAGGAACATGCTCTTCTCGACCGTCTCATGGTCGTCCCTCGTGATCATTGTCGCGCCGCTCGCAGCAGCCTCAAGACCGATCGATTCAGGGGCGATCTCGAAGGAGTCCGTGTCCGCCGCCCTGACGATCGTCGCAAGGTCGAGAAGCGCCTCGTCATGGAGCCCATACTTCCTTATGATCGCGTCGAAGCTGCATTCGTCATCATGGTGGCCGAGTTCCGCGTTCGGGATGTCAAAGGGAATGGCTCCTTCCTTCTTGGCGACTTTCTCAACGTCGTCCGCGGGGACGAACAAGAACTCCGCCCTATCATCCACGAATCGACGAATGAGCCACGGACATGCGACTCGATCCACATGGACGAATTCCCGAGTTATCCACTTCATCGCCCGGCGTTATCGACAACTCAGTACATAATGGATGCACCGACCGTGCTGAACATCGATGAGATCAGACCAGGTAGAAGAACGCGAAGTACAGCGCGACGACGGAGAAGAGAAACAGCACCGTGAAGCACACGAGGTATCCCGCGAGCGGATGCTCGGGGAGAGGATAGTGCGGACCGCGGAACAGGAGCCTCCTGTCTATCGCATATCTCGCTGCGAAGCCCAGGCCGATAATCGTCGTCAGGTTGAGAAGTCCGAGCATCGTCGCGCGCCCATACCGTGGGCTGTTCATCCGGAACACTATCAGCGTCGCGAGCAGGCTGGACGCGGCGGAGCTCAACACGAAGATCGGCAGGGCGGCAGCCCATGGGTTGTCCCTGACGAACTTGAGAACCCCGACGCCAGTGGGCTGGGAGTTGTCCATCCACAGGTCGTCTGTGAGCATGCTCGCCTTGGAATCGAACACGAGCTCCGTGTACTCCACCTCGTAGGTCTGGGTCGGTGACCTGAGGAAGGATGCGACCATTGGATCGATGGTGCCTCTGCCGCCGACCAAGTAGTGAACGCCGACCTGCATCCTGGCCGCGGACGAGTGGGGCGAGACGAACCCCAGAACCTGAATGAGCATCGGGACCTCGGTCTCCCCGTACGAGCTGGTGAGCCTCATAGGATAGAAGATGTGATCGCACGGGAAGCTGATCGCGATGCCGACGTTGTAGTAGACGGAGCTGCCGTAATAATCGTACGGGGCGGAGGCGAGGAACTCCGTCATGTTCGATATGTGGGAGACGACGAAACTGTAGTCCTCGCCGACATACTCATCGACGACTGAGGATGATGATTCTGGAAGGGAGAGCTGAAGCGATGCTAGATAGTCGTCCACGCCAGAGCTGCTGTTCGTCCCTATCAGCTCGGTCGTTAATCCATACCCCTGGTATGTCTGGAAGACCTGGAAGCTCTCCGAGGAGCCGTTTCCTCCGCTCATGAACTCCGGCATCTTATAGGAGGGCGTGTTCGACGTCAATTGGACGGGGAGGAGCAGCGCGAAGATGAACGGGTACACCTGGGACCACAAGGTAGCATCTATGCTGTTGCTCAACGCGCTCTCCACACGGGTCTCAAGAAAGGATCCAGACACGGGCTCCACGGCCCCGACAGAGCCGATGCTTACGTTCCCGGGATTCGCTGGGACGGGGTAAATCCAGACGGCCTCGTCATATGCCATGAAATACGATTTTGCGACCTTGACGGATATGATCAGGTTCTCCGTGCCCTGCGAATGGCTGATCAGCGCGAACTGCGTGCTCTCAGCGACCAGACCCCATTGGCTGTACGCATCAGCCTGCGCGTGGCCGACGGTGACGCCGTCCCCGACAACAGGGGCGGAGCAGACGGGCATGGCCATCAAGGCCAGAGTGGCAATTGCGACCAGATTCCTCCGAACCATCAGGCAACCCCCACTATTCAATCACGGCCGGGCTATTTGGGCTTTGTCAATTGCTTGACTTCGAAGTCAACGGAAGTCAGGACCCGGGCCTGCGCAAAAAGGATATATAGCGCCAGTGTGGATGAAAGGCAAAGTGCGGGCGCCCGTCAGAAGGATGCCAGCATCATACGGGGGAGGAAGAATGAGGGATCATAGCTTGAGCACGCTAGCGGTTGCCATCGCAGCCGTCGCAATCGCAGCGATGTTCGTAGTACCAGGAGCAGGACAGGTGATTGCCTTGACGTCCAGCTCCGGGAACACGCTCCACGTGATCGTGTTCGCGAGTCAAGATCCTCAGGCCTTGAACAATGTGATGAAGGTCATGAAGGATATGGGAGCATCGGACGTCAAGAAACTGCAGCTGATAGACGCCGTCTCTGGCGTCGTGTCTTCTGCCACGTACCAGGTCCTCAAGGGCATGAGCGCGGTAGCGTCCATCACCGAGGACCGCCAGAGGGTTCTCGACCCAGGGCCGATGGGCCAAGGGGACGGCGCGGTCCCGGCGGGACAGGCCAACTCAGTGGACCCGTACATGGAGCCGGAGGCGCTCAACGTGACGCACGCCGACTGGGGCCAGAGCCTCGGATTCAGCGGGCAGGGAATAAAGGTGGGCTTCGTCGACTCGGGAGTCGACTACAAGCACCCCGACCTCGCGGCTGCGATCGCGGCCTATGTCGACACGACCGGCGCGGGCCTGAAAGACGAGGATGGCCACGGCACAGGCACGGCAAGCATGGTCGGTGCCCAGGGATACTACGTGTACAACAGCATCATCAACCAGTACATGCAGGTGAAGGGGATGGCCCCCGACGCGAAGATCTACGAGGCCAAGGTGTTCGACAAGTACGTCGGCTGGGACTCCAACATCATCGCCGGGATCCAGTGGGCGGTCGCGAACAAGGTGGACATCCTTAGCTGCAGCGTCGGAACATACGACTTCATCTCGGACGGGAACGACCCCGTCGCGCTCGCGATGCAGAAGGCGGTCGAGAGCGGCGTCACGGTGTTCGTGTCGGCCGGAAACGAGGGGCCAGGCCAGGGCACCGTGAACACGCCAGCGACCGCGAGAGGCGTGATAGCAGTCGGCGCGAGCACGTTCTACCGGGAGTTCTCCCAGGAAGGATTCCTGGTGCAGGTCGGAGGACAGACGAGGTCGGACCAGGTCATCGATTGGTCCAGCCGTCCGCCGACCGCGGACGGCAGGATGGCGCCTGACATAATGGCCCCGGGGGCCTTCGGCTGGGCGCTAGCGCCGACATACTATCTGAGCTCGAGCGGCGCCAGGGGCGTCCAGGAGTTCGGGGGCACGAGCCAGGCGTCGCCAGTAGCCGCTGGCTGCACCGCGCTGCTCATGTCCGCGTACAAGGCGAAGGTCTCGGACATGCTCCCGTCGCCCGCATGGTGGGCGAACTTCATCAGAAGCACGGCGACGAACCTCGGCTATCCGGGGTCCGACCAGACCTCAGGCCTGATCAATGTGTCGTCCGCGCTCGACGCGCTGCTGGCCAGGAAGCCAGGATTCCTGATGAGCGACAACGAGTGGGCCGTGGACTCGGGCAGCCCGACGCCACTCACTGTCACCGTCAAGGACATGGGCAACGCCGACCAGAAGATCACCGTGACGCCGACCGTGTTCTCGCCGATGAGCGAGGACACGCTCACCTGGAGCGACCATCTCATCGGGACGAACAGCGTGAGACACAACTTCTCGATACCCGAGGGGACGGAGTACATGGACATCGAGACCACCTGGTCCCAGGGCGGACCATATGTCTGCTTCAGGAACGCCGTCTACGATTCCGAGGGGGCGTTCGTCACCTACGCGCCGACATACGGAGGCTACGGCAGGCTCGCGCAGTCGCTGGTCTCCCTGACCGGGCCTGACCCGCCAGCAGTCGGGCAGGACCCGTGGCAGATTTGGGTCTTCCCGAGAGGGGGCATGGCGCCGGCTACCGACACGCTCATCGTGACGAGGGTCGTCTTCTACCAGGAAGCGCCAGGCGGATGGGTCGACGCGTCTTCGTCGTCCGTGGACCTGCCTGCAGGCGGGACCGCGAGCTTCACGCTCAGCCTCAACTCGAACGCGCCGAGCGCTCCGGGGTCCTACTTCACGCAGGTGAGGGTGTCCAACGGCGGGCAGACCGCTACCATACCCGTCGTCCTGACGGTCCCAGTGACCATCAAGGACGACATGGGCTCGTTCGACGGCTCGTTCACGGGCAGCACTGTGGAGTACTCGGGCGGAGAGTACTACTACTTCCATTTCGCAGTCCCGGCAGACACGGCGAGCATATTCGCGACCGTCAGCTGGGAGCACACCGGGAATGTGGTCTGGATCTGGCTCGTATCGCCCGAGGGCAAGATGACGGTCGTGAACGGCGGAGGGAACGACCTGGCGACATGGATCAACACGGGCGGGCTCGGGTCGTTCGACCAGACGATCACCGCCGAGCAGCTCACATGGACAGACCCCGCGCCTGGCGAGTGGATGCTCGGGGTGTTCGCAGGAGGCTTCTGGGGAGGAGACTTCTCCGAGAAGTTCGCCGGCACGATCGCCCTGAACGCCGACCTGTTCAGTCCGAGCAGCCTGTCGTTCACCGTCGCGGCCGGGGAGAGCTCGACCCAGACCCTGACAGTCAGCAACGCCCTAGGCCTGGCGTCTGAGGATGTCTTCGGCATGCCCACGAGCGGCACCATGGCCGTCCAGACGACCGCGACCTACAAGGGGACGATAGCCCCGAGCCACAACGGGGCCGAGGACTTCTATGTGGTCCTGGTCCAGCCGAACACGAAGTCCCTAGATCTGACGCTGACTTGGCAGGCGGGAGGCTCGCCGCTCTCCCTGAACCTGTTCAACCCAGCGTTCAGCGCTGCTGGGTCGTCGGTGTCGCCTGAGTTCGGCACGCAGTCGGACGGCAAGGCCACCGTGACGATCGAGGACCCGATGCCCGGAGTCTGGTATGTGTACGTCGACTACTACGGAACTGGGAACTACCATCCCGTCACGTACATGCTCGGCATTGCGATGACCGCGCCGCAGCCGTGTGCTTGGCTGTCGGTCTCGGCGACGCCCGCGTCTCCGCTGACCATCGCGCCAGGCGCCAGCGGCGACATCACGGTGACCGTGAACGTCCCGAGCACAGCAAAGGCTGGCACATACACCGCGGCCATATACCTCGACACGCCGACCGGGGACCGGTTAGGCATCGTGCCGGTCACGCTGACGGTGGAATGAGAAGCGGCCCAAACCCGACAACTGGCCCGGGCGACCCCCGGGCCATTTCATATTTCATTCTAGCGGTCGAACGGCCAGTCCTTTGACCTGGCCTGCCGAGCGGCTGGGACCGGAGGGGTTTTCTGCCCTCAGTGTAATATCTTCACAATGGACCAGGTCTGTTAGAGCGTCACGTCCGCTGGTGATGACAGACGCCGACTTGTGCCCAGCATGCGATAGAATCGTCTTGGAAGAGGGGTCAGATGACCGAGCGTTGGACAGACGAGCACGAGACGGACATCCTCCACCAGTTCGGGACGCACCTCGACTGGAACGAGAGTTTCTACTTCAACATGTACGACAGGAAGCAGGACATCTGCGCGTTCATGAGGATCGGGCTTCGCCCCAACCGCGGGGAGAAGGGCATGCTCTGCTACTTCCTCATGCCCGACGGCAGCAACATCGGGACCAGGAGCACGGAGCCCCTCGAGAACACGCAGCTGGCGTCCAGCGGGCTCAAGCTGGAGAGGGTCGCCCCCGAGAAAGAGTGGAAGCTCCAGTTTAAGGGCATGATGAAGCACACGGTGGGGAGCGACATACATCGGGAGGACGTGTCCTTCGACCTCACCTACAGGGCCATCAGCCGGACCTTCGACTACAGAGAGTGCTTCACGGGGGAGAGAGAGGCGCCTGAGGTCGCCGACGCGTCCGAGCACACAGAGCAGCTCGGCTCGGTAGAAGGGTTCGCAGTGATGGACGGGAAGACCGTCTCTCTGAGCGGCCTCGGAGAGCGCGACCATTCATGGGGCATGAGAGACTGGGCGGCCCCTTCGGTCTGGGTCTGGCTCTCCTGCCAGTTCTCGCAGAGGCTCGCGTTCAACGCGACGCGGCTGATCGTCGGGAAGGACGTCATGGACGGAGGGTTCCTGTTCAGGGATGGCGCGAATGTGCCTATCGTCAAGGCCGACATCATAACCGAGTACCACAAGGAGGGCGGCCCTAAGGCCATCAAGATGTGGCTCATGGAGAAGAGCGGGGAGGTGCACGAGCTGGAGGCCGAGATCCTGAGGTCCATGAAGATGCCGTTCTCAGTGAGCACCGAGAGGAGCGTTTCGGTGATGTACGAGGCGCTCGCGAGGTTCCGCATGGGCGACGAGACGGGGTACGGAATCGCCGAGTACCTGAACCGGGAGAGCTGAGGCCCGCTGCACCCTTGGGGCGACAACGGATTTCTAGGACCATTCGGATATCTGATCGTGGCGAACCAGGGAGGATCCGGGGCCTTGGGTGGAACGCCTCTGGCGGACATGCCCGAAGAGGCGAAGAGGATCATCGATTGCGCGCGCGAGGAGAGAGTCCAACTCCGTCTCATGGGCGGCCTCGCAGTCAGGATGCAGTGCACCAGCCTTCCCTTCTGCGAAAGGCCGTACTCGGACATCGACATGATGGGCCTCAGCTCCCAGTCAGAAGGCATCTACAGAGTCTTCGGGAGGTTGGGGTACGTCGAGGACAAGGAGTTCAATGCGATCCATGGAGGCCAGAGGCTCAGGTTCGAGGACAGGGGCAACAGGAGGCACGCGGAGATATTCCTCGACAAGTTCAGGATGGACCAGACCCTGGACTTCAGGGGCAGGCTGGAGATCGACCCATACACCATCTCGCTATCGGACCTCTTCGTCACCAAGGCGCAGGTCGTGAGGATGGACGAGAAGGACTTCCACGACCTGTTCTCGCTGTTCCGAGACCACAAGATCGGGAACGACGACCGTGAGGGGGTGATCAACGCGAGGTACATCGCTCAGCTGTGCGCGCACGACTGGGGCCTCTACCACACGCTCCTGAGGAACCTCGGCCGACTTCCCGAGTTCTACGACCATTTCAAGCTGGACAAGGAGGAGCGGGACTCGATGGACAGGCGCATCTGGATCCTCAGGCTCATGATAATCGAGGAGCCAAAAGGGCCCATCTGGAAGGCGAGGGACAGGCTCGGGGAGCGCCTGCCATACCATGAAGAAGTGGAGAGAGTCGGCGGCGAGGAGTGATCCGGTCATCCGCCCTTGGAGGCGTTCTCCTGGTTCTCGCGCGCGATCGCGAGAGCCGGCATGTTCCCCGCCAGCTCGGCGTGTCTTGCGGCCTCGCCATAGTGGGCGGCCGCTGACGCATAGTCCCCGAGCTTCTCATCTATGATCCCCATCCTCATCTGGACGGCGGTGATCCCCTCGTTGTTGCCCGCAGAGGCCAGCAGCTGCTCAGCCTGTGCCAGGGACTTCTTCGCAGAATCGAGGTCGCCGACGTCCTCCTGCACCATCGACCTCATGATGCTCCCCCTCGCGATCATCGAAGAGTCGGCGATGGACTCGCTCATGGTGGAGTACCTCGAGAGCTCCTCCAGCGCCTTCCTGTACTCGCCCGCGGACCTCAGGAGGTCGACCAATGTCGACGACAGAAGTAGGTCCCCGGCATCGAACCTCGAGGCGCGCTGGAAGAGGCCGGTCCGGCGTCTCAGCTCGGGCCTCGCGAGGGCCTTCTCGCACAGCTCGATCCCTTCGGTGTAGCGGCCCTGGGCGCCCAAGGTCTCCGCGCAGGTCGCCATGAGCCTCTTGAAGTCCTCGATCTCCCCGCCCCGCCTGTAGGCCTCGGACGACTCGAGGAAGATGTTCGCAGCCTCGCCCAGCTTGCCCTCGGACCTGAAGAGCTCGCCCAGGTTCTCGAGCCCCCTCCCCTCGCCCGCATGGTCCCTGACGGTATGGGCCAATCTGACGGACTCCTTGAGGCGCATCTCGGCGTCCCTGAGCCGCCCCTCGTCCCAATCGAGCAGGCCGATGTTGTTCAGGCATGCGGCCTGCGACGGGCGGTTCTCCTCCTTCGTGGAGAGCGTCAGCGCCCTGTCATAGGCCTCCCTTGCCTTGGTGCGGTCCCCCTTCGTCCTGAACACGCCCCCGATGTTCATCCACTCCCGGGCCTGCCCCTCCATGTCCCCGGAATCCTCGTACAGGCGCAGGGCCTTCTGATGGGTCGAGACCGATTCTGCCCAGCGAGACACCCGGGCCTGAAGCCTCGCGACGGCCTCGAGCACGAGCGCGCGCTTGGGCGCATCTGCCTCGGACTTCAGGAGCAGGAGGCTCTCCTCGAGATCCGCCAGGGCAGCTTCCTGACGCCCGCTGGACTCGCTCATCTGGCCCCGGACGAAGAGCAGCTCCGCCTTCAGCGCCCCGTCAATGCTCTGCAGGTCCAGGCGGGAGAGAAGCGCGAGGCTCTCGTTCGGGAACTCCTTCCCGAGCTCGACCGCGTGGGCGACGGCGACCCGGGCGGCGGCCTTCGAGTTGCCAGCTTCGATAAAATGATAGAGCGACTCCAGGCTCCACTCGACCCCGGGGCCGCGCTCGCAGTAGGCGCCCGCGCTGTCATGGGTCCTCGCCCTGGCCTCGGAGCCCAGGTGCGAGACGAAGAACTCCCGGAGGAGGTCGTGGGTCCAGATGCCGTCCTCCTCCTCGACGACCAGGGCCTTCTGTCTCAGGCCGGAGATGGTCTTGTAATCGATGCCGTGGAGCGCCTCGATGGGCACAGGATGCCTGTAGACCGAGAGAAGCTCCAATGCAACCCTCTCGTCTCCGGACAGCTTCGAGTAGACCTCGCGCTCGACGAACGAGATGAGGTCTCCCTTCGCCTGAGAGACCCCTCCCCTGGCCATGAGGCTCAGCAGGAGCGGGTGGCCGTGGCTCTCGTCGACCAGCCTCACGCCGTCGGAGGCGTTGAGGCTCTGGGCAAGCTTCCACGCGGCGTCCCTGTCGAGCCCCTTCAGCTCTATCGACACGTTGCCCGGTTCCGTCTTCGAGAAGAACTCGGGCACGGAGCGGGACACCAGGACGAGCTTCGCAGAGCCCGAGGACCTCACGGACTCGAACAGGACTGTGATCAGTTGGACCATCTCCTCAGGAGGCTTCTGCAGGTCATCCAGGAAGATCACGAACTCGGAGTTGCTGAGATCGGCCGACAACGGTCCGAACAGGCCCATCACGCCGACTCCTCTCTTCACGGCGTGGGCAGTCGATGTGCGACCGTTGGCAGAGAGGAACTCGGAGAAGGAGCCTAGGAAGGACGCGTCGGGCTCCCATTCTCGGAAGGTGTGCCAGAAGAGCGGGCGGGCATGCGCCAAGGACTCGAAGGTCTTGGAGGCCAATGTGCTCTTCCCTATCCCTGGCATCCCCCAGATGAGGACCACGGCGGGCTCCTTCCGCGCAATGGCCTCACGCAGAGACTCCGACTCGCGCTCCCGGCCGAAGAACGACAGCACCTTCGGCCTCCCGTGCTCCCTCACGACCGGCTCCTTCTGCGGCTGGGCAGACTCCGCCGGCTCTGCCAGGGATGATGACAGCATGACATCGAACTCTCTGGCCCTCTCGACGACCTCCGAGAACTCAACCGTCCTGCCGAGGAGGGACGTCAGCCTGCGGACCGCATCTTCGACGGTCAGTTCCTGGGTCTTGCCGGCGTGCTCGATGACGACCTTTCGCTTGGCGATGTCCGACTTCATCCTGCTCGCGGCTGACTTCCCCTTCTCCGTGAGGAAGTACGCCCTCCTCCTCTTCGGGGCCCCCCTCACGTGCGCCAGCCGGTCCATGACGAGGCCGTCCGACTCGAGCGAGGTCAGGGCCCTCGACGTGCTGAAGACCTGGGTGCCGAGCTTGACCGCGATGCCTTCCTGACTGACGCCCATCGGGACGTCGGGCTCGTCCCTGAACCTGTCCTGCTCAAGAAGATGGAGGATGATCAATTCGTTCTGAGACACCACCAGTCGGGCCATCCTCCCTGATACCTGTGCCTTGGTTAATACTCCTTTCGGGGGCCGTATCAGGGTGCCATCTTCCACAAAACGAGTGCAAAAGCGCTCCCCCGTTTAATATACCCACAGTGAGGGTATTGAGCACCACAGAACACGCTCAGAGGTGTAACAGGATGATAGGAACAAAGGCATTCGCATCTGTGGGGGCGGTCCTCGTCTCTGCGCTGATGCTGACCGGGGTCTTCGCGCTCCCCGTCAGCGTGTCAGCCGCGAACGTGCCGGCCCCGATAACCACTACATCGACAGCCAACCTTAACGAACAGATAACGACCGACACAGGCCCGACCGCAGTCCTCGGAGGCGGAGACCACTTCTTCATAAAGTTCGGCAACGACTCCGCGTTCGGCATTGTCTGGGGCACGAACGCCACTCCGAACAACGTGTACTTCGTGGCCGTAAAGACGAGGTACCTTGGAGTGGCGCAGGTGTACGACGAGCAGGGCGCCCTCGTAGCAGGCAACCAGACGGTCAAGATCGCCACACTGTACGCGGTGAAGCTCGCTGACATACTCGAGTTCAACGACACGGACCACAATGGCGTCCTGACCTTCAGCCCAGTCTACAGTGACGACGAGTTCACGGGCCAGTATGCGACCAGCGAGTCCATATACAAGTACGTGGACCTGAAGACCGCGTGGACGGCGACGAACGTCACGGAGGGTTCCACGACCGACTCCAGGACATGGACCTTCAGCCTCACGGCCAGCGACCTCAACTACACTCCACTCGCGAACTACACAGGCCCGACGGGCGACAACTTGCTGAACGACCTGACGCTGACCTTCAACCTCCAGGCGAACCTGGTCCAGGTCAACAATGTCACGATCCCCCAGTGGCGGATCACGGTCAGACAGAGCATGATGGGCATGATGGGTAACACCTACATGATGACCAACATGGAGAGGATGCAGAACCTGACCTACAGCGGAAAGATCTTCACATACAGCGTGAAGTGGAACCAGACCATCCAGGGCTGGGACTTCGACGCTGCGAACGCCAACCCGAAGCTGCTCATGATCTTCGAGGCCATAGTCGGCAACTACCTGCCCCCGGCGGTCGTCTCCGGCATGCACATGATGGAGGACAAGTACAGTGCGATGGTCGGAGGCATGGGCGAGGACGGACGCATGAGCTGCACGGGCGACTCCGGCACCGTGGAGGTCAACGACACTTCAGGGACATACGCATCGCCCAAGACCGTCACCACCCCGACACTGACGTTCGGCGGCGACAACACGAGGATCGGACGCCTTGAGTGGGTCTCGAACGTCACGGTAGACGGCAACCCAATCGTCAACGGGGTCCATGTCCAGGTCATGGGCGGCATGCCGATCATGGCCATGGGAATGAACGGCGCGCTCTTCACGGGATTCGCGGCCATCGTCGGGATGAGCTTCCCGGGCGGGACCCTTATCCAGCATGACCCGACCTTCGACTCGAGCGCGGTGACGGACCTCTCGACCCAGCCGGTGACCACCTCCCCGACGCACCCGTTCCTGGTCCTGATCGGACTTGGAGCGGTCGTGGTGGCGGTACTAGTGGTCGCCATCCTGGCACTTGTGATGATGGAGAGAAAGTCCGGACAGAAGGCGCAGCAGAGCTACGAAAGGAGCACCACCCAGCAAGTAGATTGGACGAAGTACTACGGCAAGAAGTAGTGGCTCAGCTCTCCTCTTCCGAAACCCCTCTCAGCCCCCCCCAAACCCCTTACTTTTTTATCACCCTAGTCCAGGGGTCTACTTCTTCTTTGAGGCGATCTCGGACAGCGCTGTCAGAAGCGCGATCGCTTCCTGCTTGGTATTGTAGTGCACGAACGTAGCGCGGCACATCGTCTTCGTCTTGTACAGGGCCGGCACTCGAGAGTAGTAGTCCTCAGCCCCGAGGGCGATCGCGTACTTCTCCCACAGGAGCTTGGAAACCTCGTGGTCGTCCATGCCCGCGAGCTTGAAAGCGAAGGTCGGGTCCCGGCCGAGCTTCAGCACCTCCTTCGGCCCGAACAGCGTCAGCCCCTCGATGTACCTCAGGCCCAGAATCCTGCCGTACCCGTCGAGCACGATCCTGGACAGCTCCTTCTCGTAGGCCTCCGCCGCGAGCATACCGTCCCGCACGCGCGCGGCCCTCTGGGCGCCCGCATGAGGGGGCTCCTTGGCGGAGGGGTCTCCGAGCCAGGCCAGGTAGTCGACCGCGCCGGTGATGGCGGCGAACATCGCCTGGTCCCGGGTTCCCATCTCCCACTTCTCGGGCCCGTGCTTCGGGGAAGTATCGACCTTGTAGGGCAGCAGCTTCCCCATCAGCTCAGGACGCATATACATGAAGCTGCCGTGCCTCGAGAACAGCTTGTACCCAGAGAACACGAGAGCGTCGCAGCCTATCTTCGAGACGTCGGTCGGGCCGTGGGCGATGTGATGGACCGCATCCACCACGAACAGCGCACCGGCTTCCTTTGCCATCTTGCCGACCTCCTTCAGGTCAGACCTTGAGCCGAGGACGTTAGAGGCGGCCGTGACGGTGACGACCTTGGTCTTCTTGTCGATGAGCTTCTTCATTTCCTCGAGATCCAGCTGCCCGGTCTCCATGTTGAACTTGGCGAACCTCAGCTCCTTGATTATCCCCATCCCGCCGAGCTCGGTCCAGGGGTTGATGTTGGCGTAGTGCTCGTAGCCTGTCGTGACGACGTTCTCGTCGCCCGTGAAGTCCCGGCTGAGGGCGTAGCTCAGCAAGAACAGCAGGCTGGTGCACGACTCGCCGGATATGATCGATTCGGGACCGTCGGCCCGGAGGAGATCGGCGACGGCCCGCCTGCCCTCGAGAATGACATCCTCCGCACCCTTGGATTCCGGGAACAGGTTGCCCACGTTCGCGCTCCAGTCGACCCTTGCATGGGATTCCATTTCGGCGCTTCTGCGCGTGACGAGCGTGCCCGCGCCGTTATCCAAGAAGGCCCTCTTCCTGTCGGTGGGGTCCGCCTCTACAGCAGGGAACTCCTTCCGGACCCTGGCCAAGAACTTGACGTCGAATGGCATGCTAGGGGGGATTGCTTAACGTAATGATAATGATTGACTACGGAGAATCAAGCGTGATTATCAATGCCAGGCGTCCCCCGACGCCTGGTCAGCGTTTCCTGATCTCGTCCTTGAGGCGGTTGTACTCGTCGACGGTGATCTCGCCCGACGCCAGACGCCTGTCCAGTATCGCCATCGGGTCGGCAGGGGCAGGCTGGGTCCCGTAGGCCGAATAGCCAGGGGCGGAGTAGTACTGGGCATACTGGACTGGGCGAGCCGGCTCCCCAAGCACCAGAAGGATCAACGCGACGATGACGAGGACGACCACGATCGGCACGATCATCATGAACGGCCACCATCCTCCGAGCGACCCCATCATCCCGAAGTCAGTGCTCGTACCCGACCATGCACCCGCCATGTACAACCCCACGACCATCAGCAGGGGAACGATGACTATCAGTGAGACCAGCAAGAGAATCGGCCAACTAGCGTACCTGTGCGGATGGTTCGAGGACATCATCCTGCCTCCGAGGACGGTGAGCGCCCGTGCGGTATAATACGCATGCGCCTGACTGGACAGGTCCGTCGACCCCCGGACCATCATGGGATGGGAATGCAGTTATTATCGCCCTCGCCGATGCCGAGAGCGGTGAAGGATGTGGCGGACAAGAGGAATGTGCTCAGCATAATGATCGGCGGGGAGGCGGGGTATGGGATCATGACCTCGGGCGAGATCCTCGCGAGGAGCTTCTCCAGGGGCGGGCTGCACGTCCACACCGACGTCGAGTATCCGTCGCTGATCAGGGGAGGGCACAACACCTACCAGGTCTGCGTTTCCGAGGCAGAGGTGTGGGGGCTCAGGGAGAAGGTCGACGTCCTCATCGCCCTCGACGACCTTACCATCAGGGAGCACACGCGAGAGCTCCGGCCGGACGGCAAGGTGCTGTTCGACCTCTACGAGAACCCCATCGACCCGAAGAAGGAGTTCCCCGACCTGAGGGCCGAGGTCGTCCCCGTGCCATTGTCGCAGATCGTGAAGGAGAAGAACGGGGACAAGGTCATGCGGAACACCGTGTCGATCGGGGCGTGCATGGCGCTCATCGACTACGATTTCTCGTTCCTCGAGGACGTCATCAGGTCCACATTCGGAAAGAAGGACGTCGAGGTCGGCAATGCGAACGTGGATGCCGCCAAGGCCGGGTATGACTACATCATCGACAAGGCAAAGTGCACCGTCCTCAAGAGGGTCTCGCGGGTCGGCGGAGCACCAAGGAGGATGGTCCTCACGGGCAACGACGCGATCGCGCTCGGGGCCCTCCAGGGCGGCCTCAGGTGGTACTCGGCATATCCCATGACCCCGGCCTCGTCGATCCTCCACTTCATGGCCGCCAACGAGAAGGCCACGGGCATCGTCGTCCGGCAGACGGAGGACGAGATCGCCGCCGGCACGATGGCGATCGGAGCCTCGTATGCGGGCGCGAGGGCGATGGTCGCGACTTCCGGCGGAGGGTTCTGCCTCATGGTGGAGGGACTGGGCCTGGCCGCGATGACCGAGACGCCCATGGTGTACGTGCTCGCGCAGAGACCAGGGCCGAGCACGGGCCTGGCGACTAGGCACGAGCAGGGGGACCTGCAGTTCGCGCTCGACGCCTCCCAAGGGGATTTCGTCAGGGTGGTGCTGGCCCCTGGGGACGTCGACGAGGCGTTCCATCACACGTTCAACGCGCTCAATCTGGCGGATAGGTACCAGATACCAGTCATAGTGATCTCGGACAGGTACCTCTCAGAGAGCCTCAGGACGACGCTCCCGTTCGACCTGAGCGGAAAGAAGATCGACCGGGGGAAGCTTTTGACGGAGGAGCAGCTCGCGGAGGCGTTCGACTACAAGAGATACGAGGACACGGAGGACGGAGTGTCGCCGCGGGCCCTGCCGGGGATGAAGGGCGGGCTCTTCGTCGCGAACGGCGATGACCACTACGAGACTGGAGAATCGAACGAAGACCCCGATGTCCGGAAGCAGATGATGGACAAGCGGTTCAAGAAGCTAAAGGCCCTGACCGAGGAGATCCCGGGGCCGACGCTGTACGGTCCGCCGGACGCGGACGCGACCATCGTCACCTGGGGCTCGTGCAAGGGACCGTGCATGGACGCGATGAACATCCTCCTGGACAAGGGCAGGTCGGTGAACCTCCTGCACTTCATCTACCTCAAGCCGTTCCCGAGGAAGCTCGCCTTGGAGAAGCTGAAGAAGGCTCGGATGACGATCGGAGTGGAGAGCAACAGGACCTCCCAGTTCGACAGGCTGATGCGCGAGGAGCTGAAGGTCTCCGTGGACAAGAAGATACGGAAGTACGACGGACGACCGTACTTCGCGGAGCCTCTGGCCAACGAGATCGAGGAGGCGATGCGATGACCACGCCGGAGGAACTCAGGAGCACCGTGATACCCGACTGGTGCCCTGGCTGCGGCAACCACGCCATCCTGATGAGCGTCAAGGGGGCCATCGCCGACCTCGGGCTGGACCCCAAGGACGTCGTCCTGGTGAGCGGGATCGGGTGCTCGGCCAAGACGCCCCACTACGTCAAGACCTACGGGTTCCACGCGATTCATGGTCGGGCGCTCCCAGTAGCGAGCGGAATCCGGCTGGCGAACCACCAGCTGACGGTCATCGCGCATTGCGGGGATGGCGACTGCTACGGGATCGGCATGGAACACTTCATCCACGCCATGCGAAGGAACGTCAACATCACCGTCTTAGTCCACAACAACCAGATCTACGGGCTCACGACGGGACAGACGTCCCCGACGAGCGACTTCGGCTTCAAGACCAAGTCTACGCCAGGAGGATCGATCGAGAGGGGCGTGATGCCGCTCATACTCGCAATCGGTTCCGGCGCGACCTTCGTCGCGCGGGGGTTCGCGGGGAACCCGAAGCACTTGAGAGGACTGATCGCCGAGGGAATAACCCACAAGGGCGCATCGCTGATCGACATCCTGCAGCCGTGTGTGACCTTCAACCACGTGAACACCTTCGCGTGGTACAGGGAGCGAGTCTATGACCTCAAGGACGCTGGACACGACCCGACCGACAGGGCGCGCGCGATGGAGAAGGCTCTCGAGTGGGGGGACAGGATACCAACAGGGGTGATATACAGGACCGAGAGGCCTCCGCTGGACGACCTGGTACCGGCACTCGCTCAGGGGCCGCTTGTCAAGCAGCCGCTCGAGCGCGACATCCGTCCTCTCATGGAGCGGTTCTATTGAAAGGGCGATCGATGTGAATGATAGGGGATTCGAGAACGAACTGACAATTGACAGACTGAGGGCCAGGGGGAGGGAGGAGGAGTTCCACAGATCCTACGAGTCCGCCTACGAGAAAGCCCTGAAGGAGCTCGACAGAAGGTACTCCAACGCCGTCGGAACCGAGCAGAGGGGGTCGAAAGTGGGCGAGATCCTGGACACCTGCCCCTACGATACGACAATGGTTGTCGGCAGGTTCCCGAAAGGGTCGAAGGACGATGTCACCGATGCCGTTCGAATCTCGACCGAAGCGTTCGACGGCTGGGCCGACATGAGGACGGACAAGCGGAGCGCCATCTTCCTGAAGGCCGGAGACGAGATGTCAAGGAGGAAGTTCGAGCTCGCGGCCTGGCTCACGCTTGAAAACGGGAAGAACAGGTACGAGTCCGTCGCCGAGGTCGACGAAGCGATCGACTACCTCAGATACTATCCGTCCATCCTCTCGGAGAGGCAGGGCTATGACCTCAACCTTGACGGACCGGTTCCGTGCAACGACACCAAGAGCGTGCTAAGGCCGTTGGGCGTCTTCGGCGTCATCCCGCCTTTCAACTTCCCGATTGCCATAACGACAGGGATGGTCACTGGTGCGCTCGTCACAGGCAATGCCGTCATTCTCAAGCCTGCCAGCGACACCCCCCTGATGGGCCGTATGTTGCACGACCTCTTGATTGGCTCAGGCGTCCCGCCCGAGCTGTTCCACTTCATCGCTGGGCCAGGGGAGACGGTAGGCGCCGAGCTCACGTCAAACATCGGGGTCGCCGCGCTCGCCTTCACGGGCTCGAGAGAGGTCGGCACAGGGATCATCAAGGCCAGCGCCGCCTTGGGCAAGAGGCCACCCATCGTCGAGATGGGTGGCAAGAATCCCACGATCGTGTCGGACAAGGCCGACCTGAAGAAGGCCGTCCAAGGCGTCGCCAGTGCCGCCTTCGGCTACTCTGGGCAGAAGTGCAGCGCGACCTCGAGGGTCATAGTCAACAGGGCGATCTCGGACAGGTTCACGGAATCTATCTGCGATTGGCTGAAGGACAAGGCCGTCGGCGATCCGTCGAAGAAGGGAACTTTCATCGGCCCTTTGATCAACGCGGCCGCAGTGGACAGGTTCAGGAAGACCATCGCCTCCGCGGCCAAGGATGGGCAGATTCTCACAGGAGGGCATGTGCTCGATGACGAGCCTTTCGACAAGGGGTTCTTCGTCGAGCCGACCATCGTTGTCCACCTCGCCAGGAACCACGAGCTCGTAAGGAAGGAACTCTTCCTGCCGGTGCTGGTCGTGCTCACTTACGGCGACCTCGAGGACGCCATCGAGACGGCGAACAGCACTGAATACGGTCTCACCGCAGGGATATTCAGCGAGGATCCCAATGAGGTCCAGGTCTTCTTCGACAGGATCAAAGCTGGCGTGACCTATGCGAACAGGACCGTGGGATCCACGACAGGGGCCCTGGTCGGCAAGCAGCCGTTCGTCGGATGGAAGTCGAGCGGAGAGATCG
>JAJYIS010000098.1 GCA_021789945.1 Thermoplasmata archaeon | reverse complement strand
GATCTCGGGAGCGGAGGTCGCGATCTCCATAGACGACGCGACAGTCGGCCGCCAAATCGAAGTCGAGGAAGTTCTGCTGGTCGACGTCCCCGAGAGCCACGCCCACGAGCTTCAGAACCAGCAGCTCAGGCAGGACGAGCTCGAGGTCCTCGAGCAGCTGAAGAAGATAAAGCGCAAGGAGAAGCCGTTCTGGGGCAGCTGAGGTCACTTCTCGACGGGATAGCCGGCCGCCTTCCAGTCTTCGATGCCGCCCTTGAATTCGAGGACGTCCACAAAACCGAACTTCTCGAGCTTCCTCGCCGTGATCTCGCTGGCCTCGCAATTGAGGTCCGTGCAGTAAGTCACGATTCTGTCCGTCCTCCTGTAGCTTTCCAGGACCCGCATGCCCACACGGGCCGATGGGATCGACACCGCTCCGGGAATGTGTCCGCTCTCGAACTCCTCATGGTTCCGGGCGTCGATGATGACCAGCGGGACCTTCCCGTCCAACATCGCTTTGAGATCCTCTCTCGAAACGAATCGCATGCTTGATCCCCAGTAATATCACGCTCGATTAGATAAATATCGCACACGACGCGCTTCAGGCGCCCTCGACCGCGCCGGAAAACCGCGGTCCAGCATATCCGTCCCAGGTCCGAAACCTATATAACTAGCAGCGCGATTGGGCGTGTACAAACCGGAGTGGATTGTTTGGCAGACTTCAGAGCCGTCGTGAGCGATCCGAAAGACGGGAAATCGTACCAGGTCCCAGTGTCGGGCCACCACGCGAACTCCCTCATCGGGAAGCGGATAGGGGACATCGTCGACGGCATATTCGTAGGTCTGCCGGGCTACAAGCTCCAGATCACCGGCGGGAGCGACAAGGACGGGTTCCCTATGCGGAAGGACCTGCCCGGCCCGAGGAGGAAGAAGCTCCTTATCTCCAAGAGCATAGGTTTCAAACCTGACAAGGGAGGGCTCAGGCGGAGGAAGAACGTCAGGGGGAACACGATCTCGCCGGACACGCTCCAGATCAACCTCAAGGTCACGCAGCACGGCATGAAGCCCGTGGGCGACCTCGTCAAGAAAGAGGAGAAGAAGCAGTAATGAAGGTACCTGTCCAGCCAGAGACCAACATCGGCATGATCGGCCACGTCGATCACGGCAAGACTATGCTGACGAAGGCGCTGACGGGCGAGTGGACCGACAGGCATTCTGAGGAGGTCAAGAGGGGCATATCCATCAGGCTGGGGTATGCCGATGTGGCGTTCTACAAGTGCAAGAACTGCAACACGCCCGAGTGCTATACGAACCAGCCCACGTGCCCGAACTGCAAGGGCGAGTGCGAGCTCCTCAGGTCCGTGTCTTTCGTGGACGCGCCTGGCCACGAGACGCTGATGGCGACCATGCTTTCAGGGGCCGCCATCATGAACGGGGCGCTCCTCCTGGTCGCCGCGAACGAGAAGTGCCCGCAACCCCAGACCAGGGAGCACCTGATGGCGCTCTCCATCATCGGCGTGGACAAGATCATCGTTGTGCAGAACAAGATCGACATCGTCACGAAGGAGCAGGCTAAGGAGAACTTCAAGGAGATACAGGAGTTCGTCAAGGGGACCATCGCCGAGAAGGCCCCGGTCATCCCGATCTCGGCCCACCACGACATGAACATAGACACTCTAATCATGGCGATCGAGGAGTACATCCCCACCCCGAAGTGGGAGAAGGGGAAGTCCGCGAGGATGTACGTCGCCAGGTCGTTCGACGTGAACGCTCCAGGGACGAAGCTCGACAGCCTAAGGGGCGGCGTCCTCGGAGGATCGCTCACCCAGGGCAGGCTGAAGATCGGCGACGAGATCGAGATCATGCCCGGGAGGAAGGTCGAGACCGGGAGCAAGGTTGCATGGGAGCCCATCAGGACGAAGGTCAGGTCCCTCTTCGCCGGCGGACTTCAGCTCGAGACCGCGGGTCCGGGTGGCCTCATAGCGATAGGCACGGGCCTCGACCCATCACTAACAAAGTCCGACTCGCTCGTCGGCAGGATTGCAGGCGTTCCAGGGACGCTCCCGCCGGTCGTGAACGAGCTGACGATGAAGACCGAGCTCATGAACAGGGTCGTCGGTGTCTCGTCGGACCTCGCGGTGGACAGCCTCAAGACCAACGAGCCCCTGATGCTGAGCGCGGGCACCGCGACGACCGTCGGCGTGATTACGAGCGGGAGGTCGGGCTCGGCCGAGGTCTCGCTGAAGATCCCCGTCTGCATCGAGAAGGGCCAGAGGATAGCCATCTCGAGGCGCATAGCCGGGAAGTGGAGACTCATCGGCTACGGGATCGTTCAGTAGGCGGTCTGTGTGGCGAAGTCCGTTGTCCTCGACGCTAACGCCCTTCTGATGCCATTCCAGTTCAAGGTCAACCTGGACCGCGAGCTGAAGCGGCTCCTGGGCGACGTGCCCGTCCTCGTCCCCAGCTCAGTCCTAGGCGAGCTCGGCAACGCGCTGGACAAGAACTCAAAGGCCGCGCTCGCACTCGCCCGCAAGTATAGCATAGCGGAGACGGAGCTCTCCGGCGACGACGCCGTGATGGATGTCGCGAGGAGGCACGAGTCGGCCGTCGTGACGAACGACAGGGAGCTCATCCGGAGGCTGAGGGGGGAGAGGATACCAGTCATCCGTCTCCGGGGGGAGCGTTACCTCGTCGCCGACGAGTTCTAACCATCATTTTGACGAAAGACTATTATTTTAGTTAGCCATTCTAGCGGGGTGCCATGCACGAGAAGCAGATCGCCACGCTCAAGCACATCGCCCTCATGGGGGGCGTGCACGACTACATCGCCATCTCGTCGAGGGAGCTCGGCAACGTGCTGGAGATCAGCCAGCAGTCGGCCTCGAAGAAGATCCTTGAGCTCCTCGGGGACGGGCTGATCGAGCGGGACCTGGGCGCCCGGAGGCAGAGGATCAAGCTCACGGACAAGGGGTTCGACCTGCTGAGGAAGGAGTACTCGGACTACCAGCGGATATTCGAGATGAAGGACCACCTGGTCATAATCGGCACAGTCGCATCGGGCCTCGGCGAGGGCCAATATTACGTCAACCAGGAGGCGTACGCGGAGCAGTTCCAAAAGAAGCTCTGGTTCAAACCGTACGAGGGCACCCTGAACCTCAGGCTCGCAGACCCTGAGCTCCCGAAGCTCGACATCCTGAGGAAGTCCGAAGGCATCCTGATTAAGGGATTCGAGAAGGAGGGCAGGACCTTCGGGGACGTCAAGTGCTTCCTCGCGACGATCCACAACATGGAGTGCGCGGTCGTGCTGCCCGTCCGGTCGCATCACACGGACACTATCGAGGTCATCTGCAAGTACCATCTCAGGCGGTCGCTCGGCCTGAAGGACGGGGACCAGGTGGAGCTCATAGTCTCCCTGTGAGCCCGCAGGCCTCGAGAATTCCTACGCTTTTCCCAGGAGCTTCCTCTCGGCCTCTTTCGCGATGCGCGTCAGCTCGGCGTCTTGGTCCTTGTCGATCGGGGCAGGCTTGTGCTCCGCGAGCAGCTTCTTGGCCATCGCCCTAGCCTCCTCGTGAAGTAGCCTCGGTTCCTTCGTCGCCTTCTCATACGGTCTCTTGTCGAAGAGCGGGGACAACCTCAGCTCTCCCTTCCTCAGGTGGTTGAGCGTGTGCATCTGACCCATGAAGTTGCCCATCGGGCCCACCCTGTCGACGATGTCCAGCGCGAGCGTGTCGTCGTCCACCTCGATCCCCTGGAGCATCCTGAAGACCTGCGAATAGATCTCGTGGTCGATCATCATCATCTCGAAGCTGCAGGCGGCGTTCCACATCCCGCCTATCCCGGAGAGGCCGTCGGCGCCAGCGAGCGCGGGCACGACGGCCATCATCATCCTCTCCAGGCCGAGCTGGGTTCCCCAGGAGCTCGCGTCGGACGTGACGCCGTAGACGTCGGCCGCCAGGTCGTAGCTGTGCGCGATCTGCACGGTGGCCGCGGATGTCAGGGCCATCTCCGGCAGCCCCCAGATGTTTCTCCCCGTCCTGGGGTCCAAGAACGTCAGCCGCCCGGAATACGAGACCGGTATCTTCTCGCTGGTCGCCTGCACCAGCATGATGCCGCTGAGCGTTTCCGCGTTCTGCTGCGCGAGCCCTCCGGCAAGCGTCTGGGGCGCGGTCCCTCCGCATATGGGGCAGGGGACGATGTCCACGGGAATGCCCAGCTCGGCAGATCTCGTCATGACGTCGCACACATGGGCATCATACGTCATCGGGCTGCTCGGAGAACCGTACACTGACAGGAACGGCCTCTGCCTGAAACACTCGTCTCCGCCCGCCAGGCAGGAGCCCATCCTGAAGAGGAAGTCAACCTCCTCCCTTCTCAGGGCGTATCCAGAGAACGGCTTCGAGGTGTTCCTCATGATCGCCTCCATCGTCTTCATCACCACGAGCGGACCGGGAATGTCCGTCGCGACGACGAACGTCGTCACGGTGTGGCAGTTCTCCAGCGCGTCCGCCAGCAGTGTGGCCTGCTGGACATCCCTCACCGTTGCCATCCTTATCTGGCCAGAGTCCGCGTCCATCATGTTCGGGTTCCCGCCCTCGGTGTGGGAGAAGGTGGCCTCCCCGTCGTACCTGACGTCCATCTCGGGGTCTCTCGCGTAGTAGGTTATGTACTTCGGGATCTTCTTGAGGGACTCCTCGACGAAGTCCCTGGGGAACGTGAGGACGTTCTTCCTCGAGGGGTGCCTCGAGGCCCCCCTGGCAAGCAGTCTTCTGACCGCGTCCTCGCTGTCGAACCGGACACCGGTCTTTTCGAGGAGGACCATTGACGCATCGTGTATCTTCTCGATGTCTTCCTTCGAGAGTACGTTCAGCCTGAACCTGCTCTTGACCCCTCTCTGCATTCAAACCCCCCTGGATGCCCAAGAGTCGTTGTCTCGGAGCCAGTTGTGTGCGCGCCATTCTGCCTGATTGCGCGCACGGGCTCGGCGCCTTGAGATCGCGACGGCGGTCCGTGTATCTGTCCCTGGACGATAATGTTTGCCCTCGGCGCAAGTGCGCTGTCAGAGCTTCTTGCTCGCGTAGTCCAAGACGGACTCGAACACCGCTCTTCCGTCGCCAGCGCCGTCCGGCTGGCGCGTCCAGTCAGGGTGCGTGAACCTGTAGAAGACCCTCTCCGGATGCGGCATGAGGCCGAACACGTTGCCCTCCCTGTTGCAGATCCCCGCTATGTTCTCCGTCGAGCCGTTCGGGCACCACGGGTATCCCGCGAGCTTGCCCTCGGGGTCGACATACTTGAACACGATCTGGTCGTTGTCCTCGAGCTGCTTGACGATCTCCTTGGACCGGTCGAGCGGGAACATCAGCTTCCCCTCTGCGTGCGCCGAGGGTATGAGCGATATCTTCTCGGGCCTGATCTTCGACGTGAACACGCAGCTCCCCCGGTTGACCTTCTTCAGGAGCGTCGGCCTGCACTCGAACCTGGCCGAGTCGTTCGTCCCGAGGACGGCCTCGGGGTACTCGGACATCACCCCGGACATCGCCGGGAGCAGGCCCGTCTCGACGAGAATCTGGAACCCGTTGCAGATCCCGAGCACTGGCTTTCTAGCCTTGACGAAGTCCACGAGCTCGTTCGTCAGGCGGCTCTTCATGCGCGCGGCGAAGATCGCGCCCGCGCGCACGTAGTCGCCTGCCGAGAACCCTCCCGGGAGCACCAGGACCTGGTAGTCGCTCAGGGACCTCCTCTCTTCTTGTGTCACGTCCGTGCCGATCAGCTGCTTGAGATGCACCTTCTCGGGCTTCGCGCCGAGCCTCCTGAATGACTGGAAGGACTCCTCCTCGCAGTTCGTGCCCTCTATCCTCAGCACGCAGACCTTGACCTTGCTGATCTTCATCCGAGCATCCTCCAGAGAGTCGAGTCGAAAGTCTCAGCTAGTTTCGAGACCTCCAGGTCCACGACGGTCTTCTTCGCCCTGATCGTGAGCCTCTGCCCGCCTACCGTGCCGAGCTTGGTGACCCTGACCTTGGCGTCCTTCGGCAGGAGCTTCTCCTTGCCCTTCCTGAGCTCGACCAACCATCTGCTGTTGCTCTCTGAGAACAGCTTGACGTCCAGCCTCTGCTTCTCCATCTTCGAGAGGTCCACGGCCGCGCCGATGTCCCCGCCTATGCACATCTCCGCCAGCGCGACCGCGAGTCCGCCGTCGGAGATGTCGTGGCACGAGACGATCGCCCCTCTCTCGATGCCTCCGAGGACGACATCCATCGACGCCTTCAGCGCGGGGATATCGACGTCCGGCACGGTCCTCGAGTAGCTCTTTGTCATGCGGTAGTACTCCGAGCCGCCCATCTCGGGCTTCGTGGAGCCGACGAGGGCGACGGTGTCCCCCTCGCCCTTGAAATCCGATGTTATGCACTTCCT
>JAJYIS010000011.1 GCA_021789945.1 Thermoplasmata archaeon | reverse complement strand
AAGCGCCGACTGCTCCTGCCTTCTTCACTCCGATCCTCATCGGGAGCGTGAGCCTGGAGCCTTTGTCCCCCTCGATATCCTGGACGTCCTTGACGATCTCCCGGCCGAGAGTCGCGAGGAACGCGAGGGTCGCAAGGATCCACGCGACATCGAGCCTGTTGACCGCGGTGCCGCCGAACAGGAAGAGGGCGCCCGTCAGCCAGCTGATCGCCAAATTCCCAGCGAGCCCCTCCGCCTTCAGGAACTTCTCGTACCCGACCATGAAAACGATGGACGTCGCGACTATCGCGACGGACAGCGGATTGACGAAGAAGCTCAAGGCCATCGCGACGGCGAACAACACGACCGATGCGAGCGCCGCGCCGTACGGAGTGACCGTCCCCCTGGGGATCGGGCGCTCGGGATGTGCCTTCACATCAATCTCGCGGTCGAAGTAGTCGTTGTAGGTGTTGCCGGCAGCGGTGAATGCCACGACGATGAGCATCGACAAGGCGAGCTGCGCTCCGAAGTCGGGCAGACCCCCGAGGCCCACGCAGACGATTGCGGCGAGCAGGACCCCTAGGGCCGCCATCACGCAGTTGCCGAGCCGGAAAATCTTGAGGAACCCAATCAGGGTGCTCCTACCTTTCTGTGGCTGCATCCGGCTTTGGGACAGAATGCTCGGATTTAATGGTTTTCACCATTTGTGGCACACCCCCCAAAACATTATGTAGCGGGGGTTTGTTGAACGAGTCCGCAATGGTACCTCCGACACCGCCAGAGGCATCCAAAGAGATAGAATTCGTAAGGAGCCTCGTCGCGAAGCATTTTCCGGTGTACGATATCAGGGTCAGCTACGATGTCGTTCAGTTCTTCTGCCGGATAGACCCTGCGACGCTCGAGGACTCCTTCGAGAAGCTGCGGGAGGACATGGCGCCCCAGGGGTACATACCCATGATCACCTACGAGGGCGGGGAGCATATCGTCCAGGTCGCCAGAAAGCCGAAGATGAAGTACAGGAGCATCTACGTGAACCTGGGATTCTTCATAGTCACGTTCTTCACGATGGTCCTCGCCGGCGTGCTCTACTGGGACGGATACGCGGGGTCCGGCTCAGGAGACCTGTTCTCCGCCGAGAGCCTGGAGATGGGCATTGTCACGTTCACCCTCCCGCTCATGGCGATCCTGGGAATCCACGAGCTCGGCCACTTCTTCATGGCAAGGAGGAGGCATGTGGCCGCATCGCTCCCGTTCTTCATCCCGTCAATCCCGCCCCTCGGGACCTTCGGGGCGTTCATATCGCTCCGGGACCCCATCCCGAACAAGAAGGCGCTGCTCGAGATAGGTGCTGCAGGCCCGCTCTGCGGCCTCGCGCTTGCCGTGCCTCTAGGCATAATCGGTCTCATCTTGACCAATGACGGCGCGAAGCTCGCGCCCCAGAACATCGGGGACAACGTCGTCGGCATATCGTTCTCCCTCATCTTCATGTGGCTCACGCAACTGATACCCGTTGGAGGGAACTACCTCCTGCATCCCACGGCCTTCGCGGCGTGGGTCGGGATCCTCGTGACGGCCATCAACCTCCTCCCGGTCGGTCAGCTGGACGGGGGGCACATCGCGAGGGCGCTCCTGGGGAACAACACGAAGTACCTGAGCTATGCCGTCGCGGCGTTCCTCGTGGCGCTCAGCCTATTCTTCACCGCATGGATCCTGTTCGCTATGCTGGTCCTGATCCTCGGGGTGAAGCATCCCCCGCCCCTCAACGACATATCGCCCCTGGGGACCAAGAGGAAGGTCATCGGCGTGCTCACCTTCGCCGTGCTCGTCATCTCCTTCGTACCTCAGCCGATGTTCCCGGTGTACCAGGACTACAAGTTCGACATGGCCCCCGTGAGCGAGGGCGGCCTGAACGGGACTATCGTGCCCGGCGGGACCTATTCCGCGCAGGTCTACATCCACAACACCGGGAACACCTACAACGAGATCCGCCTGAGCAAGGTCTCGTCTCCCCTGAACTGGGATGTCGGCTTGAGGAACAGCTCGGCGAGCGCGTCCGGCTATGGCCAAGGTCTCACCGTGATTCTCAATGCGAGCGAGAACACAACTGTCGACATCCTGCTGACCGCGCCGGCAGACGCTGAAGTCAACTCCAACCAGAGCGTGGTCATCGCCGCGACCGCGACCAACGCATCGATCGAGCACAGGCTCACGTTCAACATGACCGTCGAGACGCCTGGGCTGACATTCTGGGTCGAAGGCGGCGCCATCCAGGTCACTGCGGGCTCGTTCGCGCACGCATCGGTGATGCTGAACAGCACGAGCGACACTCCGTACAACCTCACTCTGTCCACGAACAATACGAGGCCGATGTTCGTGAGCTACCTTCTGTACACGATCGACCCGCCCGGCCCAGACTCGGCCTCGGTCAATGTCACCGTTCCGGCAAACGGCAGCGTGGCCTTCGGGGTCAACGTCTCAGCAGAATCCTCTGCCACTCCCGGCCCCGGGACGATCTATATCGATATGATCCTGAACGGCTCGGACATCGGGCGGATAGCCATCGAGATCCAGGTGGCGGTCTAGCTCTTCTTGAGCACGCAGAAGTGGCGCGTGAGCGACCTGTGGACCCAGAGCGCGTGCTCCTCCAGCAGCCTGAAGCCTGCGACGCCGTCTATGAGCGAGAGCTTCGGGACGACGATGGACACCAGGCCGTTCTTCGGAAGCACCTCGGAGAACGCTTCGAAGGACCTCGAGTACAGCTCCGGTATTCCTTCCCCTCCCGTGCTCGTCGACTTGCCGTAGGGAGGGTCGGTCGCGATACCGCTGATCGGGCCCACGACCCGCTCAATGTCGCCGACATCGCAGGCGTGCAGGTCCGCTTCGAGGCCGAGATGTGACAGGTTCCTCCGGGAGCCCTCGATCATCTTGTCCGAGACATCGGTCCCGATGGGGTCAAGCCCCACGAGCGCGGCCTCCGCTAGGATTGCGCCCGTCCCGCAGAAGGGGTCGAGGATACTCTGGTCCTCGCGCACTCGGGCAAGGTTCACAAGCGCGCGCGCGTACTTCGGATGAAGGGACGCGGGATAGAAGAACGGCATGAACCTGTTCTTCCGCCTCTCGAAAGAGGCCCTGTCGACGGTCCACAGAACCCGTCCCACGTGCACGCTATCCGAGAACACGATCCTGAGGTCTGTCGCTGGGCTCTTGAGGTCGACGCCGCCCGACCTCCCGACGATGCCTCCGACCTTCCTCGAAACCGATGCGAGGTCGATCTTCCCATTGCCGACCTTGGTCGACCTGACACGTATCGGCCCCTCGACGTAGAGCTCCCTGGCGCGCTGCTCGAGCTCGTCCGCGGGGCAGGAGAAGTACCATTCGCTGATGAAATGGCAGAGGCCCAGCCTCCGTCCAAGTGCCTCGGGGTCTGCGTCCGTCTCGAGGACGAGGACGCCCGGGGCCTGCTCGAGCACGCGTACCTTCGTGTCCAAGGTCTCGGCAGCGGCAATCGCCTCGGACCTCGAGAGCGGCTCGCACTCCATGGAGAGCTCCAGCAGGACCTTCATCGAAGCCAGGACAATCAGGCCGAGTCTTTAACCCTTCTATTCAGTCGCTGATGCCGGCCTCGGACACCTGGAACACGGCCTCGGCCTCTGGCAGGTTGGGAGAGTCGATGAGCCTGGCGATCCGCTTCCCGCCCTTGCTCTTCCTTAGGTATATCCTGAAGGTCGCGGTGTGGCCGACGATGTGCCCGCCGATCGGGCGCGTCGGATCCCCGAAGAACGCGTCGGGCTTTGCCGCGACCTGGTTCGTGACTGCTATGACCGCGTTGTGGACGTCTCCGAACCTCAGCAGGTCGTGCATGTGCTTGTTGAGCATCTGCTGCCTCTCTGCCAGCGCGCCCCGTCCGATGTACTCCGCCCGGAAGTGCGCGGTTAGCGAGTCGACGACGAGCATCTTCACCGGGAACTCCTTCGCCATCTCGAACGCCTTGTCCACCAAGAGCGTCTGGTGGTGGCTGTTGAACGCGCGCGCGACATGTATCTTCTTGAGGATGTCGTCGGGGTCGAGCTCCTTAGCCTCGGCCATCTGCGTGATCCTCTCCGGCCTGAAGGTCTGCTCAGTGTCTATCATGAAGGTATGGCCCTCGAGACCACCCTCGCTCGTAGGCATCGTGGCGTTCACCGCCAGCTGATGACAGAGCTGCGTCTTGCCCGACCCGAACTCTCCGAAGAACTCCGTGATCGCCCGGGTCTCGAAACCTCCCCCCATTAGCTCGTCGAGCGCCTTCGAGCCCGAAGTGAGCTTTGCGACGGTCTTCCTGCGCTCGAGTATGACATCGCCGGTCTCGAACCCACCGACGTCGGCTGCCTTCTTCGCGGCGGCGATTATCTTGGCCGCGGTGGATTCGCCGATCTCAGCTACCTCCGCGAGGTTCTTCGGCGTATCTACTGCAATCATCATGAGATCGTTGTATCCGGCCTCCTTGAGCTTCTCCAGGATGGCGGGACCCACACCAGGGAGCTTCTCGATCTCCTCTTCGTCGGTCATTCCCATCGCACCTGTGGACTTCTAAACCTGCAGGTCAGGATATAAGGATATGGACTGGAGGTATCTGAAAGTGTTTGACCGTAGCTGCATGCCAGGACCTGCCGATGTGCCCGGCTTTTCATGCCGAAAGGTATTAAATAGCCTGGGCGCTTCGCAGGAACTGCATGGCCAAGAAGCGGAAGAAGGGGAAGAAGGAAGAGGAGGAGGAATACGAGTTCACTCCTCCCGAGTTCAACGAGAAGGAGTTTCTCCAGAAGGAGATCACCGACACAAGGACTGCGATCTTCACGATAGGCTATGCGATCGTGCTCGGGATCGTCGCTGGCGGTCTCTCTGCCCTGGGACGCAGCTATGTCGCCCCTTCCGTCCTGATAGCCGTGATCGGGATTGCCCTTCTGAGGTACTACTACAAGGCGCTCAACGTGGACATGAGCCAGTTCACAAGGAGGAATTGGCTGGGCAACATCGGCACGCTCTTCTTCACGTTCCTCGCAGTCTGGGTCCTAATGACAAACGTCCCCTTCATGGACCTCGCGAAGCCGTCGGTCGACAAGGTGATCGTCTGGGTCGATGACGGCACGACGATCCATGGGCTCGAGTACAAGCTCGTGCCGGCCCACGGAGACTACGAATGGGTCGTCATGGACAACGACACTTGGACGCCGCCCATACACGCCAACTCGACGACCAAGGTGAACATCACAGCCAAGGTAACAGACAACGGCCAGCTCTCAGTGGTCGAAATCGGGATAGGCTCCACTGCGACCTACTACCAGATGACCGGCTATGACGAGAACAGGTTCGAGTACCAGATTACCGCAGACCAGCTCGCCGGCCAGAGTCTCATGTTCTACATCCATGCCGCGGACAACGCCGGCAACGTCGACGACTGGAACCCGGCCGTCCCGATACCCGCGACTGCTTGACGGGCCCCCGGCTCACCTCTCCCAAGGCATCCGCTCGTCGAAGTGGCGCGTGAGGGCGTCCAGATGCTCTTGCGAGAGCAGCTCGCTGCCGCTCTGTACATTGTAGGTCCCGAGCCCCTTGACGTCCTTGCCGAGAGGGATCGACCCTATCTTAGCCCTGAGGAGGTCATCCGCGCGCGGGAACTCCCTCTTGACGATGACATACCATCGGCCCGACTCGACATAGGGCTTCGAAACCCCGATCGAGTTCCACTTCGCAAGGAACTCGTTCGCGTTCTCTGAGTTGACGGGGGGCCCGCGGTGCTTCCTCTCCTTCGGCAGCGAGATCGAGGACAGCTCCACCAGGAGATGCGTCGTGCTGTCCACGTGAACGGTGGTCTTCTCGATCCCGAACTCGGCGCGCTCCAAAGTGGCCGTTATGTTCGAGAGGGACTTCCCGAGCTGAGGGTACACGACATCGTCTATCAGGTCGAGCTTGGCAAAGGACACGGAGAGCAGGTTGTCGAGGCGCCTCCCGGCCACTTCCTGGATCTTGGCCGAGGTCCAGGGGACCCTCTCGGCCGGAAAGAAGAACTTTCTGTCCGGGCTCGCGAGGTACGCCCTGCTGGCCATCACGAACCGCAGGAGCGTCTCCGGGGCGACAGCGGAGGCGACGTTCCTCGTGGAGTCGACGGGGTCGACGAACGTGAGAGTCTCATGGAAGTCCTTCTCCTCGAACTCCGGGAGGACAAGCTTGTCGCCGACCTTCCACTGGGCCGCGGCCTCGAGCACGCCCCTGAAGCTCCCGAAGCGCATGACCAGGAGCTCGCACAGGTATCCGGAGAACCCTTGGACCTTGGCCTCCGCGCCGTAGCACTCGACCCCCTTCATGAACCGCTTGAGTAGCCTCACCTGGTCCGCCTCGCCCTTCTTCAGGTGCTTCTTCACGAAGTCCGTATGGAACGGCGTGCGGTCCACCGCGCTCATCTTCTCCCTCGTGTCTCTGATCCTGAAGCACGGCACCAGGTCGACCTGGAAGCCCTGGAACATACCGCGGACGTAGGGATGCTGAGCGAAGTGCTCCTTGCCGTCGAGGACCTTCCTTCCGACCGCGAGCCCCTTCGTCCTGAGCTCCTCGAGATCGGTGCTCTCGGGGAACAGCATGAAGAGGTCGATGTCGGGGCTCTTGAGATGAGTGCCCTTCGCGACGGACCCGACCAACATCACCTCGATGTGCGCGTCGAGCTTCCGCGACGCGTCGATCACCTTCTTCGAGAGCGAGTCGATGACCGCGCGGACCTTCCTGTCCTCGGCCGCGGTCGGCTTGATCTCCCTCAAAATCTCGTCTTCTATTGACATGATGAACGATTGCGGATGCCCCGGAATGATATTAATAAGAATCGAGAAGGATGAAAGGAAAAATGGTGCCTGAGCGGTTGGTGTGGTGGGGATTGTTAGAAATCAATTGCTTAGGAGGAAAGTTGAGCCACCAACCGAAGGCGCCGACAAGAACCTACTCGCCCGAGCTATAAATGGGTTTCCTGCATACCATCCGCGCTAGTACCTACAGCCGCGCTTCCAGCGCTCCGTTCCAGGTGTTTATAATCCATCCCGAATACTGCTGGACTGGAAGTTGCTGGAGAAGACCTCCTGCTCCATGTCCAGGATCGTCTGAGAATCGACCTCGCTTGTCGACATGAGCTCGGTCCTCTTGCCCCCGACCCACAGGACCACTAATATCTTGCCGTCCGAATCTAATTCCGCGAATCCGAAATCCGATGCGGGGGACCACGAGCGCCTCGTGAGCCTCATCTTGCACGCGCGTCCGAGCGATTCGAGCAACGCGCCGAGCTCGGTCGGTGCGTGCTCCGTGCGTATGATCGCGAGTGTTTTGCTGTGCGCGGACACGTGACGCTTGATCGCGTCGACCTCCTTCTTCGACAGCCTAGGCGGCGGCATCGACCGAGGCCTATCGCGACCTCCGTCATAACGGTTGCGCAGCTCGGGGAGTCTCCTGTCGAACCGAAGGTTCCACTGCACGGCGGCTCTGCATGCAACCTTCAATCTTTAATATCCCTCACGACAATGCGAGAACAGACGAGTAGGGGATGGGACTTCAGATGTGCTCCGACAGGGATTGCCATATCTTCCGCGGGATGATAACTGCTTGTGACTCGTGCGAACGGATGACCAAAGGGTCGTTGAACCCGGGAGCGCTGGCCCAGGTCGCGGCGCACCCAGCCGCTCCGAACTGATCACTTCTCGGCGGGCTGCTTTATCCTGTCTGCCACCGAGATCTCGTCCTTCTTGAGCTCGAGCATCATGAAGTCGCGCGCGGCGATCGTCTTCACGCCTGACCGCTCCTCGATCCACTTCGCCTGAGTCTCAGGGTTCTCCTGGATGACCCTCATGCCGAAGTGCGTGATGACCGCCAGCTCCGGCTTGGCCTTCTCGATCAGGTAGCCTGCGTCCTCGGTGCTCAGGTGGTGCGGGATCCTCTGACCGAGCGGGCGCGTGACGCACGCGACGAGCACGCGCGAGTTCCTGTGCGCCTTGATGACCTGCTCCACGAGCTGGGTGTCCGAGACATAGGACACCATCCCGGCGGAGGTCTGTATCTTGAACCCGATCGAGCTCGTGTCAGAGTGAGCGGAGGGCGTCGCAGAGATCTCGAGCGGCTTCAGGCTCACCTTCGTGAACGGCTGCATCACCTTGACGACCTTCGGCTTGGACAGATGGTACTTCGACACCGCGGGCCCGAAGTCACCGTTCCCCTCGATCACGCTCTGGCTCGCGAGCAGGACCCCCTGCTTCCTCGAGCCGCCCTCCGTCATCGCCTCGATGAGTATCTCGGTGTCGAGGTAGTGGTCCGGATGGCAATGGGATACGAGGATCGCGTCGGTCGTGAGGGGGTCGATGCCGACCGAGCGCATCCTGACGAGGGCCCCCGGCCCCGGGTCTATGTGCAGCCTCCGCTGGTCCTCGATGTAGATGCCGCCCGTCGCGCGCGCCTGATAGATGGTCGCGAAGCGGCCTCCCCCTGTCCCCAAGAACGTTATGCGCACCATATGGCTGCGAAGCCTTAATGCAGGGGGCCCTTAATACCGTTCCGGACCCGGAGGCGAGGGGACCTGAGCATACTGGTCAAGGGCGGATTGATAGTCACCCAGAACTGGAAGCGGGAAGTTGTCAAGGGGGACGTGCTCATCGAGGGGGACCGGATATCCGCCGTCGGCCACGTCAAGACGAGGCCCGATGAGGTCGTCGACGCGGCCGGATGCATCGTCATGCCCGGCCTAATCAACTGCCACTCGCACGTCGCGATGTCGCTCATGAGGAGCGTCGCCGACGACGTCAAGCTCGACAAGTTCCTCGACATGACTTTCGCGATTGACGCCAGACGCTCGCCCGAAGACGTCGCAATCGGCGCCGCACTGGGCTGCCTTGAGATGGCGAAGTCCGGCACGACGGCCTTCCTGGACATCTACTATGACGAGGACAGGATCGCGAAGGCAGTCGAGACTGTCGGCATCAGAGGATACCTCGGATGGACGGTCCTGGACGAGAAGTTCACGACGCAAAAGGGCAAGCCGATCAAGAACTGCGAGGCGTTTATCAAGAACCACAAGAACAGCCCTCTCGTGAAGCCGATCGTCTCGGTCCAGGGGGTCTATGTCTGTTCCGACGAGACCTGGATGGCGGCCAGGGAGCTCGCGTCCAAGGAGAACACATTCTGTCACTATCATGTCTCTGAGACGAGGCCGGAGGTCTACGAGCACCAGAAGAAGACCGGCAAGAGGCCGGTGGAATATCTCTCGAGCCTCGGGTTCCTGGGAAAAGGCGATGTCGCGGCGCATGGCGTCTGGCTCACTATGAACGAGGTCCGGCTGCTGGCGAATGCCGGCGTGAGCGTCGCCCACTGCCCTGTCTCGAACATGAAGCTCGCGAGCGGGGGCGTCGCGCCGATCCCCGAGATGGTGGCTGAGGGGGTCAACGTCTGCCTCGGCACCGACGGATGCTCGTCCAACAACACGCTCGACATGTTCTCAGAGATGAAGTTCGCCTCGCTGATGCACAAGGCTCACAAGTGGGACGCGGGCGTGATGAGCGCCCAGAAGTGCCTCGACATGGCGACCGTGGACGCGGCCAGGGCGATCGGTGCCGAGAAGACGCTTGGGTCCATCGAGCCGGGGAAGAAGGCGGACATCGTCATCGTCGATTGCAGCAACGCCTCCATGAGCCCGACGAGGGCCGACAACGCCGTCGCGAACATCGTCTACGCCAGCCCGAGCCGCGAGGTCAGGGACACGATAGTGGACGGCAGGTTCGTCGTGCGCAACCGAAAGGTCGTCACGCTCGACGAGCGCTCGGTGGTCCAGAAGGCCGACGAGGAAGCGCAGAAGCTCATGGCCGGCTTGCGCTGACCGAGATGCGAAATGAAGAACAGGTAAGGGGTTTCTGAGATCGATCCAGCTCAGGTCTGCTTCTTGGTCCTCTCGATGATCTCCTCGACTGCGGATTCCGTCAGCGCGGTGTCCACCTCTTCCTCTTTGCCGGAGGACGACTGCGCCTTCAGCCCTGCCTGCAACTCCTCGGCCGTCGGTATCGGGCCCAGGATCTCGTCCGCCTTCCCGACCGCCTTCTCCAGCGCGGCCATGTCTGTGATCTGGCGGGCCGGCGTCTCCCTGCTGATGCCGAGGTATTGTGAAGCGCCTTCGACGAGCTTCGTGAGCTCGAACGGGAAGATGATCTTGGTCGCCTGGCCGTTGCCAAGCGCCTTCATCGTGTCCAGGGACAGTACGGTGAGTGCTTTCGAGTCAAGGGGGCCTGCCCCGACCGACAATATCCTCAGGTTCTGGGCCTCACCCTGAGCCCTCAGTATGATGGCGAGCCGCTCGCCTTCGGCCTCAAGTATCTTGGCCGCTCTCAGCCCTTCTGCCTCGAGTATCCTGGACCGCTTGCTGCCCTCGGCGTTCAGGATCGCAGCGGTCTTGGCGCCGTTCGCCTTCAGGATGGCGGCCCTCCTCAGCCTCTCGGCAGAGGTCTGCTCCTCCATCGCGTCCTTGACCTTCCCCGCCGGGTCGACCTCCCTGATCTCGACGCCCTCGACCTTCACGCCCCACTTGTCGGTGGCCTCGTCGAGCACGTCCCTCAGGTGCAGGTTGATCTTCTGCCTGTTGGACAGGATCTCGTCAAGGGCCATGTCACCGACCAACGACCTCAGGGTCGTCTGGGCGAGGTAGATCGTCGCGGTCCTGTAGTTCGTGACCTGGAAGAACGCCTTCGTTGGGTCAATCACCTTGATGTAAATGATTGCGTCGACGTTGGTAGGCGAGTTGTCCTTGGTGATGACCTCCTGCCTCGGGACGTCGAGCACCTGCGTCCTCAGGTCGATCCTCACGACGGTGTTGACCATCGGTGCGACCAGGTTGAAACCCTGGTTCAGCACCCTGATGTAACGCCCGAGCCGCATGTATATGCCCTGCTCGTACGGCGTGATTATCTTGATTCCACTGCTCATCACGGCGATCACCGCGATGATGACCAATATCACAATCGCCAGAATGGTTCCGATATCCACTGCTACTCCCTCCTCTCCTAGATTCTTCCCTCACGATTCTTCAATGCTCGACAGTTATTGAACTTCCTCGACCATGACGTGGACTCCCTCGCTCGACTTCACCACTACCTTCTTGCCAGGAGGGATCGCCTTTGAAGATGTCGCACTCCACGTGTCGTTCGCGATCCTGACCTTGCCCGTCAGCTTGTTGGGCAAGACCTCGTGCTCGACGACGCCCGTCATCCCGACGAGGGACGTCGCGACCGTCGTTTCTGGCGGGGCGGGAGGCGCGAGCTTCTGATAGAGGAGCAACGTGACATAGGTCATCGGGACGAGCATGATTACCGCGATGATCGGCGACCACCAGCTGATGAGTATGTTCGGGGCGATGATCCCGATCCCGCCCAAGACCATGAGCACGGTCGCAGGCACGAGTATGAACGCTCCCGGGGCCGCGGCCTCCGCCAAGACCATGAGGATCCCGATGATAAGCAGAGTAAGGCCAACACTCACTCCCGTTTCCATGTTTGAGTCATCGGCCATGACCATATATAGATGTTATGACGGAAACCCCAGTGCTGGCCCGCTCTGCCATTCAGAGGAGAAAAGAAAGAGTTTGTCTGGCCGAGGTCGACTCGACGACTCAGCGCATGCGCAGTCTCACGATGTGATAGCACCAGAGGCCGTACTTCCGCAGGGCCTCGTTCGTGTTGTCGACCGTTATCCTCTCGGGCTCCGTACGGTACCTGAGGACATCGTCCATCGGGAAGCCCACGTAGTCCGACAGCTTGACGAGCTTCTCGAACGGGAAAGGCTGCTCTCCGACGAGGATCTGCCTGATGCTCCATCCAGGGTGGATCCTCGATCGGTATCCCAGCTCCCTAGCGAGCCGGTTGATGCTCCCGGCCTTCTCGATGCCGTTCCTAATGAGTTCGACCCTGAAAGTCGAGACCAACCAGACCCGCTTGTCCGTGTTGTAGGCCTTCACTGGCCTGCCGAAGTAGACGTGATCCGAACTCATATGGAGAGCGAATATTGCGGAAGGTGCATATATAGGTCTTGTGCAGAACTGACCCGGAGGGCTGGTAACTACCATCGACAAGTGCTTATCGAACCCTGAATCCGCCGGGCGGAAAGGCATTATCGGGAACGAGAACGATGACCGTCCGCGGACGGTGAGCATATGTCGGTTTCGAGCGGAACTATCGGCCTGAAGACCGCGTCCAAGGACGAGATCGTCGACATCACGGGTAGGGTACAGGAGATAGTCTCGAGGTCGAAGGTCAAGGACGGCATCGCCTGCGTCTTCGTTGTCGGCTCTACCGCGGCCGTGACGACCGTCGAGCACGAGCCCGGGCTCGTCTCCGACATGAAGGACGCCATGGAAAGGCTCTATCCGAAGGACATCGACTACGAGCACCATCAGAGGTGGGGGGACGGGAACGGGCACTCGCACCTCAGGGCTTCCTTCGTCGGGCCGTCGCTCACGGTGCCCGTGATCGGAGGGACGCTGCAGCTCGGCACTTGGCAGCAGATTGTCTTCATGGAGTTCGACAACAAGCCCAGGAGCAGGGAGATCCTGGTCCAGGTCGTCGGGGAATAGGCGAGGGCCCGTCGGGAGGCCGGGCGCAAGCATATAATACGCGGAGTCGTTGGGCTGGTCGGATGAACATAGAAGGCACGTTTCTCGGCGGGGGCAACGAGGTCGGCAGGCTCGGGATCCTGCTGAAGTGCGAGGACTGCAGGCTCCTGTTCGACTACGGCATGACTGCCACGGACCCTCCGCTGTACCCGAGCCCGTGCCCGCCCGTGGACCTCGTCCTCCTGACGCACTCGCACCTCGACCACTGCGGAATGCTCCCCTGGCTGACGGCAAGGTACGACATCAACATCGTGTCGACGGGAGCATCGAGGGACATCGCGATGCTGCTTATCGAGGACAGCATCAAGATCGGCGCGGCCGAGGGCTATCCCCAACCGTATGATTCCAGGGACGCGAAGGTCGCCCAGCGAAGGTTCGAGGAGATCATGTTCGGGGACACGATCACCGTGGGCAGGACGCACATGGTCGCGCGCTCAGCAGGCCACATACCAGGGGCGACGATGTACGAAATCAAGGGAGACAGGACGACCCTGGTCACGGGAGACCTGCACACGCTCGACACGCGCCTGGTCGCCGGCGCGAGGCCTGTCAAGTGCGACAACCTGATCATGGAATCCACGTACTCCGGCAGGAACCATCCCTCGAGGCTGAAGACCGAGTACTCCCTGCTGAAGAAGATCGATGAAGTCAGCCAGAGGGGAGGGACTGTGCTCATACCATCCTTCGCAGTCGGGAGGACCCAGGAGATACTCCTGCTCCTTAGGGACAGCAAGTACGAATTCTGGCTCGACGGGATGGGCAAGACGGTCAATAAGATCTACCTCAGATACCCGGAGTACGTCAGATCCATCAGGCGCCTCAGGCAGGCGGTGAACAGGACCCGAGAAGTGAGGAACATGCGCGCGCGCTCGCGCGCAATAAAGGGCGATATCATAGTCACCACGAGCGGGATGCTGGACGGCGGCCCTGTGCTGAGCTACATCGACGCCGTCCGGGACGACCCGAAGAGCGCCATCCTACTGACGGGATACCAGGTCGAGGGCAGCAACGGGCGCAAGCTCCTCGAGACGGGCATGATGGAGTTCCAGGGGGTGAGCGAGCGCGTCGAGTGCGAGGTCCTCAAGTTCGACTTCTCGGCGCATGCGGGCCACGACGAGCTTCTGGCTTTCGCGAAGGGCTGCGACCCCGAGAAGATCGTCCTGATGCACGGGGACCAGCGCGAGATACTCGCGGGGGATCTGAGGAGCGAGGGATACGAGGTCCTCCTGCCCAAGAACGGCGAGAAGTTCACGCTCTGAGCCACTGGCAGTCTTTGGAAATCTAGTTAAGGCCCGAAGCTCTCCCATGTCTCGATGAGTTCGAAGATCCGAGAGTTCCTCGCGGAGGACATCGGTCCTGGGGACATCACGTCGGAGCTCGTGGTCCCCGCAGGCGCGAAGGCCAGGGGGAGGATGCTCTGCAAGGAGGCGTGCGTGCTCGCGGGCGCTCAGGAAGCCAAAGAGGTCTTCGACGAGCTGGGGCTGAGGACAGTCCTGCGCAAGAGGGACGGCGCGAGGCTTAGGAAGGGCGATGTCGTCCTGGAGATATCCGGCTCCGCGAAGTCCATGCTCGCAGGAGAGCGGCTCGCGCTCAACCTCGTGATGAGGATGAGCGGCATAGCGACGCTCACGCGCGCACTCGTTGACCGCTGCCACAGAATCAACCCGAAGGTGAAGGTTGCGGCGACCAGGAAGACCACGCCCGGGTTCCGAGAGTACGAGAAGAAGGCCGTGGCCATCGGGGGCGGGTATCCTCACCGCATGGGCCTCTATGACGCGATCCTCATCAAGAACAACCACATAGAGCTCGCGGGCGGGGTCAATGAGGCCTTGGCCAGGGCGAGGAGGGGCGGCTCCCGAAGGAAGGTCGAAATAGAGGTGGAATCGAGGGAGCAGGCCATGGCCGCCGTCGAAAACGGGGCGTACATCATCATGCTCGACAACTTCGAGCCTGCAGATGCGCGGAAGCTGGCCAGGGAGCTCAAGCGCATCAAGCCGAGCGTGCTCATCGAGGCATCCGGCGGCATCCGCCCGGACAACATCGAGCAGTTTGCTCACGCGGGCGACATCATCTCTCTCGGATGGCTCACTCATTCCGTGAGGTCCGTCGATTTCTCCATGAGGATAGAGAAGGCGTGATCATGAGCCCGAAGGAGGCTTGGGGGGTCTTCTCGTTCGCCGTCGTGATGGGCGATGTCTTTGCGGCAGCGCTCCTGTACGACATCGGGGTCAATGCCATGTTCGCGGTGGGGCTCGGGCTGATCGTCCCGCTCATCTACTTCTACATACTCTACAAACGGTACAACGTCGAGGTCCTCTCCGAGAAGGACATCATGCAGTTCGACGACCCCGACGACCTCAGGATACTCTGCTCGATCTACGGGATTGACACCACGGGCGACATGGACGACATGAAGGCCAGGCTCTTGAAGTTCGCATGGTCGATGCATGGCGAGCCCTACACGTGGGTGGCCCCCAAGGCAGTCCTGTCCTTTGGGCAGGCGCTCGAGATGCCGCCTGCCGAGGCCAAAGCGCCACCGAGGAGATCGGTCGCGGACACGCCGCTGCCCGGGGGGAGACAGAGGACCCAGGCCAGACGGTCGTCCATAGTGAGATGCCCCGTCTGTCAGGCGCCTGCGCCGGCCAAGGGGAGCATCTGCCCCAAGTGCGGCTCGGACCTCGAGTTCTACGAGGTCGTGGGGGAGTCGAAGGTCGGGAAGCTGATGCTGTTCGAGAAGGCCGGGCAGGTGCGGCGCAAGACTTGATATCATATCGTCCCATCGAGGCGAGGTCATGAGAGTCGAAGACGAGACCTGCGAGATCTGCGGGAAGCCTGCGAAGCACTTCTTGTTCGCCTGCTTCGTGTGCGACTCCGAGGAGTGCATACAGAAGGCGAGGGAGCAGCGGGGAGGGCCTGGCGGACACCAGAAGAAGAAGTGGGCCGAGCAGATGGGCAAGACATAGGACCATCGCCCCGAGCAAGGTTTAAGGCTGAACTCCCGTTCTCGAAGCCCATGGACAGGCGAGCGTTCGTAGGCCTGGTAATCATAAACCTCCTGCTCGCGTTCGGGAACACCTTCGCGGCCTCGTTCAACATGATCTACCTGATCAAGCATCTTGGGCTGAAGCCATGGCAGGCCCCGGCGTACGAGCTCATCGGATTCTTCATCGCGATATTCGTGAGCGTATGGATGTCCAGGAGGTCGCACATCGACCCCAGGAACATGCTCATCTTCGGCCTTGGCTCGCTGATCGCCGAGTTCACGTTGTTCCTGGTCGTCAAGGACCCCGTCGTCCTGTCGCTCCTTGTCGGGGTCGCTTTCGGGCTCTACTACCCGATGTTCTGGAACCCGTGCAACGTCCTGATGGCACAGATGACGAAGAAGGACGACAGAGGGGTCACCTACGGAGCGATCTTCTTCCTATGGCCGCTCGCGACCTTCATCGCGCCGTTCATCGGGGGGCTGGTGATCGGCTACTTCAGCTACCAGCTGCTCTACCTCATCGGCATAGCCCTGATCTTTGTGACCGCTCTGACGGTCGTCGCGTACCGTAACTACATCCCCAAGGACCAGGTCATGAGGATCAGGATCGACGCGATAGGCAAGAGGAACATCGCGGCGCTCATAGGCGAGGGAGGGTTCGAGGGCGTGTTCTGGATCGACATCGTCCTCGTCACATACTTGTTCTCGCAGAGCGAGGTCGAGATAGGCGCCGTGTTCTCATTGTTCGGCCTGGCGGCAGGCATCATGGGGATCATACTCGGGAGGGTCTCGGACAGGATCCAGAACCGCCAGTTCTTCTCGTCCCTGAGCGCGCTCGCATCCATCCCGTGCGTCGTGATGATATTCTTCTCAAAGAGCCTCGAGGAGTTCGCCCTCGCGAACGGCCTCCTGGAGTTCGCGTCCTTCGTGCTCCCGGTGTTCATATTCGCCATCTTGACTGACCGGTTCGAGCAGGCAAAGAACGACTCCGTCGTCGGCCGGGAGTTCTTCCTGGACATCGGGAGGTCGATCTCCATCGCGACGCTCATGGTGCTCGTGATGTCAGGTCTGACGCCTCAGCAGGTGTTCCTGATGGCGATACCCTTCCTGCTGCTGGGGACTCTCGCGCACGAGGAGAGGAAGACTCCCTCAGTCGCCGGATGACGACATGCGGACCAGCTCCATCAGGTCCATCATCCTGAGCTTGGAGCCCTTCCCGTCGATGGTGGCCTTGAGGCTCTGATAGCAGAACGGACACGAGGTCACGAGCATCTCGGCGTCGGTCCTCTCCGCGTCGTCGATCCTCAGGCCGGAGATCTTCTGGGCGAGGTCGGGGAACGCCGTCTTCACGCCTCCGCCGGCCCCGCAGCATCTCGACTGCTCGCGGTTGCGCTCCATCTCGACCAGCTCGACGCCAGGGATGGACTTCAAAATCCTCCTCGGCTCATCGTAGAGCTTGTTATGCCGCCCGAGGTGGCAAGGGTCGTGGTAAGTGACCTTGCCAGAGATCTTCTTGTCGAGCACGAGCTTGTTCTGCCCGATGAGCTCGTCGACGAACTGCGTGATGTGCACCACCCTAGCCCCGACCTTCCCAATCTTCGGATAGTCCTGCTTGATAGTCTTGAAGCAGCCAGCACAGCTCGTGACGATGGTCGATGGGGCGGCCTTCTCGAACCGCTCGATGTTCCTCAATGCGGTCTTCCTTGCGGACTCCGTAAGACCCGTCCGCAGCAAGGTGGAGCCGCAGCAGCCTTCGTCATTTCCGAGCGTCCCGAAATCTACTTTCGCGCTCGAGAGCACGCGCGCGGTGTCTATGGCCATCTGCTTGATGTTGGGGTCGTAGGCCGCGGTGCATCCGACGAAGAACAGCACCTCGGGCTTCTCCTTGAGGGCGTCCTTGATCTTGACCTCCTTCTCGATGCGCCTGGACCACCTGGACCTCTGCGTCCGGGGCTGCATCCAGGGATTGTCGTAGTTCTCGATGCTTCTGACGATCTGCTCGTGCGCGGCGAGAGGCCCGAGGCTGTTCGCCACCAGGAACTCGCGCATGTTCTCCCACATCTTGATCGTGTCCAGGTCCGCGGGGCACACAGTCCTGCACTGCCCGCAGATCGTGCACTCATACGCTTTCTCCGCGAACTCCCTCAGCTGATCGTCCGGGATCTCCGCCGGGCCGAACAGCTTCGACCTCAGGCCATGCTGCCTGCGCACGAAGTCCCTCAGCCGCAGGATCTTCCCCCTGGGAGTCACGAGCTCGACGGCCTGCGCCTCCCCGCCCGTCGGGCATGTGGCGGTGCAGTCGCCGCATCGCGCGCACGCGTCGTAGCGCATGAGCGAGAGCACGTCGAGGGTCGAGATGTCGAGCTTCTTCATGCCGTCGCCTCCTTCGGAAGCATGTGCTCGGCCTCGATCGATATCGGCGTCGCAAACATGTGGAAGAGCTTGCTGAACGGGATGTAGGCGATGAACAGGGCGCTCATCAGCCCGTGTACGAGCCAAGCCTGGTCGTAGTACCCGCCCCACGAGGACGGAATCAGGGCGGACAGCGCGTCTCCGACGAACGAATACTGGTGGTCGACCGTGTGGCCCGGGATGTTCCCCGCGACCCCGATGGCCTCGAGGGCGAAACCACCGGCGACGACCGCAAGCAGGAAGAGGATCGAGAGAGCGTCGGAAGCCTCCGTCCGGACGATCTTCGGCCTCACGACGAACCTCCTTACAGAGGCGATGCAGAGCCCGAGGAGGATCATGAACCCAGTGAGGTCGAAGGCGAAGTCTCTTATCCAGAGCTTGGCCCAGCCTGTCTCGGATATCATCGGGCCGTACTTGGCGAGGTCCAGAGACACGGTCACGACGAGGTCGAGGACGAACATCAGGATGAAGCCCCCCATGATCAGGAAGTGCGTCATCCATCTCGTCACACTCCTGTCCTTCAGCTTGGGGAGATGTATGGCCTGCCAGTAGAGGACTGATATCATCCTCCAGAACCTGCCGCTGAGGATGAGACGGATCGCCCGTCCCAACAGCCTCAGTAGCCTTCTTTCGGGCGTGCCTCCGAGACCCTTTCCCCGCATCCAAAGCAACAGGTTGAAGAGCACACCAGCGAAGAAGACGGCAACGCAAAGGACGATGAGGACTAGGAACGTCCTAAGGAATGTCCTGTCCCTCACGTACACCGTGTCATACGGCAGCAGAAGGATGATTGCGGCGAGGACAGCAACGGCGACTGAGAACAGGCCATAGAGCGACAACCTGTCCTTCAGGTACCGTCCCTCGGACATGCAGCCAGATATGATGCGGGCCGCTATATACTCATCTACTTTTGAGCAGAAATGCGAAATGGTTGTCGACGCATCTGCGAGCGGCCTCGACGAGCAGCTCGGGTCCCTCGTCTGCATATTCGAGCTTCTCGTCCTTCGCGGCCATGATATCGGCCCTTGCGCGAGACAACAGGTCGACGATGCCCGAAGCGGTGGAGCCTTCAGCCGAGTACCCCCTCCTCTCTATCGCGGTCGCGAGCTCAAGGAACCTGCTCCCGTCCCAGAGCTTGTTGCCCACGAGAAAAGACCTGTTCTCGAGCCCGAGGATGGCCACCTTCAGGTCCGCGAGCCCGCGCATCAGGTCAGGGTCTGCGGGTCCACCGTCACGCTTGGTCCGTGTGCCAAGCATGGGCTCGCCGAACCCTGCCTTCGGGAGGCGTAAGAAGACATCGTTCGCATACGGGTACCTTGGATGCTCGAGGTGGGGACCCAGAAGGACCAGCTCCCCGAGACCATGAGTCGTCCGGACAGCTGCAGGCCTGCCAATGACGATAGCGGTGGCATCGTCCTTGTCAATCTGGAACTCCGTTGACTCCGTGAAGCGCCTGTACCTCAGAAGAACCTCATCCTTCGAGGGCTCTTTGAAAATTGGGCCGCCGAAGATCGGGGCACGGATCTGTCCGATTCCATCCAGCTCAATCTCGCCCCTGATCGGATGGATTATGGAGCAAGAACCGTAGCTCACCGCCAGCCTGGGCGAGGACGAGATTCGGGCCCTGCAGTCGATGTTCTCGATCTTGGTTGTCGAGACATTGAACCTGTTGAACGGTTCGAGCGAGGAAGGAAGCGGGAGGTAGGCGCCGGCGCACACACCGAGATACGTTCCGCCTCTGTGGATGAACCCCTTAAGGTGAGCGAACCCATGAGGACCGATGGCAGACGCGATCCTGAACCCGTCTCCTCCGGAGATGATGACGGAACGAACATCATCGGTCAAGTGCTCTGCGAAAGCTCGGGAATCCAGGAAACGCAAATCGTAAAGTCCCCTGGATTCGAACAGGTCTGCTAGCCAAGTCCAAGAATGGGACGAACCGATTCCGGCGTAGACTAGCGTCGATGCCCTTCCTGCGGTCATCGCCACGAGGACTGGAATCCAGGGCAATAAAGCCGTTGCCTTCCGTCTGGCTCCAGCTCGACGGGACAGAAAGTGTTATCAACGCCCTTGCCTTATTCCGCAATCCCGAACGGGCCCATGGTCTAGTGGTTATGACGTCTGCTTGACACGCAGAAGTTCACCGGTTCGAATCCGGTTGGGCCCACTCACTCTTCAAGCCAGACAATTATTCTCGGATTCCAATTCAAACAGATTTCTCCGTTATAGCTGGCTCGCGCACAAAGACACTGTTGTATGCGTCATTGACACGGGCATACGCAAGGTCAGCCCTGGCGCGGCAATAGTACCGCTCCGTTGTCACTACCGATGCGTGCCTCATGCTACGAGATACCTGCTCTATAGATACGCCGCTGTCGAGGGCTATTTGCCCTCCTGTAGCCCTGAAGTCCTTCCACCGGAAGGATATGCCCGTCTTGGCGATGACGGCCTTCCTGAGCCTTCCGAACGCCTGCTGCGTGTACACGTTCACGCCCTTGGTCGAGACGGCGGGGATCAGAGTCGACGCGTCCCCGATATCCCTCGACTCAAGCATCTTCTGTCTCTCTTCGAGGAACTCCAGGACATACGGCTTCAGCACATCCGGGATCGGTAGGCGCGCTTCCTCGCCGTAGGTTCCCTTGCCCTTCGGATTAGCCACCAGGAAGGTCCACTTCCTCGTGTCCATGTCCTTCAAGGAGGCTTTCTGGAGCTCACCAGGCCTCAGCCTCAGGAAGGTCATCATGGCCACAGAGAAGCGGGTCACCGCTCCCTTCCAGCCTCCGACCTCCCTCGCTCCGTCAAGGATACGCTTGACCTCTTCTGCTTCCAGGGCGAAGGGGTCCTTGCGGTCCGCGCCGATCACGAGCCTGCCCTTGGCGAGCATGTCGTCCACGACGGTGTTCCTGCACTCTCTCACGACGAACTTCAGCATCGTGATGTACTTCCTCAGCGTCTCGCGGGTGATTCCGCGCTTCTTCAGGGCGAGGAAGATCTCGATGATGTCATTCTCCCCGAACTTCGACGGATTCGAGGTGGCTATGACTTCAGTCGCGTACAGGTTCTCAACCACCGTCGAGAGACAGTGCAGCTTCCTCTCACGCTCGACCATAGTCGATTCCGACAGCCTGGCACGTACTCCCTTCAGGTATCTTCTGTAGGCACACACGAATGGATACCGGCCCATAGTTCTCGGTCTCCTATCGCTGCCTCTTCTCGAGCCCACAGAGCCGTCCTTCCGACCCGGGCGTCCGTCCCTGTAGTCGTTGGGACCAGCTCTCGAGGCAAGTTGTCCGCCCGACGGCGGTATCCTTGCCTCGGTCAAGGGATGCGCGTGGGAGGGTGTAAATCCTTCGCCTTCTCGACTCTCACATGGTAGTTCAACCCGCATATGCCAGTCCCCGACCCCTCACTTCAGCAGCTTCGCCTCCCTCAGCCGTCGCCTGACGGTGCAGGGCGACACTTTGAAGTGCTTCCCGATCTGCCTGTAGCTCCATCCCGCCTTTCGCATTCTGTCCGCGAGCGTCGTATTGATTCTCTTCTTTAGCCTCGCAGGTGCTCCGACCTCGTTGACCAATTTGTGATACAGCTCTGTATCTATTCCGTCGACCTGTTCCTTCGAAGTGGGCTTCTCCGATCTCTTCTCGTCAGGGTTGTTGCCCGTTGGAGCAGCATCGGGTCGATGGTGCTCATCCTTGTGATGCCTCTGAGGCACGGCCTCGGCAACCCTCTGTCGATCCTGAATCCCACCGTGATCCGCACTGACTAACGCCTTGGTCAAGGGCGGCGCAGGCGTGGTCTGCTGCGGGGCTAGCTTGGTCGGAGAACTCGCAGTAGAAGCCGTGCTCTGTCCGTCGGGCTCCCTCCTTATCCGACTCAAGAGTCCCTTCCTCTTTTTGCTCGGTCGAGGAAAAATACCGGCGGCGTTTACCGCCGCCGTCTGTGGGGTTTGTTGCGACATCGATATTCCGCCTCCGTCATCAGGGCGAGTCCTTCTCGTCCTGAGAGCCTTCGGCGATGTCGCTCTCCGCTTCCCTCAGGGCCTCTAGGATCAGGCGTTCAATCTCGTCGAGCAGTTCTTCCACAGCGTCCTCGCTGACGCCATAGTCGAGAAGCACATCTCGTATCGAGACCATGCCGTCCCAGAAGTCCCTTGGGACACCTTCCATATCTTCCATCCCTGTTCCCTCCTGCTGCACTGGAACCTGGTATTGGCGCGTGGAAGCGAATCTCCGAGGTTCACAGTGGCTGGCCGGGTCTTCGTCTTGCGACCCGTACCAGAACAGACGTACGATGTCCGGCGTTTTGTAACCTAGAAAAGTGGTGACTTATGGCGTCAAAAGTCACCACACTGGCGCCCGGCAGTATTATCTGGCTCCAGAGGATTCCATCTTTTCGTCAACATGGTTAATCGCCCGCAAATCTCACCCCGAATTGCAGTGATGCTGGTCTTTCTGAAGAACGGGAACAAGGTGTTGAACGTATCAAGAATCCGCACAAAGGTGAACGAGCTAGGAATCAAGTCCGTAAGGACAGAACGGAGCCAGTTGAGCATTTCGCGCAAAGGGGCACGTACCATTTGCCGAAATCTGGAGACCAACGGTTTCCTGGAATCAATTGAAGCCATACCACCTAGGTTCGGAACTAAATCCCTGCACTACTGCCTGCCAAAGAAGAACAAGGCGAAGATGCTGAAAGTGGCTCGACTGCTCCTTCAGAAATGCCCGCATATGCTCCTCAAGAGCGAATATGGCCACCATGTTGTTGATCAGCTTGTCGTCCCCGTTGCCGAGAACGCGCTGGGAAAGAACCTGAAGAAGGATGAGATAGAGGCTGTGAAGGCAGCGTGTGCGGGCTCTCCGTCTGCATTAAGCAGGATTCTCGACCCCAATCTTGAGGATGCACTGAATCAATGTGCGAGCGTCCTTGAGCACGGAGCATCTTCTGTGGAAACGCTGCTGGGATATCTTGATGCAGCATTGCGTTTGGACATCGCGGATAGGAAATGGGTAGCTTATTGAGCGTGACGAAGAATCGCTGGCCTCTCACGGGTTCGAATCCCTTCGGACCTGAACAACCTGTCTGAACTGGTCGATTCGAGGCATCCGACTTGGTTTGGCAGAGGCAAGCCCCCTGATGGAGGATTCCACGGGTCCACCTGGGTCCACCTCCATGAGCCGATACGATGAGCGGCTACTGAATCCGAATGAGCCGACCTGCGATAGGATGGGGTGGAACCAGGAAGCCTCTCCCCCTTCCTGCACATCGTCATTGGCCGGCGTCTGTTTGCCTGTGCTTCCTGACATCCCTTGCTGCGGACTTCAGAGACTCCTCGATCGCTAGCACGTGGTCGGCGACATCCTCTCCTGCCGGGGTCAGGTGGAATTCTCTCCTTATGCCCCCAATCCCGCCGACATCCCGGAGTCCGCTCGCGACCAAGCCAGCCGTTTCCAGTCTGCTCATCACGCGGTATATGGTGGCCCTGCTTGTGCCACGGAAGTTCACTTTCACCATCTTGTTGATGTAGAATCCATGCTCCAGCCTCAGAAGCATCAGGATCTGGAGTATCAGAGCCTGGCCCTCGAGCACCACTATGTGCATGTTAACCCGCTACTGAAATGCTTTCTTCCCTGAAAAAGCTGGCGTCAACCGGAAGCAAGTCTAGCAATTCTTGGAGGCTGCAATTCATGCGACAGCTTATGTAGCGCGTTGACGATACATGCCCTGTAACTCGACGAAGTGAAGAGCTGATGCGTCGCGTTGAGGGTGTACGAGTCGAGGTTGTCCAGCACGCCCTGGTTTGGCGTGGTCCATTACTAGGGCATTGGGAGGAATGGGGGTATATGTGTGGCGACTTGCAGGCTTGTGGGAAAGGCTAGAGGTAGCTTTCAGAGGAGATATCTTGGCAAGAGCTTTGCGTGGCTTGCCGTCGTTCTGATGGTGATGGTGGGTTTTCAGGTACTTGTGAGGCCACCGAACGTGGCCGCAGATGGGACGCAAGATAACGGATCTGGAGCTCCAACCCAAACCGTCGTCAACTCGACAACGGATACTAGCGTCGATGCCGCAAACATTACCTTGATGAATGCCCCTTATGCGTTGAACCTGAATACTCCAGATTTGGCCACGCCGGTCCTTGGAGAAGTTCCTGGAGGAAGGGTGGACAGCTACGGTGGCCTCACAAGGCCTGTGGTCTCACCAGCAAACTCGATTGTCTCCTACTCGGAACCTCCTGCGGATCCGAATTGTATTGCGTTCAGAACAATGCAGGGGACGTTCGTGGTCAACAAGTCACATCCTGCATATCTATCTCTCTGGTCCCCAACAGGCGAGACGCTAGTAAGTGAATCCTATTTTGCGATATGGGCTTCAGGAATCACCACAGTCCCTGTCCAAGCACAGATTGTCTCTTCGCCGCCGAACTCGACGGACACGGTTCAGTCAACGAACGCCTCTGTCCGCATCGTATATTGGCTCAATACCACAGAGTTCCTCCCATACACAGTGGCGAACATGGAGATATACATCAACTTCACGGGTTCGGACGCCCCAAAAATAACCGCACAGGTCTTACATGTCAACTCGAGCTTGGCTGATTGGCAAGTCGTATGGATGATTGTGCCCTCAGCTGGTTCTCAGATCGTTCTTGATGAGGCTAGAGACCTCACTTCTTCGATGAATCAATACAGCGGGCGACTGTTGCCAATCAGTACGCCTTCATTGAATATGCTGAGCCCTTCCGGCTTGCGGTTTGTCGCCAATTGGAGCGACGCCGGCAGCGCACTCACTAGCGTGGCGCAGGTACCGTTCTCAGGACAGATGGCGCCCGCAATCGCTGTTGCGTTCGGCCTAGGTGAGCGGCTCATTGATCCAAGTCTTGTGGCGCCTAGCATGACCACGTACGCGACAGATGGATCATACCAGAGGAAGGTATTCTGGAATGACGGCTTCTACTGGGTGTTCTACAATAACGGCGGCTACATAGGCTACAGGTACAGCCACGATGGCACCCTCTGGAGCGGTGAGTACACTGTTCCGTCATCCTCAAACATAGATCCCAGTTCAAGCGCTGGGTTCGACGTCGCCCAGAGAGCGGATCAGATCGCTGTCGCATGGGACAGCAGCATACTTCCTGGAGGCTCTGGAGGGGCCTACTTCTCATGTGGAACTATCGTTGGGGGCACCACAGTCTCTTGGAACTCTCCAATCAAGGCCATTAGCTATGCCGGTTCTTCGACTACCGCATACCCAGTATCTCTCACAATCAGCAACGACGGGTGCTATTGGCTGCTCGGGGGTGACCGGCGCTCGGCTCCCTATCTATACCTCGAGCGCTCTTCTGATGGGGCGAGTTTCACACTGGAAAACAGTCCCCCTGATGCAGGAAATGACTACTATGATATCTTGCTCCCGTATGGCCCTTCGAGCGTCGCTTGGATTCAGATGGGAGCCCAAGACAGCACGGTCTATTGGGACTACTGGTATTCTGACGGCACCCATTGGGGCGGCACTGGCAAGAATTTCGGAATCATGAATGGGTCCAAGAGCAGTCTGTGTTCTGTTCTCGCAAGACCGGATGGAACTCTGCATTTCGCGTTCACGCGTTACGACGGCATGCTGAGATACATCTCGGTTAGCGGCTCGACAGCCTCGGCACCGTATGACGTACCCGGCACATCGGGCGTCACCTATCCAACAATCTCGTGCGACGAGTTCGGAACCCTTCACATCCTATACTTGGCGCAAGGTGCCATATGGCATGTCCAGAAGACGAGACCGCCCTCCAACCAGTGGTCCTCGATCGACTGTTTCTACACTTCGTCATCCGGAGGAACAGTCCATGGAGTTACCAGCTGGAAGAATACGATTGGTTCTCAGGCCGTTGCTTGGACAGAGCAATCGACCTCCCAAGGGGAGAACGTAATGTTCGCGTACGTGCCTTCCCCGTACGGAACCCCGGGCACCTTGACCGACCCATGGAACCGAGACGGGCTTTCCCCCTACGGGACATACTTCTCGACTTTCGGCTACAACGTTGCGCCGGGCACGGGACTGCTGACGGTCCGACAGACCGATGTGTCAATCCCGGCAAGAGCTGGTTTGAGCTTGGAAGTTTCGAGGATATATGTGCAGCCAGAGTACTTCTACACCGATGGGACTCCGTACACTTCAGGTGTGTTTCCGTACTGCAATCTTGGCCTTGGATGGAGTCTCGACCTACCTTGGATGGACGGCATTTCCGTATGCCTCCCCGGAGATCTGAAGTATCCCATAGAGTGGGGCAACGCAGGGAATCCTGATGAATTCGTCAACGACTACGCAGTCGCTTTTGTTCTCAGGAAGGTGAATGAACCACATAGCTCGTTCTACTACGAACTTTCCCTCTCCTCAGGGGTTGGATATTGGTTCTACGGGTTCAATTACAGCCTCTTCCAGATTACCAACCAGGGCACAACGGAACCCTCGAACTCATACAAGTCCTTGAACATCACGTACAGTGCTGGCCAGATCTACCGGATAACAGACACCGAAGGTCGATACATCGAGTTCAGCTACAATGGCGATGGCACATTGTCATCCGTGACTCGACCTGACCATGCGAGATTCAACTACTCGTACGAAGCAGTCGGAGGAAGCAGCAACAAGGTCCTCACAAATGTCCAGGACCCGATGCTGAGGAGCACGAGCTTCGGCTACACGCTGCCGTCCGCGTTCAATGTCTCGCGAGTGTACCCTTGTGTCATCCTCAACAACGTGACCTTCCCGTCAAGGGGAAATCTCACGTTCGTCTTCGACCAGGATATGCCGGCGGGGTTGGGCGTGCTTTCGTGGTTGACGACGAAAGTCGTCACCCAGAACACTGGAGGCAGGGGCAGTGGTGGGCAGATCCGCCAAACGAATTTCGACTACAAGGTGGTTGATGGCAGGATAGTTCACTGCAATGTGACAGACATGGATGTCAGGACAGGGATACAGGGCGTGACAAGATACACATTCACGTCCTCTCCGAGTCGAGTAAGCGAGGTGAAGGTGGATGCTAGCGGAGTTCAGCTCTCAAGAACCGACACTTGGTACGACTCCCTGGGGAGGCCTGTGAGCGTTGATACCTACAGAGGTACATCCCAGGTCGTCAACTATACGGAGTACACTGGCTATGATGACTGGGGAAACATCGTGTACACTCGCGACGCTCTGGGTCATGAGACATTCACATCCTACGCCAACACTCACAACGAGAACTCGTTCCAGGCAGCAGCAGTGCTCACCAAGACATCGTCGGGGAAGATCTTCTCTGAGACATTCGATGACTGGGACATCTCGGACTGGAACATAACTTCTGCTGGTGGCAGCGTCAATCTTGACGCGACGGTGGATCCGGCTAACGCCCCTTGTCTGAGACTCTTGAAGACCTATACGGGAGGCAGTGTATCAGCAGTGCACGCAATCGCTCAGCAAACTCTGGACTTCGTCATCGAAACGAGGTACATGGCGTCAAACAGCCTAGAGAATTACATCGGTGCCACTAGCAGCACACATCCAAGGATTGCCATCCTATCCTTCGGCAATAACTTCGAATACTCCAATGGTGTGGGGTGGGTGTCGTTCGCATCGTTTGAGCCCGGTATATGGTACGACCTCGGGTTCGCTGTGCATTACGGCAATCAAACATATGACGTGTACATCAACGGAATACATTCTGCGCACTGTCCACTGATTAATCCAGTTTGGGGTTGGATTGATGGCATAAGTTTCTCGACCTTCGATTACCCGAACTATGCGACTTCCCTCTACATCGACTCCCCGCGAATCTTCCGCAACACCACGGTCAGCATCAGCGGATGCTCTGGATACCTCGCGACATTGTACGATTCAAGCGGGAGCTTGATGGACATGTCGAAGATCGGTGTGCTGCAGATCCCCGAGGTGGGTCCCTGTTTTCCCGGAGCCCTCAGCGTATACAAGGTCAGCATACCCATGATCAGCACAGTCATGACGGATGTCTGGGGCGGCGATGTTTACACGCTCAGCTCAAGCAAGCCCCCAGCGCCGCCACTGAACAAGACCAATATGGGATTCGGCAGGGCAAGGGGGTACGCAGCTGATGATTTGTCGACTGGCCCAAACGGCTGGCCCTCCGGTTCCAGCTCTTGGGGGAACGTGACATGGGTCTATGACCCCGGCTATGCGGTAAGTGGCACCTATTATCGTCTCGAAACCAATCTCACCGGAACCGACTATCAAGGATTCTCCAGTAATTCTGCCCAGATGTGGATCAATAGTGCAACTGATTGTTTTGTTCAATATATCTGGTTGACCGCGGGTAGCGCGCCCCGAGAGATAATGGCTCAGTTCTTGGTGGGCGGCACATGGTACCGCGCCTACTGGGGTGGAGATCTTAATGGCAAGGATTTGATCCACCTTCCTGACAGTCCTGTCGAGATCAATGCGACCGGACACGGTTATCGCGTCGGCGATGTCCCGCAGGTCACAGGCTGCTGGCTCCAACTGTGCGTGAATGCTTCGGCCTTAGGCATCAATGGAAACTACGAGGTTGATGGCATCATAAACGGCCTGAATGCTGGAACTGCGCGTTGGGATTTCTCATCCACTGCCTACAACAGCATTTACGTGCTCGGGATCCCCACGGGCTACAAGGTGACACTCACCTTCGATAGCGGCGTGAGCCTTTCCGGAACACTAGTGTCTGGCCAGGTGACTCTGAGTCCCCCCTTGAGTTGCTCGTCCTATCCCCCCCACATCAACACGTATCCGACATCAGGAAGCATTACTGTCAGGAACAATTACAACGCCCTGGTCTACCAGGGTCCGTGGTTCGGCCAGATATACGTCGGAGACGAGTACACATACTCCACGCCAGACTTCTACCCTAATGTGATCAATACGGACATTCGAGACAGGCCAGTGGGCGTATTTCAGTACCAGGATTTCGGGATGAGCGTGAAAGAGGAATCCTATCTAAAATACGACAACATAGGGGACATTGTTGAAACCAAGCTTAAGCAGGAAACGGGGTGGGTCGTCTCGCAAGCAGGCTACGATGTATACGGGAATCAAATCTGGACTCGAGACCCAACCGGTGTACGGTCCTTCACCCAGTATGTCAGCGGCGACGGTCACACTTACCCGAATGCGACAAGCGTCTCGGGCCAGACCGAGTATTTCAACACTGTGAATGGTTGGTCGAATACGACCGGGGCCTCATGGCTGACAACCAAGTACACAATCGCGAAGTCGTTCTCGCCCGCCTACTCGGTGATGCTCAGCTTCTCCGGCGCCAACTCCGCGAATCAGTTCGCCGCAACAATGTTCAAAGACTATTCTGTCACCCATGTGTCGACTATATCGGTCCGGATGCTCCTGGGGGACTACACACACAACAAATCTGCTTCAGAATCCATGGATTCTGGCGTTAGGATGCGCTTGTATGACTCGACGGGAAGGAATTACGCGAACTACACCTATTGGCTGTCCTGCTGGACCTACAATGGTTACAACAAGTCGAGCGCTGGTCAACCGAATACCATTGTCGTCTTCGGTAGCCGCTCGTTGAATGTCTGGTTAAATGTGTCGCTTTGCCCGGACCTGGACTTCGTCATCAACTGGGCTGGTTGTGCCAAGGTCAGATTCGAGCTCTATGTCAATACCACTGGTAACAACAACAAGAACTCGTTCAAGGTCTACTACGATGATTTCACTACTGACAGCGCCACGAGGTTCTCCTACGACAGCCTCGGGCGGCTGACCATGAGCGTCGATCCCTTGGGCAGGAAGACCAGCTGGACCTATGACCAGCTCGGGCGCATAACTAGCATCCAGTATCCTGATGGAAAGTGCGTCAACACGACCTATGACGACGTGGGGAACACCGCTGCTATCTTCGATGAACTGAATCACGAGACAATGTACTACTACGATCAAATTGGCAGGATGACAAGGGTCGAACGATATGGGGACCTGCCCAACGGCAGTTTTCCATATTCGTCGATTGTCTACACCTACAGCTGGCAGGATCGGGTGGTCTCATGCACGAACGCACTCGGCTATGTAACGTCCCACACCTACGACTATCTCGGTCGTCTGACCAGGACGACAAACCCGGACAATAGCTCCAGGACAATGGCATATGATGACACGAACAAGAGGATCACATACACCGACGAGCTGGGCCATGGTGTCGTGCAGTATTTCGATTACCTTGGGCACTTGATTGCGACACGGTATTCCTCTCCAATTGCCTTTGACACATGCTCGATGACCTACGATGCGGTCGGCAACCTACTGTCGGTCACGGACGACAAGGGGCAGGTCACCAGCATGACCTATGATCAGCTGAATAGGCTGACAAGGACGACCTATCCCGATGGCTTCTATGACTCGGCCAGCTATGACAATGCTGGCAGAGTCGTCCAGAAGATTGATAGGAGCGGTGCCAAGACGAACTCACTATATGATTTTGCAGGGAACCTTGAGGGAATCACCAACCCCGCCGGTAGTGTATACATCTATCATGATGCGGCAGGTCAGAAGGTCCAGACGACTAACAGCCTTGGCAGTATCTCGTATTCTTACAACAAGCGCGGCTGGATTGTGTCGCACACACAGACCATTGGTGTAGACCCATTCACCTCGACCTTCGGATACGATGCCGCTGGTAACGTCGCGTGGGTTAGGTATCCCAACAATGCGAATATCACGTACAGCTACGATGCATATAACCGCGTGACCTCGGTCTTGATGACAGTACCATTTGTCGCGATACTCTGGACTGCGAACGCTTACAACCTGGACGATTCGGTTGCACAGGAGACTGCGGGGAACGGACTGGTTACCTACTATACATACAGCAACAGAGGACACCTGACGGGCATACAGGTGAAGTCCGGCGTCCACACTCAGCTATGGCTGTCCTATGATGTCTATGACCAAGCAGGCAATATCATTTCCGTGAGCCAGACCGGCCTTTTCACGAACAACGAGAATTACAGCTACGACTGCCTCAACCGGCTAACGTATGCTGTCGGAGCCTGGGGATCGATCGGCTACACTTATGATTCCGTGGGCAACAGACTGACGAGCACCATCAATGGCACAACCCAGACTCAATACACCTACCTTCCCGGGAAGTACAACGAGCTTAACATGACCAGCACCAGCGGTCAGGCCTCCTGGTACTACAGCTATGACAGGAACGGCAACCAGATCTGGAAGAACCAGACGAACAGTGTGAGATACAACTACCAGTTCAATTCGTTTGGCCAGCTGGTGAATGTCGCGAAGCAGACATATGACGCCAACAAGAAGAAGTGGAACTCACCATCCACCGTCGGCACGTACTGGTATGACGCCAACGGGATGAGGGCGCTGACCCTAGAGAGCGGAACCGCGACGGACTATGTCTATCTCGGCCATGACCTGCTCACGGACAAGTCGGGATCTCAGCGCGGGGACTATGTCTACGCTGGCAGCTCGCTCAAGGCAAAGCTGGTCGGGTCGGACGGGGGAGACCCGTACTTCTATTTCT
>JAJYIS010000097.1 GCA_021789945.1 Thermoplasmata archaeon | reverse complement strand
TCTCTTCCCTCGCTCTCCCACCATTCGCAGGAAATGCTCGTGGAGCCGAGTGTCCTCTGCGAGTTCGGGATGGAAGGTCAGGCCTAGGGTCTTCCCCTCCTGGACCGCTACCATCTTCCCATCGAGCTTCGACAAGACCTTCACGTTCGGACCGACGTCCGTGATCACGGGCGCGCGGATGAAGACTCCTCGGAACCTCTTGTCACCGACGATCGGCATGTCCAAGTCCGCCTCGAACGAGTCCGATTGGCGGCCGAATGAGTTGCGCTCGACGCCGATGTCGAGGGTTCCGATCTGAGGCTGCTCCATCTCCCCGACGACGCGGTCTTTTGTCTGTCTGGCGAGCATGATGACCCCGGCGCAAGTGCCCATCGCGGGCATGCCAGCCCGTATCCGGTCCCTGATCCTCGATATGGCCATATTGAAGGATGACAGGGATCCCATTACCGTACTCTCCCCGCCAGGGATGATGAGCCCGTCTATCCCGTCAATGTCTTCCGGCCTTTTGACGACGGTCACGCTTCCGTCTAGGGTCATCCTCCGGAGCGCAGTCTCGGTCGAGGCCAAGTGCTCCTCGATGTCCCCCTGAAATCCTAGGACGCCGATCGTCATCCGGCTCAAGAAGTCCCCCTCTCCTGCATGTGAAGCTCCATGGTCTTCGAGTCGAGGCCCTGCATCGACTTCGCCTCGTCTACCATCTTCTGGGCCTCGACGACCTTCTGAGGATCGTCGAAGAATGTCGTGGCCAGCACGATGGCCCTCGCCCTCGTGTCAGGGTCAGAGGACTTGAAGATGCCAGAGCCAACGAACACGCCGTCGCACCCGAGGAGCATCATCTCTGCCGCATCGGCAGGCGTGGCGATCCCGCCGGCGGCGAAGTTCACGACCGGCAGTCGCCCGTGCTTGGCAACCTCTCTCACGAGCTGATGGGGAACCTTGAACTCCCTCGCGGCCCTGACCAGCTCCTGGTCGTCGTTGCTCTCATAGATGGATCTCATGCGCCGGATGTCCGCATTCACGACCCTCATATGCTTGATCGCCTCGGCGACGTTGCCGGTGCCCGGCTCGCCCTTCGTCCGGATCATGGCAGCACCCTCGTCTATCCTCCGCAGCGCCTCGCCGAGGTCTCGCGCTCCGCACACGAAGGGCGCGGTGAAGTCCCACTTCCAGATGTGTCTCTCCTCGTCGGCGGGCGTGAGCACCTCCGACTCGTCGATCATGTCGACGCCTATGGTCTCCAGGACTCTGGCCTCGTATGTGTGGCCGATGCGGCACTTCGCCATGACCGGGATCGTGACCGCATCGAGGACCTCCTCGATGACCTTCAGGCTCGCGGTCCTCGCGATGCCACCGGCCTTTCGCACGTCGTACGGCAGCTTGTCGAGGACCATCACAGCGACGGCCCCGGCCTGCTCCGCAATCTGTGCCTGGCCAACGTTGGTGACATCCATGATTACCCCGTGCTTCTGCATCTGCGCGAAGCCCCGCTTGATGAGGGTCGTTCCCTCGGTCCTCTCTGTCCCATCGACCTTCTTGACGCGCACGCCGCGTTCGTTCGGAAGCCCGCTTGCCTCTGTCATTTGCTCAGTCTCCTCGGATCGCTCACGACCGTGCCGATCGTGCCTTACGTACATGGATGAGCAGATGATAGATAAGCAAAACCTTATGTATAGGCTAGCGGACCTATGCATAGGTGTCCATGCAGGAGTCGTCCAGCTTCGTCGGGATCGTGTGCGTGAACTGCCACGCCGAGCAGCCGGTCGGCTCCCCGTCGCCCGTGTGCAGGAGGTGCGGTGGCCGGCTGGAGGTCGTCCTGGACCTGGAGGGGGTCAAGGAAAGGGTGACCAAGGAGTCGATCAGAGAATCCAAGATCAGGGGGGTGTGGAAGTATCGCGAGCTCCTGCCCGTCATGAATCCCAAAGGGATCGTCAGCCTCGGGGAGGGGAACACGAACCTCATGCGCTCGGAATCGCTGGCGCAGGTCCTCGGCATGAGGAAGCTCTTCATCAAGGACGAGACGTCGAACCCTTCGGGGTCCTTCCTCGACAGGGGGACCACGGTCGAGATATCTCGCGCGAAGGCCCTTGCGTACAGGGCCGTCGCCTGCGGATGGTCCGGCAACCTCGCGTCCAGCTCGGCAGCTTACTGCGCCCGGGGAGGCTTGCATTCAATTGCCTATCTGCCGAGCCAGATCGACCTCGGCAAGCTATACCAGATCGTGGCATACGGGGCGGAGATCATCCCGTGCACCAGCCGCGAGAACGCATCTATGAAGGTCTCCGAGCGATTGGACGAGCACTACCCGTTGACCCCGTCCAACCCATTCTTTCTCGAGGGGGTCAAGACATCGGGCATCGAGGTCGCGGACCAGATGGACTGGAAGATGCCCGATTGGATAATCGTCCCGATGGGCAACGGCTCCCACTTGGCGATGATCCACAAGGGCCTGAGGGACCTCGAGGCGATCGGGATCGTGGAGAAGGCAGGCACGCGACTTCTCGGAGTCCAGGTCGAGGGGTTCTCGCCGATAGTCGACAGGATCCGGACGCGCAGCGGCAAGAACAAGACTGGCGACGCCGCCTTTGCAAGGGACATAGCCGTCAGGGACCCTGGGATGGCGGACGAGGCCATTCAAGCGATACAGTCGAGCGGAGGGGACGCGCTCGTTGTCTCCGAGAAGGAGATCCTCGACGCGGTCAAGAGTCTCGCGAGCAACGAAGGCATCTTCGCAGAGCCCGCAGCCGCTTCGACCATAGCCGCTGTGCGCAAGGGGCTGGATTCGGGAGTCCTAGGCCGGTCGGAGTCGGTCGTGTGCGTGATCACGGGCATGGGGCTCAAGGACCCCGCGATGGCCAGGAAGCTGGCCTCGAGGGATAGGGCGGCCAGGAACATCATCACCAGGTTCGAGGAGACGCCGTTCACTAGGAGGATCGGGGACTCGAAGCTCGCTATCCTCAGGATCCTCCAGGAGAGCGAATCCTACGCATACGGGATTCGGAAGGAACTCTCAGCTCTGGGCAGGGACATGAGCCTCGTGTCCGTCTATCAGCATCTCTCGCAGCTCGAGGATATGGGGCTCATTGTCGTCGAGAGGCGAGACCGCACGGCCGAGAGGAGAGTTCGCGTGTACTACGCCCTCACGGCCAGGGGGCAGGAAGTCCTCTCCTCTCTGACCGAAGGCGGAGCCTGATCATCTTTCCAGCTCAATTCACGGTCTGCGCTCCCCCGACTCCCTCATGGAACGTAAGTCAACGTGCCGCTCGAAGTGCAGTATACCCAGAATGCCTCGTCGGGCGCGAGCGTGAAGTCGGTCGGCGGGACGCCAGCGATATAGGAACTGTAGACACCGGAAGGCGACGGGATCCACCGCGCGACGATAGTTATGTTGCCCCCGAACATCGAGGGCACCATGCTCGCCTTCCAAGTGGAGTTGAGCGTGTTGAACGCGACCAGCGCCCAACCCGAGCCAGAGCTGAATGTCAGGTTCCTCGTCATGGTCGTAGACGGATAGAGGCCGTAGAGGTGCAGCGTCTCGGCCACCGCAGTGTGGATCCAGTAGCCGGTGCTCGGGGCTATCGCGAAGTCCATCATCGAAGGCGACGATCCGACGATGAAGTTCTGCGCGTACGAGCCAGTCGCGGGGTCGAAACCGCTAACGAGGTCGCCGTTCATAAGGCCAAGGGTGCTCGCCTTGTACCCGTAGCCGATCGGAGGCACGGTGACGAGGTTCCACCCTGGAGAAAGGGCGAGAACGTAGTCCGTGGTGATGTACGCAGTGGTCTGGCTCGAGACATTGTGCCCTACGAATCCCGTCAGATCGTCGACATACACCGTCAGGGTGTAGTTGCCCGCGGCCGAGTACACGTGGTGCATATCGTTTCCCACAGCGAGCGGAGTGCCATCTCCAAAGTCCCACGTATACCTCAGCGAATCACCGTCGGGGTCAGTGGCACTTGCCATGTAAGTCCCGTTGCACACAGTCGTCGCACGGATCGTCGCCAGCGCGCTCACTTGGGGGGCCCGATTTCCCGTGATGACCGTCATCACGATTGGTGATGACACTACCGGGAACGAGTAGTTGTCTGTCACGTAAAGGCAGGCACTGTAGGTCCCCGGCGAGCTGTAGTAGTGGCTGACAGTGAGGTTCAGAGGAATCGATGGATCGGAGTATCCGCCCGCGTACCCGTAGGTGCTGTCACCAAAATCAAATGTGTACCACAAGTAGTCGCTGTCCGGGTCGGTGGCAGAGCCTGTGAAGTTGACCCATTGACCTACCTGAACGCTGCTTGCGCTCGTAGTGAAGCCTTTGACGACGGGTGATGCGTCCCCACCGACAAGGACATAATTCCACCCGCTCACATTGTGCCCAGGCAATCCCGTCAGATCGTCAGCCCAGACCGTCAGGTTGTAACTGGCCTTGATGTTGTACGTATGCGTGGCGGTTGTAGTCGAGGTTACACTCGCGCTGCCATCACCCCAATACCAAGTGTATCTGTGATTGTCTCTGGTGTCAGGATCGAACGATGAGATGGTGAAGTCCGTGGGCGCCTTCCACACGACGTGGGGATACGCCGGGACGACGCACGTGGGAGGCGTGTTGTTGGTGACGGTCACCAGTTGATAGACGACGACTGGCCTCCCGGGTCCGATGTGATTGTCATCGACGGACAGGGTGACGTTATACGTGCCTGGCCCCATCGCGAACTGATGCGTTACATTCTGTCCCACTGCCGTACTGGCATCACCGAAGTTCCAGGTGAAAGTCATCGGGTCGCCCTCTGGGTCGTAGGCAGAACCGTTGAATAGGACGACCGTGCCCGTGTCAGGGTCGCCAGGCCAGTATGAGAACCCAACATCAGTCGGCGGATTGTTGTATCCCAACACAGTCACATCAGTCGAGGCCACGGTTGTGAAATTGTCAGAAGTGCCGGACTCCCTCACAGCAAGCCATGCGGTATAGACACCATCGCTAGTGTACGTGTGGCTTGCGTTTGCGCTCGAAAACCAGTCCGTTCTCTGGCCGTCTCCCCAGAACCACCGGTACGACAGAGGGTTGTTGTCGGTGGCCGAGGCGGTGAAAGAGATGCTATCGTTCACATATCCTGCGTACGTGCCAATCATCGAGGTGATCACGGGCGCAGGGTTCTGCCCCTGCGTTGCATCCGGGGACATTCGCATATAGAGGTACGGAGCACACTGGTCGGGCTCGAGCATGGGCTGCGCGGTCCAGTTGCCGTAGTTCGTCCAGTGATCTGGGCCGGCTGTCGTAGCGGCGTACGCGTCCGCGCTATAGGCGACAGGCGAAGAACCGCTGAAGTACTGCAATACCTGCATGTCGGCTAGGATGTTGTACCTTGTCGTGAATTGCACTGCAGACAGCGATTGATTGTACAAGTAGTCGAACGTGGAATTGGTCCAGAAGAGGTCGTTCCAAGTTCCGATCGCCATCGTCGTGAAGATCAGCATGATGTCCGTGGACGGGTCCGAGTTCAGGCCGAAGACCCAGTCCCACAGCCAGACATCGTAGTCCGCGGTCGCCCAGGCGCCCATCATGAAACTCGTGCTTTCTGTTGAGTACAAGCTCTTGAGGTCGATTCCCCCGAGCCACGATGAGTTCGCAATCATCATCGCCCCCGTATTCCATTCCGTGGCGGTGTTGAGTGTCCAGAACCTGAACTGGAGCTTGCTCGTGCCGCCTATCTGGCACAGTGGCGTGGCGTTCGGATTGTAGTTGCCATATTGATCATAGTTCCAGCCATTCGCGTTCAGCAGAGCTCTGGCCGCGGCAGGGCTGTAATTAACCGGGGTCTCGCCTGGCCTGCTGCCGTAGTCATAGTGATAAAGGTTGTTCTGAGGTACGAAAGAATCCGCCGGGGAGCCGAGGTTACTCCCTGTCACAGAGTTCGCAAATCCCTGCTTGTCGACGCACATCATCATGGCTTGCTTTACCGCGGGATCAAGAAGCAGCTGATTATTGCTTCCCGTCTTATAGTTCCCACCTAGTGCAGCTCTTTGCGTATTGCTCATCTGGTTCATGTTGAACTCGTACACGAACCCCGTCGTGACACCCCACTCGGTCACCCCGGGGATGCTCGGCAAGGTGTTCGTGAACTGTGTCGGAGTCGGGTACCCGTAGATGTCGATTGCACCGGACTGCAGGTCGCTCAGTAGTGCATCGGTGCTCAGTTCGGTTTTGAATATCAGCCTCGAGGCGTGGACCTGCCAGCCCCGCTCCTCGGTCTGGAACCACGTCGGGCTCCTGTCGAGCTCGACTGTGCCCGCTGAGGGTAGGCCGTTGAGAGTGTAGTACCACGGGCCCGAGCCGACGCACGGTGGGATGCCGTTTCCAGTATCGAAGTTGGCCCAGTTGGCCTTGTAGTTCTGCCATATGTACTGCGGCAGGATTGGTATCACGGTCAACGCTCCCCACAGCGGTGCATACGGCACGTTGGTCTTGATGTACAGCTCGTAGTTGTTCGTGGCCCAGATGCTGTTGATGACGTACTGTCCGGCGATCTTCGGGAAGTACGACTGCAGGTTGTTGCTGTTGTTCTGGACCAGATAGTACGTGAAGACGATATCGTACGCG
>JAJYIS010000096.1:5966-6616 GCA_021789945.1 Thermoplasmata archaeon | reverse complement strand
GATCTCCCTCGGGCACGACCCTGTTCAACCGCACCATGGGCGTGTCGCCCACTGCCTCGAGTATGTTGTCCATCACCCTAGCTCGCGCCATGCTATCCCGACCCTATCGATATAACACCGTTATATATCACTGTCGCCGCCGCCCAGCTCTCCTCGTCCTGGAAGAGTACCGCATCAGGTCTTCTTACAGATGTCGCAGCCCGCGACCCTCGAGTTGACCTTGAACATCTTCCGGAAGGCGTCCTTCTCGCGGATGTCCTTGCACGCGTCACAAAGTACGGAGGACCATTCCAGCTGGCCCTCGCCCGCATCGATCCGCCTCGCGATCTCGCTCGCGAACCTCTTAATCTCGGGGAAACTGTCGGTCATCTTGCTCCCCGCGGCCCTCGCCGAGCTGAGGTACTGGCTGACGGAGGCCTGGGTGATGCCGAGATTCCTCGCTATGTCCGCCTGCTTCATGTGATACTTGCCCGAGAGTTCCTTGACGACGGAGGCTCTCATCGCGGGCATGATCCTTCCCACAACGAGTTCACACGGGGTCTTCATTCTCACACCTAGTTCAGATTCCGTCCAGACTTGAGCTAACACTGTTATTAAGGCGGTAAGCGAAGCCCCTCTATAAAGGTTTCACATTCGAATGCTGTGACACA
>JAJYIS010000096.1:0-5956 GCA_021789945.1 Thermoplasmata archaeon | reverse complement strand
ACGTGTCACAGCAACATTCGAAACTGGAGGGCCGAGGGGGAGAATTGAACTCCCGTTTGCGGATCTGCAGTCCGCCACATGGCCACTCTGTCACCTCGGCATTAATTGGCTAAACAATGAGGTCTCCGTATTTATTGTTTTCAGCACTAGGGATGTAATGCCTGGCCGAGCGCACCGGGAACAGAATATATACTCGCCAACCAATCGCATGTCGATGAAGTTCTCAGCCGTCAGCCCTTACAACGCAGCGTCGTTGCCCAAGCTCCCGGAGGAGATATCGATCTATGACAGCACCCTCAGGGACGGGGAGCAGATGCCGGGGGTGCACTTCACGCCCGAGCAGAAGATATCCATCGCCACCAAGTTGGCCGACATCGGCGTTCACCAGATCGAGGCGGGCTTCCCTGCGGTCTCGGACGAGGAGCTCAGGACGGTCAAGAAGATCGCGAAGCTGGGGCTCGACTCGGAGATCATCTGCCTCGCGAGGACGCTCCAGGCGGACATCGACGCCGCCGCCGACTGCGATGTCGACATGGTCCTACTGTTCATCGCCACGAGCGACATCCACCTGAACTACAAGCTCAAGATGACCAGGGAGGAAGCCCTCGAGCGGGTCACGAAATCGCTGGACTACGCCCACGCCCTCGGGCTCAAGGCGAGCCTCAGCACCGAGGACAGCACGCGGTCGGACCTCGGGTTCCTCAAGGAGGTCTACAAGGCCAGCGAGGAGTCGCATGCCGTCAGGCTCGGTATCACCGATACCGTCGGCTGCGCGGGCCCCTCGGCGATCTCCTATCTGGTGAGGAAGATCAAGGAAGGCACGAAGACCCCGATCTCCGCGCACCTGCACAACGACTTCGGCCTCGCGACGGCGAACTCGATCGCGGCCCTGTCCTCAGGCGCGGAAGCGATCGCGACGACCGTCGGTGGCATAGGCGAGCGAGCCGGCAACGTGCCCCTGGAGCAGTTCGTCATGACGCTCAAGCATCTCTACAAGCGGGACCTCGAGATCAAGACCGAGGAGCTGTCCGAGCTCAGCAGGATGGTGTTCTCCTATGCCGACCTCGAGGTGCCCCTGAACCAGCCTTGGATAGGCTCCAACGCGTTCACTCACGAGTCCGGAATCCACGTGGCGGCCGTCCTCAACTGTCCGATGACGTACGAGTGCGTCGACCCGGAGGACGTCGGGAACAAGCGGCGCCTGGTTTTCGGGAAGCACTCGGGGACCTCGCTCGTGAAGAACCGCCTGAGCGAGAGGAGCATCTCAGCGGACCAGGACCAGATCTGCGACATCGTCCGCAAGATCAAAAAGGCGGGCGAGGACCACGGACGCGTCTCGGACCAGGAGTTCTGGGGCATCGTCCGGGACACGCTCCACATCAAGATCGATATGCCAGAAGAGCAGGAGCGCGGCAAGTCTCCATAAGTGGTTTGCGGGGCTCGCGGTCGGCGGGCCCCTCTGTCAGGCGAGAAACTGTGAGGTCTCTCATCCCTTCCCGAATGAGCGGACGGCAGTCCTCTTCTCCTTCAGGTTCCGCTGGCAGTTCGGGTAAGTACAAGGAACGCAGTGATAGGTCGTCCTGCAGGACGTCTCTATGTTCTGGTATGTCTGGTTCCAATTCACTACTCGCTCCGGCATCTTATCGCCTCTGTGGATAGTGTTGTGCTGGCACGTAGAAGAATGCTTCGACGATGACAACAATCTGGTGAGTCCAGGCTCCCGCGACGATAAACGGTTATTTGGATTTCTCATATGTCCGGTCTGACGCGAATCACCCCTGCGGTCTCAGCGATTCTCCCTCTGTCCGACGAACGGCGACATTCCTGTATGACGCTCAGACAGGCACTCTTCGACCTGCTGGGTCGAGCTTCGTCACGCCGAGGTCCCCGAACTTCCTAAGCTCTTCGAGCGGGAAGACCGGGCCTTCCTTGCACACGTGGACCCCGTCCAACGCGCAGGAGTCGCATATCCCGATGCCGCACTTCATGTGCCGTTCGAGCGAGGCCTGCATCGGTATCTTCCTCCTCGATGCGGCCGCAACGATCTTCACGATCATCTTCTCGGGCCCGCATGCGAAGACATGGTCCGGCCCTGCCGAGTCCAAGAGCTCGGTCGCGAGCTCGCTGGCGAAGCCCTTGAAGCCCTTGGTGCCATCGTCGGTGGAGATGTGGACCTTCGCTCCCGCCCTCGTCGCCCTCCGCTCGAAGAGCAGGTCGTCGCTGGTCTTCGCCCCGATCACCAGATCGACCGAGAGCCTCTTCGCCCGAGCGATGTCGACCAGCGGAGCGATCGGGGCCATCCCGACCCCTCCGCCAATCATTAGCAGCTTCCTGCCTTTGATTGAGAAACCCCTTCCGTAAGGTCCTCTGATGCCGACCTTCTTGCCGTTCGCCATCTCGGCCAGGGCGCGGGTACCTTCGCCCAGCACCTGGTACGTGATCCCGAAGTTACTTCCGGGGTATGACACCGACATAGGGAACTCGTCCTTGCCAGGGACCCAAACCATGACGAACTGCCCTGGGACTGCCTCGAGCTCTCCGCCGAGCCTCACGGTCTTGACGGACGCCGTCTCCGAAGAGTTCTTCCTGACGCTCAGCAGCCTAATGCCTGCCAGAGTGAGCAACCCCCAGCATCTCCTTGACGGAGTCGTAGCCGTTCTCCTTCATGAACTGCGAGATCTCCCTGCACACCTCGCGGAAGACCTTCTCTCCCCTGATCCAGACCGCGGTCCCGAGCTGCACGGCCTGCGCCCCGGCCATGATGTACTCCACGGCGTCCCTGCCGGTCGTGACCCCGCCGACTCCAATCACTGGTATCTCGACGGACTCGTAGATCTCGTAGACGCACCTGATCCCGACAGGCTTTATCGCAGGGCCAGACAGCCCCCCGAACCTGTTCCCGAGGATCGGCATGCCAGCCTCGGGGTCTATGGCCATCCCCTTCAGCGTGTTGATCGCGACGACCGCGTCCGCGCCTCCCCTCTCGGCCGCCTTCGCGAGCTCCGCGATGTAGGATGTGTTCGGGGTGAGCTTAGCGAACACGGGCACACCGCATGCCCGTTTCGCCAGCCGGCAGCTCGTCTCGACCCTCTCGGGCGACGAGCCCAGCTCCGCTCCGTAGCCCTTGGCGTGCGGGCAGCTGAGGTTGAGCTCGACCGCATCCGCGCCGGCTTCCGCCATCATCCCCGCGAGCTCCGCGATCTCCTCCTCGGTCCCGCCGAACACAGAGCCTATGATGGGGACGCCGCCCTTCCTCGCCTCCTTGACCTCCTTCGAGAACAGGTCAATCCCGGGGTTCGGCAGGCCCATCGCGTTCAGGAGCCCGTCCTCGAGCTCCACCACGGAGGGGTTCGGGTGGCCGCTCCTCGGCTCGATCCCTATGGACTTGGTGACGATTGCGCCTGCGCCCGATTTCGCGACCGCCAGCATGCTCCTGGCCGTCTCATCCAAAACACCGGACGCTAGCATCGTCGGATTCCTGAGGCGCAGGCCGCAGACTTCCACCGAGATGTCCGTCATGGGCTCTCTGTGGGATTGCCGGACTATCTACTAGAACTTTTCCAGCGGTGCCTGGCTACGTCTTCGCCTTCGCCGCCTGCTTCGCCTCGTAGTCCTTGATGGCCTCTCTGAGGGCGTCAGCCGCGAGGTTCGAGCAGTGCATCTTGGTCGGAGGAAGCCCTTCCAATGAGTCCGCGACGTCCTGTCTTGAGATCTTCTTGGCCTCCTCGAGGGTCTTCCCCCTGGCCAGCTCGGTGATCATGGAGCTGGTCGCGATCGCCGCCCCGCATCCGAAGGTCTTGAACTTGATGTCGGTCAGAATGCCGTCCTTGACCTTGATGTACAACCACATGACATCCCCGCACTGCGGGTTGCCGACCTTCCCCACGCCGTCCGCGTCCGGGATCTCCCCGACGTTCCTCGGGTTCGCGAAGTGGTCCATTACCTTCTCACTGTACACAGCTCTCACCTCCGCCCGGGCCCATCGGACGCTCGGCGCTGTACGGGGATATCTCCCTCAGTTTCGCGACGATCCCGGGCAGCACTTCCAGTAAGTAGTCTGCCTCTTCTTGAGTGTTTTCCCGTCCTAGTGTGATTCTCAGGCTGCCATGGGCGTCCTCGTGCTTGAGTCCCAGCGCCAGCAGCACATGGGACGGCTCCAGGGAGCCCGTCGAGCACGCCGAGCCGGTCGAGGCCGCGATGCCCTTGAAGTCAAGCTGAAGTATGAGCCCCTCGCCCTCGATGAAGTCGAACCTGAAGTTCGCGTTGTTGACCAGGCGCTTGGTCTTGTGGCCGTTCAAGTAGGAGTTAGGGACCAGCTCGGGGACCCGCTTGATAAGCTTGTCCCTGATGGCCTTCATCCTCTCGCATGTCGGCTCCATGTCCCGCTTGGCTATCTCGGCCGCCTTGCCGAGCCCCACAGCTCCGGCGACATTGACCGTCGAGGACCTCAACCCCCTCTCCTGGCCTCCGCCGTGGAGGATGGGTTCTATCTTCGTGCCCTTCCTGACGTACAGCGCCCCTACCCCCTTGGGGCCGTGGAACTTGTGCGCCGAGAGCGAGAGCAGGTCGATGTTGTCGGCCCTGACGTCGACCGGCATCTTGGCCATCGCCTGGACGGCGTCCGTGTGGAACGGTATCCCCTTCGCGCGGGCGATCTGGCCGATCTCTCTGACCGGCTGGATGGTCCCTATCTCGTTGTTGGCCATCATGACCGATATGAGCACGGTGTCGTCCCTGACTGCCCTCTCGATATCTCCGGGGTCGACAAGTCCCTCGGAGTCCACGGGCACGACGGTGACCTCGAACCCGAACCGCTTGAGCCAGTCGCACGGCTCCAGGACCGCGTGATGCTCGACCTTCGTGGTGATGATGTGGCCTTTCGACCTGCCCTTGTACATCGCGACCCCCTTGATCGCGAGGTTGTCGGACTCGGTGCCTCCCGACGTGAACACGATCTCCGAGGGGTCGGCATTGAGCAGGACCGCGACCTTTTTCCTGGCGTCCTCGAGCGCGATCTTCGCCTCCCGCCCGAACGAGTGAATGCTGGACGGGTTGCCGTACTTCTCGAGGAAGTACGGCTTCATCGCGTCGTGGACTTCGGGCAGCACTGCCGTGGTCGCGCTGTGGTCGAAGTATATCCGCTTGCGGTCGCTCGCGGTCATTACAGGGGAAGGTGATACCGAGGAGCCGTTTTAATGGTTGCCACGTGGGACGAACAAATCCCTTATACCAGCGAGCGCGATGACCGCCCGAGCCCATGGACGTGAAGAAGGTCCGCAGGGACTTCCCCATCCTGAGTAAGGAGATCGGGGGTAAGCTCCCGATATACTTCGACAGCGCGTGTCAGACCCTCAGGCCGAGGCAGGTGACCGAGGCGGTGACAGAGTACTACGACTCATACCCCTCATGTGCCGGCAGGAGCGTGCACAAGCTCGCGACCGAGGTCTCCCTGAAGTGCGACGAGGTCAGGACGCGCGCGGCGGACTTCATCGGGGCGGAGAGCCCGCTCGAGGTTGCCTTCATGAAGAACACGACCGAGGGGTGCAACACCGTCATACTCGGCTCGGACTTCAAGAAGGGCGACGAGATTGTCACGACCGACTACGAGCACAACTCCGTCCATGTCCCGATACTGCGCGCGGCCGAGCTGTTCGACATCAGGCACAGGATAGTCAAGTCGGCTCCTGACGGCACGTTCGACCTCGAGGCCTTCAAGAAGGTGATGTCCAAGAAGGTCAAGCTCGTGGCCATGGCCCTCACGTCCAACGTCACCGGGTACACCCTGCCGGCGAAGGAGGTCGTGCAGATCGCGCACTCATATGGCGCGAAGGTGCTGTTCGACGCCGCCCAGTTCGCCCCCAGCAGGAAGCTGGATGTGCGCGCACTCGGGGTGGACTATCTCGCGTCGTCTGTTCACAAGATGTGTGGCCCCTCAGGGGTCGGCCTGTTCTACTAC
>JAJYIS010000095.1 GCA_021789945.1 Thermoplasmata archaeon | reverse complement strand
GAACTTCCAGAAGATCGCGAAGCAGTCCAAGCTCGCTGGCACGAAGCTCGAGAAGGCCCTGCACGAGAAGCTGACCGGCCTGTCAATCACCGAGAACCAGATACTTGCGGCCTTCAGGCAGACGGCTGCGGATGCAGATGCCACCTTGTGGACCGATGATGACCTGCTCAAGTTCTGCGAGGCCCTTCAGAAGATGAGCAAGCCGATGATCATCGCCGCGAACAAAGCCGATATCGCTCCGTCCGAGAACATCGAGCGGCTGAAGGCCACTGGATACCCCGTCGTCCCCACGAGCGCGGAGTACGAGCTCGCGCTCAGGAAGGCCTCCAAGGCGGGCATGATGACATATGTCCCCGGGGACGATCACTTCGAGCTCGCGGACAAGTCGAAGCTGAACGAGAAGCAGATCGCCGCCTGCACAAAGATGGGCGACTGGCTCAAGGCGAACGGCGACACCGGCGTCCAGGAGGTTCTGGAGCAGGTCGTGTTCAAGGTCCTTGACATGATCATCATCTATCCCGTCGAGGACGAGCACAGGTGGACGGACAAGCAGGACAGGGTGCTTCCTGATGCTTATCTGATGCGGCGCGGCTCGAACGCCAAGGAGCTAGCTTACAAGGTCCACTCCGACCTGGGTGATAACTTTATTAGGGCGGTCGACGGAAAGACCCACATGACGATAGGTCACGACCACGTCCTGAAGGACGGCGACGTGATCAAGATAGTCGCAAGAGCTTGATGCTAATGGGCCAGTGGGATATCCGTCTCATCAGCGCATCGTATAAGAAGATGGAGGACGACCTCGCCATCCACCTCTACGGCAAGACCGCTGACGGGAAGTCCGTCGCCGTCAGGTACGTCGGCTTCGAGCCGTATTTCCACGTCGTGGAACCGCCTCCCGACATCATCGAGATGCTTCAGAACGATGAGCGGGTCCGGAGGCTCGAGGACTGCGAGCTGTTGTACAAGGGAGAGGTGAAGAAGTGCAAGCGCGTCGTGGTGACCTACCCGTGGCTCGTCCCGGACATCCGGAAGACGGTCATCCCGAGAGCTGTCGTGATGGCCGCTGACATCCCGTTCCATTTCAGGTTCATGTACGACCTCGACCTCGGGTCGTGCGTCCGCGTGTTCGGGGAGGAGGTCTCAGACAAGAACTATCGGACGGACTTGGTGGTCAACGCCGAACGTTTCGAGAACATCAAGGCGTTCCATCCGAAGCTCAAGATACTCAGCTTCGATGTCGAGACCAGCCTTAAGGAGCCAAGGATATACTGCATCTGCTGCGTCGTCAAGAGCGATGGCAAGCTGGTGGACCGGAGCTTCCACGGCGACGAGAAGAAGATGATCCAGGACTTCACGAACTTCATAATCGACTCTGACCCGGACGTGATAACTGGATACAACATCGACGGGTTCGACATCCCGCAGATCCTCCAGCGGGCGGCAGCGCTGCACATGCCGGACCCATACTGGGGAAGGTATCCTGGCTCGATGTCGCAGTACAACAACAGGTTCTGGTGGACCGAGGGCCGGGTGATCATCGACGCATGGTGGGCTGTGAAGAAGATACTCAAGCCCAAGCAGGAGACCCTGAACGCGGTGTCGAAGCAGCTCCTGGGCGAGGAAAAGCACGATGTCGACCCGAAGAAGATGGACGAGGAATGGGAGAAGGACAAGGACCGGGTGATGAAGTACTGCACGCAGGACTCCATCCTGGCGCTCAAGGTCCTCGAGAGGATCGCGATCCTCCAGAGGAGCATGGACGTCGCGACAGTGTCGAAGCTGCCTTTGGACGATGTCGTGAACGGCACGACATCTCAGTTCGTGGATTCGATCCTTATCCGGCTGGCAGACAGGAACAAGGTCGGCGTCCCGATGACGATGAGGGCTGGCGAGGAGGCCGAGGCGATCGAAGGCGGCTACGTCCACGAGATGAAGCCTGGCCTCTACCACTGGGTGCTCACGCTCGATTTCCGGAGCATGTACCCGAGCATGATCATTTCCAAGAACATCTGTTTCACCACGTTGTCCCTGATGGGGACGATTGTGTCGCCGACGGGCGCGAAGTTCCTCGACAGGAGCGTTCGGGAAGGGCTGTTGCCCAGGATACTCAGATCGCTGATGGACGAGAGGGCCGCCACCAAGAAGGCGATGAGGGAGGCCAGGACGGCCGACGAGAAGGAGTACTACGACGGACTCCAAGAAGCGATCAAGATCCTTATGAACTCCTTCTATGGCGTGCTCGCGTCGTCCTTCTACAGGTTCACCGACCCCAAGATCGGCGCGAGCATCACGGCCTTCGCACGCGAGGCCACGAAGGACCTCATCAAGAAGCTCGAGGCCGAAGGCCTCAAGGTCATCTACTCCGACACCGACTCGGTGTTCTTCCTCTCTCCGCATCCCGACCTCGACGAGAGCGTCAAGCTGGGCCAGCAGATCGCCGAGCGGTTCTCGTCGGGCGACGTCGTGCTCGAGTTCGAGAAGGTCATGGAGCCCTTCTTCTCCCACGGCATGAAGAAGCGGTATGTCGGGAAGATGGTCTGGCCGAGGCAGGAGCTCATAGTCCGCGGGTACGAGATGCGGAGGACGGACTCGTTCGATCTCCAGAGCGAGGTGCTCTCGAAGGTGTTCGAGAAGGTCCTCGAGGGGGACAACCAGGGCGCCGTCACATACACGAGAGAGGTCATCGACGACCTCCTGAAGGGGAGGATCGACCCTTCGAGGCTCGTGATCTCCCGTTCCGTTCGCGAGGAGAGCCAGTACAAGGCGGGCGAGACGATGATCAACGTCCGCGTGTTCAAGAAGCTCAAGGAGCTGGGATACGAGGTCGTCCCGGGCATGAAGGTCTCGTGGATCGTCACGGACAGCCGGGCATCACCCCAGGCTTTCGAGCCGTGGATCGAGGGCAGGCCGTTCACAGGGAAGCCGGACTACAGATACTACGCCACGAGGCTCTCTGCGACCATCGCGCGCGTGACCGATTCCTTCGGATGGGACGAGAAGTCGCTCGTCTCCGGAATACAGCAGTCATCGCTCCTTGACAACGATTACGAGGTCAAGCGCGAGGCAAGGAGGACGAACTCCGAACCCAAGAAGACGGACAAGAAGCTCAATCTGGACGACTTCATGTAGTGGCGAGCGTCGGCCGTTTCTGGTTAAGGACAAACCCTCAAGGTGTGCAGGGTTTCTTCCATACTCGTGAAATTGACTATCTCGCCGTTCGGACAGGACGATATCCCGTTCGGAAAGTCACTAACCGACGGGGAGAACTGGCACCGGACTGCAAAGGATTGGGCGAGGTTGCTGCGGATCGAGCCTTCGGGCATCTTCAAGGCCGAAATCGACGGTAAGGACGCAGGCGTCGCTGCCGTCACGGGCTACGGGACTTTGGCCTGGGTCCATTCCGTCATAGTCGCAAGGGAGTACCGCGGTCAGGGCGTCGGAATGACGCTCATGGATGCGTGCATCGGATACTGCAAGGGCCTCGGGGCGAGATGCATCAAGTTGGACTCCGTTCCGGCTGCGAAGTCGTTCTACGAGAAGCTCGGGTTCACTGAGGAGTTCGAATCGCTGCGGTTCATGCGCGCTGGGGAGCGAGGCTCCGCGTTGGTCCAGCGGATGAGATCTGAGGACCTCAGATCCGTGATACCCTTCGATCGGGCCATGACGAGGATCAACAGGGCGAAGGTGATTGAGGAGATCTACAAGGACAATCCCGAATGGGCGTTCTATGCAAGGGATTCCCATGGCATTCGGGGGTACCTCCTTGGGTGGCAGGGCGAAGATCGGGTGAACCTGGGACCATGCGTGTGCGTGGCAGGGTCCGATCAGTGGTTTGTGAAGCTCGTGAGGAGCGCGATGAGCACCGATCCGACGAAGGACTTCAGGATCTGCGTGTCCGAGAAGAACAACAGAGCCTTGATCGCCTTGAAGAGCATGAACTTCGAGAAGGTCCAGTCGTCGACCCGTATGTTCATGGGAGACAGGTTCTCGGAGGCCGAAGCGAGCTATGCGATGATTTCCCCCGAGAAAGGATGAAGCCAGCAGGGCCCAGGCGGGGATAGTGGGCCACTCCAACATGTTTATATAAAGCAATCCTTTTGGTGCATCTCGCAGCGGCGAGATCCGCCTGGTCTTGCGATATCGGGGATGTGCGCGTATGCGTGAACCCGGAAACGGCTGGATGTGACACGATGGTAGAAGAGGCGAAAGAGGCTCCCGTCAAGAAGGAGCGAAAGGTGAAGAATGCGCCCGAGGCGAAGGAGGCAACCCCCGTTGCTCCTGCAGCCCCGGCCCCGGCGGAAAAGCCTGCCGAGACGAAGAAGCGCGCTGGTTCTAGGAGCATGTACCATTACATGGGTGAGGCCTGGAAGGACCTCAAGAGCGACGACATGAAGCACCTCATGTGGCAGAGGCTCATCGACTGGAGAAAGGAAGGCACGTTCGTCAGGGTCGACAAGCCTCTGAGGCTGGACAGGGCGAGGGCCCTGGGCTACAAGGCGAAGCCCGGGTTCGTGATCGTCCGCGCGAAGGTCCGGAGGGGCGGACTGAGGAAGCACAGGATCAAGAAGGGGCGCAGGCCGAAGAGGAAGGGTATCCTCAAGATCACCATGAGGAAGAGCATCCAGAGGATCGCCGAGGAGAGGACATCGAAGAAGTACCCGAACCTCGAGGTCCTGGGATCGTACTGGGTCGGCGAGGACGGCCGACACAAGTGGTTCGAGGTCATGATGCTCGACCCGTGCAGCCCGGTAATCAAGTCAGACCCCAACCTGAACTGGATCTGCAGCCCGAAGCACGGGAACAGGGCAATCCGCGGGCTCACGCCCGCGGGCAAGAAGGGCCGCGGGCTCGTGAGGACCAAGGGCATGGGCGTCGAGAAGAACAGGCCCTCGCTGAGAGCTCATGACAGGCAGGGAACCTAGGCCAGGATCCTGCTAATCAAACCCCTTATCTCTTCTTCATTCATCCCGACGAGCGGGTAGAACACGGGCAACGGGCCTTTGAGCGCTCCGCGTGCGCTCACGTCTTCGAGAGACCACTCCAGGGCGAGCCCGATGCATCCGTTGGCCTCCGCGAGTCGGAAGAGGTCGTCCTCAGGAGGTATGATTTTCAGGTTGGGATACCACGCCTCGAGCTGGCCGGTATCCGTCGTGCCGCCAGCGGCGACCAGCACGCTGCAGCCGCGCTTCATCATCATCCAGGATGACGCGATCCCGCGCTCGGACTCGACGACGGTCAGCACCCTCCCTTGGGTGCCAAGCGGCATGCCCCCGGGACCAGCAAGCGTTGAGCTGAAGAGATACGCCTCTCTTTCCCTCACCTCGACCGACACCTCGACGTCAGGCTCGCCCAGGTTCACCTTGAGGCGCCTCTCTGGCCAAGCGTTTAGGATCGCCTCCCCGATGGATGCTGCCAAGGTCTGACTGGTGTATGGATGATTGCCGCTTCGCCTCGTCCGAACGGCGAAGGATGCTCCTCCGAAAAGCACGGGGTCCGCGAACTCGAGCACGGCCTTGGTCAGGCTCTCGAGGTCGCTCGGGGCCCTCGTGACCGGGCTGAAAGAGACGATCCCGAAGGTCCTCGAGAGGATCTCACACGACCTTCTCCAATCGTCTGAGTCGAGGAAGACCCTCCCTCTCGTCTGGGATATCACGCACGGGATCCCAGCCTTCGCGTGCCTCCTCCTAATGTCGTCGACGAGCTGTCCCTCGAAGCGCCTTCTGACGGAGGGGCTCTTCAGCCCGATCTCCCCGTACCTGATGAGCAGCGTTGGCATCACGTCGCCGATTGCCTTCCCCCGCTTAAAGGTTTGAGCTGCTCTGTCACGAGCAAATCGGAAGCTAGATAGGGGCGCCAGCCGATTCCGGTGCAGGGGGAGGGTGCATGCCCTTGTTGGGGATTCGGAAAGAGTGGCTTGGGGGGACTGTCCGTAGAACGCTCGCGCTTGCTTTGATGTCAATGATGGTCGCAGCCATCGCCGTGCCGATGGCGGTACCGGCAGCGCCTGCGCCTGTCAGCAAGCCCTTGGCGGTGCTGGCTGCCGTGGGGGACATCTGCGGGACCCACCTTCCGTGGAACAACCCTCAGAGGAGCCAGTATGACAACGTAGCGGACCTGATCGAGGCGATGAACCCGGACAAGTTCCTGATGCTGGGGGACGCGCAGCACGAGGACGGTCTGCTGTCAGACTACTACACATACTACGACTCAGAGTTCGGCAAGCTGCTCCCGATAACAGCGCCGACTCCTGGGAACCACGACTACTATTGGGATTACTGGAACCCGAACAACCCGCACACCACATACGACGGGGAGGGATACTTCGGCTACTTCGGGGCCATCGCGTACCCGCCCTATGGCTACTACTCGTTCGACATCGGCGCGTGGCACATCGTCAGCATCAACTCCCCCCTGATATTCGACTATGACTACACGGTGCCAGGGAACCCCGGGTACGACCAGTTCCAGTGGCTCGAGAACGACCTCGCGTCGCACCCGGCGGACCGGTACCCAGGGACGATCGTGTTCATGCACCACCCGCTCTACGACTGGGAGACCCCGAACTCGCCCCAATGGGCGAGCCCTGAGCTCGTGGGCTACTGGGAGCTGTTTTACAGGTATGGGGTTGACATCGTGCTGGACGGGCACGCGCACAACT
>JAJYIS010000094.1 GCA_021789945.1 Thermoplasmata archaeon | reverse complement strand
CCTGCCGGACGGGACCGCGCTCGCGGTCGGAGGGGACGCGAACCAGTCCAGCGAGACGTACAACGCGACCACGAACTCGTGGTCCCATGTCTCGAAGATGGTCTCCTTGCGGTCATACTCGAGCGTTGCGTTCGTCGGCGGGAAGGTGCTCGCGGCCGGCGGGATGGTCGGCAACTCGGCCATCAACACGACCGAGCTCTACGACCCGGCGACGAACTCGTGGAAGGCCGCCGGGAGCATGTCGGCCGCGCGTGCGCGCTTCGCCCTGGCCCCGCTCCCGGACGGCGGGCTGCTGGCCGCTGGGTCCCAGACGCCGTCGGGAACCACCAGCAGCGGCGAGGTATTCGACCCAGCGACGGCCTCCTGGTACGGCAGCCAGCCGATGAACGTCTCTCGAGGGTCGCAGGGATGTGCCGTCTCCCAGGACGGCTCGGTCTTCGAGATCGGCGGGCGGAGCGGGAGTTCGATCACGGGGTCGGTCGAGGTGTTCTCGAAGGCGAAGGCGCCGCCCGTCAAGAAACCGCTCCAGCCGATCGACCTCGTGCCGCTCGTGCGCGCGGCCACTGAGCTGCCCGGCGGATCCGCGGACGGGCTGATCGCGAAGCTCGAGGCCGCTCAGGCGCATTACGACAAAGGCGAGAACGGCACGTGCATCAACGTCATGAACGCGTTCTACAACCAGGTCAGGGCGTTCGCCAGGAACGGCCACATGGACGTCGAGCACGCGAGCGCGATCTACGACGCGTACGCGGAGGTGGTCTTCGGGCTCGGAGGCCAGCCCCTCCCGGACTTCACGAAGCTCAAGCTCGAGACGCTCATGGAGTTCGTCGTGTTCCGCACCTGATCCGGGCAGGTTTTCCGGCCGTTCCCCGATCTATTCCGCGTCCGACAGCGATGTCTGACGAACAACTCGGGTGTCGGACAATGCGACATTGTGCTTCTCATTAAATAGGAGCGGTTTGCATATTCGAGGCTCAGCTCGATGGGATGCACAGCGAGAGGAGGTGATTCTATAAAACTGAAGAAGAGGTTGCTCACTCTTGCCATACTGGGAGCCGCGCTCGCGCTGAGCGCGGTGGCGATCATGTCGTTGAAAGGCAATGACACGCCGCAAATCACGAACGATCAACCAGCGGCGAATGATCAGCCAGCATCGACTCCGCAGAACGCGGTCGTGCCCGTGGGCCCCGAGGACACCGGGGGCCTGATGCCACACCACGGCGCCGCCAAGCCTGCCGAGACTCCCGGCACAAATGACAACGGGAGCGGGAATGGCAACGGCAATGGGAATGGCAACGGGAACGGCAATGGTAACGGGACTGGGAACGGCAACGGGAACGGAAACGGGAACGGAAACGCCGGGACCAACGATACCAAGGAGCATGGCCTTGACCGCGCGATAGAGGTCCACATACGCAACATGGAGAGGTTCGACGCCAAGCACGGCGACAACTCGACCGCGCCGCACGACCCTCCAGGCCTCCAGAACTCATTGGATCACCTCCAACAGAATCTGGAGAAGCAGACCTCCAACCCGGACGCGGACGCTGACCATGGCAACGGCCACGGCCACGCGACTGGCAACCTCAATCACGCTTGAAACATGAGGACGAGTGGGCAAGGACCGAAGATGAACTGACGCGGGACGGAGCCAAGATCGACGCCGGCGACGGCGGTGACACTCGCGAGCGATGTGTCTCTGCGATCCCTTCGCGGCCGCGTGGGGGCAACACCCGGCCTTGGCTCACCATCCTCGATCTCTTCTTATTTCATATTCAAGAACACGAGCGCGAGCCCTGGACGAGAACGCTCACGCCGCGCCCTGGGTCGGCTCCCTGGGCCTGACCTTCTCGACGATGACCTTGCCCGACTTCCACACTCCCGTGATGTAGTACGGGTACTCGCCCGCCCTGTGGAAGGTCGCGCTCCAGTAGTCCCCGGGCGCGATCAGCATCCCGCTCTGGAATATGCCGTCGGGATGCTCCCCGGACTGGTCGACCCTACCGCTCCTGATCATCACGCCGGGCGGAGGGGCCCATGTCCTGTTGACGAAGACGACCTTGGTGCCCTCGAACACGGTGACCGAGTTCGGCATGATGTCGCCTCCCATCAGGTCGATGTATGTCTCGAACCTCGGCGGAGGTGGAGGCGGAGGAGGGAGGATCCTCGCGGGCGCGATGGGCTGGTACTGGTTCATGACCATCGGCTGTGCCGGGGGCGCCCTGTGCTTCTTCGGCCTCGCGGCCACCACGATCAACGGTATCGCGATGACGGCCGCCAGTATCAGCAGGAAGTTGAACCAGCCGAGGTCCTCGGAGATGAAGTTGCTGATGTTCCTGAGGAACTGCGTGAACAGGTCGTTCGCGCCGGGCTGCTGGACTGGAAGCTCCAGCATGTCGGACTGGTAGCTCCCGTTGTCGACCGTCGCGTAGGCCTGCAGGTAGAGTGTGCCGTTTTGCGGGAGCGAGGGTATGTTGTCGACTGTGAACACGGCCCAGGTCTGGCCCGTGAACGTGGACGAGTTGCCCGTGAGCGCCGTCGGGGACTCGCCCCAGCGCAGGTAGGTCGATGAGATGACCCCGGGGTTGCCGCCGGTGACCATCCAAGTGATCGAGAATGTGCCGTTGATCGCGACCGTCGTCGGATGCTTGGTGATGGTCACCATCGGGTTCGAGACCTGCTCGACGGCCTTGAAGGCGTTGACTATGCCCCAGCCGGTGAGCTCGTCCCAGCCAGCCGTGCGCAGGTCGGTCGCGGTCAAGTTGATGATCTCGCCCACCTGCTTGGGCGTGAGCGCGGGATTGACCGTGAGCATCAGGGCCGCCACACCGGCCACGTATGGCGCGGCCGTCGATGTGCCGGACAGGTACTGGTACCCGGACGCCGCCTGGGTGGAGAATATGGACACTCCGGGCGCCATCACGTCGAGGCCCTGGCCGTAGTTCGAGAAAGTGGCCCAGTGCTCCGAGCTGTCGACCGCGCCCACGGCGATCACCTTCGGGTACGCCGCTGGATAGCTCACCACGCTCGAGCCGCTGTTCCCGGAGGCCGCGACGCACACGACTCCGTGGCTCGAGGCGTAGTCTATCATGTTGCCCAGCGTGACGGACATGCCGTCCACGCCCAGGCTCATGGTGATGATGTTGGCGTGGTTGTCGACCGCGTACTTGATCCCGCTCGATACGTACGCGTCAGTGCCCTCTCCGGAATCGTTCATGACCTTGACCGCCATCATCCGGACCTGGGCCATGCCGGCAACGCCTATGCCGTTGTTTATCGCGGCCCCGAGGATGCCGGCGACATGCGTCCCGTGGTAGGTGTACGTGTTCGCCTGCCACACGCCGTTCTCGTCGTAGCTGTTTATGTTGTCGTCCATCGGGTTGTGGTTGTCGGCGATGTAATTGTAGCCGTGATATCCGTTCGCGTCGCTCCAGATGTTCGGCGCGAGGTCGGGGTGGTTCCAGTCGATCCCGGTGTCGAGCACGGCGACGACGACCGAGTGGTTCCCCTGGGTGATGTCCCAGGCCTGGTAGGCGTTCACGACGGACAGGCCCCACTGGAGGCTACGGTCAGGGTCGTCGGGCGTGAAGAGCGCCTGGACCTTCCGCTCGGACGAGACACTCACTACTCCCGGGACCTGAGCGATCCTGTCGATCATCCTCGAGCTCAGGCCCTTGCTGCTGATGGTGAGTATGCTCGTGTCCTCGCTCGAGTACGTGATCTCGATATGGTTGCTCTGGATGAGGCCCCGGACCGCCTGGAAGGACGGGACGTCCTTCGCCTCGATCACGATGCCCAAGGTGTCGTTCGTCAGGTCGACCTTGGCCGTCGAGGCCGGGCTCGCCCCGGCCCTGCCCACGAACGCGTAGGGGGTCGATAGCAGCACCATCGAGGAGAAGACGAGACAGAGAATGACCCTAGCAAGTGCCCTCATCGAGTACCTTCCGTCTTCTTGGAAATGAGGAATCGAAGGACCGGGCGGTGGCTCGGCCTGTCTTCCCCTGTCTGGGATGCTCTAGCCAATCTAAGCGATAAATAGGTTTTCCCATCACTCTTTCGAATGATAACCTCCGCCACGCCCCTTCACCCCGACACCAATAAGGTTGAATACCCGCAAAAGGTCTGCGGCCCCCAATGAACCCGTTCGATGCGTTCATACTCGGGCTGGTCCAAGGGATCACGGAGTGGCTCCCGATCTCGAGCTCCGGGCACCTGGTCATCGTCCAGACGGCCCTCAACATGGACCCCACGAAGAACGTGCTGTTCGATGTCATCGTCCATCTCGGGACGCTCCTTGCGGTATGCGTGTACTTCTCGAAGGAGCTAGGAAGGATCATCATATCAATGCTCTCCAGGAAGGCCAACAGGGACCCGCAGATGGAGAAGCTCCGTACGCTCGGGTTCCTGCTGCTGCTGGGCACGATACCCGCCGGGCTCGCGGGGGTGTTCCTCGAATCGTCCATCGAGAACCTGTTCACAGGCCGAGTGGTCGCCCTGGGGCTCGTGGCGAACGGCTTCCTGCTCCTGGGATATGTGAAGTTCGGGTCCAACGGCACGAGGAAGGACGCGAGGCTGGTCGACGCCATCATCATAGGCCTGTTCCAGGCGTTCGCGATCATACCGGGGATATCGAGGAGCGGCTCGACCATCGGAAGCGGGATGCTCAGGGGCCTCGAGAGGGAGACGGCCGCCGTGTTCGCGTTCCTGCTAGCGGTCCCGACGCTCGTGGGCGCGGTCGCGTTCGGCGCCCTCACGCTCCCGGACACGAACCTCGACCTCGTGTCGGCGCTCACGGGGCTCGTGGTGTCGTTCGCCGTCGGGCTGATGTCGATCCCGTACCTGTTCAAGATCATCAAGAAGGGCAAGTTCTGGGTGTTCGGGGTGTACTGCATAGCCGCCGGAGCGCTCGCTGCGGTGTTCCTGTTCTGAGCGGGCCTCACTTCTCGTCGTGGTCGAGGGCGCGCTCTATCTCCAGGGCGGCCTCGATCTTCTTCTTCTCCTGCTGCAGCCGGCGCTTCCTGAAGAACAAGTACGATGCGATGACCGCAGCTGCGACTACGGCCGCGATGATGACGACCGTCACCCAGTTGCCTTGGATCGCGTCGATCAGGCTCGGGGGCGGGTTCGGCTTGGTCGGGTCCGTCCCGGCGGCGTACTCCTCGAGGTTAGTGTACCCGTCGTGGTCGTAGTCGCCGTTCGCCGTCTGGTTCAGGCTCCCAAAGTACTTCATCTCCCACCAGTCCGGCAGCATGTCCTGGTCGGAGTCGAGCACGGACACGACCGCCGTGAACGCCTGGGAGGACCGGCTCTGGTTGTCCACTACCGTGAGCGTGATCTTGTACAGGCCGAGCGTCTTGAACATGAAGATCTCGATCTGGGAGGGAAGGAACGTCGATACGTTGTTCACCGTGACGTTCCACGAGTAGTTGACTATCATCCCCTCGGACTTGGACGCGTCCAGGAGCCACCAGGTACCGTTCGAGACATAGTCCGGGAGGGGCGAGATGACCGCGACGGGGCCCGTGTCGGCCAGCGCGGACGCGACATGGTCCCTGTGTCCGCTCGGGATGTGAGGGCCGAATGCGAGCGCGGACGCGACGATCACGAGCACAAGAAACTGGCTGGTCCAGCGAGGGGGGTCGGTCATATCAGATATCGGTCTCCTGCGTTCAAAGGCGGCCTCAGCATCATGGGAGTCTGGGGCGAGTCGGAGCGCGAGGATCTGCGACTATCCGACATCATGACGCTGAGATGTTATAGAATTTTCTTGTCCGCGGTCTGCCCGAGGCAGTTGTTCTAGCGCCTAACCTAAATAAGGAGGACGTCATTTTCACACGTTCAGCCCGGCTGAACGGTCGGAAGCCGTCCATGGCCCTCGATTCGAAGAACATACTAGGTTGCCCGTACTGCGGCTACAGGGTAGGCCCATCGGAGACGTCATGCCCGAGATGCGGGAACGGGTTCACTGGCCTCACCAAGTTCGAGTGCCCCTTCTGTGGCGACATGGTGACCGCGGGGACGAAGGAGTGCCCGTCCTGCCACATCGACTTCGCAGAGTTCGTGGCCAACTCGGCCACCATCGTGAGCGACGAGGGGATCGACTCCATCCTCCTCGAGATCATCAATATGGAATCGTCTCAGGTGAAGCAGGAGGAGAGGAAGTTCAGCTGTCCGAAGTGCTCGTGGATGCTGGACGGAAGCGAGGAGACCTGCCCTAAGTGCGGGGAGGACCTCTCGAAGGATGCTGGCCTGCAGTGCCCGATCTGCGGGGCCTTCGTCAAGGCCGCCTCGTCCAGGTGCCCCGAGTGCGGGACCTCGTTCGGTCCCGAGGCGGCCGCGAAAGTCGAGATGGAAGAGAGGCACGAGAAGGTGACGTCCGCGCTGACGGACCTCCTCGAGTCGCTCAGGGAGACCGAGCCGGCCCCGGAGCCAGAACCGGTCCAGCCTGAACCCCCGCCCCCAGCCCCGCCTGAGCCGATAAGGGAACCAGAGCCGATGAAGGAGCCAGAGCCGCCCCCAGCCCCATCCATGGAGGCAGCGGAGGCCGCCTCCGAGGCAGCCCCGAAGAAGGCAAGGACGAGGAAGCTGAAGGCCAAGCCCGGCGCCAACAAGCCTTCCTGAGCCGGGGACCGCGAGGATTATCTCAGGGTTCCTCCGTTCCTGGGGCCGGATGATGTTCGTC
>JAJYIS010000010.1:18215-32328 GCA_021789945.1 Thermoplasmata archaeon | reverse complement strand
TTGTGCACGATCGTGTCGTTATAGGCCGTGTTCCTCGGGATGAACCACTCGTTGATCCCGGGGTTTGAATGGTCGGACCTGCCGAGCTTGCTGTAGTCGGTCGGCTTCAGGTAGGAGTTGCCGATGTCGTATATCGCATAGGTGATCTTCGTCGTGGCACCGTTCACTTCGGTCTTGGCCTGGTTGCCATCGACCGGCGCAAATGTCCTCTTCGGCACGCTCGGAGCGAGCATGGCGAATGCGGACAGGACCATGATTGCGACCATGGAGACAGCGAGGAGCTTCTTCCATGGCGCGGAATTCTTCTCTCGAGGACCAACATCCCTCTCGATGTCGGTCCGCCGAGACGGCGTCGGGCTCACATGCTCGTCATCGAATCCTCTATCGAACGAAGTATGGAGTGCGGCTTGCACGAACTATTCCTCCCTGGGTGCGTTATGGTTGGTTCCGCTATAAGTACTATATTGTCGGGCCAGATGATGTCGAGCGATGGACAATCGTGTGCGTCATCGCTCTTCAGGGCAATGCTGGCATGATGATCGGGGTTGACCTTGACGCTCGCCGAGCGTCGACCAGGCACGAACGCGTCGATTCATGATGGAACCGGGCATGTCACCGATGTGAAGACGATGGGGCGCGCGCCCTGCGCAGGACGAGGATGTGGTCCTTCTCGATCCGGCTGTCGTTCCATCTAGGTATGTCCAGATGACGGTTAATCACGTCGTAGACATACAGATCCTCCAGCTCGAACCCCGAGCTCGAGGCGATGTCCGCTAGGATGCGATATGTGGGTATCCTAACCCGCCTGTATGTGTTCTCTCCGACGACCACGCAATAGGCCGCGTTCCTCTTCAGGACGCGGTTCACCTCGTCGAAGTTCCGCCTCATCCCTTCGAAGTATCTGTGGACTATGAACGCGCTCTTCTTGTCCTTCGCGAGCAGCTCATCCAGCACGGGCCGGAGGCTCGCGAGCTCCGTGCTAGGCTCCCACGATCGGTACTCGGACATGTATGCGCGGGCCGTCCCGACCACCCTCGCATCAAGGTCCGACATGTCCTTCAGGAGGTCCAGCCAGAACATCTCCAGCTTGTGCACGCTCACATAGTGCACGGCGCTCGCGTACGGCGGCGAGGTCACCGCAAGGTCGACCCTGGAATCCTCGAGCTCGATGTCCCGGGCATCTCTGCCAATGATGTCGATCCTCGGCGCCTTCCTGAACTTCTTCTCGACATCCTTCGAGATCTTCCAGAGGGCGGCTGCATCGAGCAACCTGTTCCTCACGGTGTTCGCGAACCTGGACCGCGCATCGTGTGATGTCCTCCCCTGGGCCTCGAGCTTCTTCTGGAAGCTGGTGACCTCCGGGATGAGCGAGTCCGCGTCCGAGTTGGAGACCTTCCTGATTATCGATGAGAGGCATATCCTGAAGAAGTCCCTGTTGTCGCCTTCGGGAAGCTCCCAGACGTGCTTCTTGATCGTCGCAAGGTCCGAGAGGACTCCCTCCCTGAACCAGTGCTCACAGTTGGGTATCCTCGGGATCCACGAGCTGTTGTCCCCCCGGTCCCGGTCGATACGGGCGAGCAGATGCTCACTCATCGCGGTCAGAGCCTCGGGGTCGATGGGCGTGGTCTTGACCTTCGCAATCAACCGAGCCAGCGGGTGGATGTCTATCCCGTAGCTCGGCCGTCCGGAGATGTAGGCCTCGAGGAGAGTCGTCCCGGAGCCCATGAAAGGGTCGAGGACGACATCGCCGACCCTGGAGTAGGACTCTATGCAGAACCTCGGAATCTGGGGGATGAATTTGGCGGGATACTTGTGGATCCCGTGAGTGGCGTAGCTGACCTGCCTCCCGATGTATTTCCCCAGCTCCTCGGACAGGTCCTTGGCCGGCGGAAGCTCGGTCCCGTGAGCGGATTGCCTGGAAGACGACGATGGCATGACCTTGAGTCCTTCGCTCATCTTAGCGCGGAGATTGATTTCAGAGGCGAGCCCGAGATCAGCGCTGAGACAGCGTTGGCAACGAGCGACTTCTGGATCCTTACCTGCTCGGCAGAGTCCCTGTCCCGGACCGTGACCGTCCCGTCCGACTTAGTGTCGTAGTCCACAGTGACGCAGCATGGCGTGCCGATCTCATCCATCCGGGCATAGCGCCGGCCTATGGACCCCGAGTCGTCGTAGTAGGCCTCGAGACCCGCCGCGGAGACCGAGTCGAAGACCTCGCCTGCAATCGCATCGAGCCCGTCCTTCGCCATGAGCGGGAACACGCCCACCTTAATGGGCGCGACCAGGCCTTTCAGTCCCAGGGTGATATAATCGTCCTTCTTCCTGTACGCATGGTCGAGCACAGAGTACAGTATCCTGTCGAGCCCGTACGAAGGCTCGATCACGTGCGGCACCAGCTTCCTCCCGGACACCTTCTCCTTGCGGACCATTATCTCGAAACAGGACGAAGGCACCGTGAGCCTCTCGCCCCCGACCGTCACTTCGACCTTGTCTTTGCCGCGCGCTGAAGCTGGAGGTAGCTTCCCGAGGGCCTCGCCAACGGCCTTCGCCTTCCCCTTGAACATGGGTCCCAGGGCCTCGTACTTCGGCTTCACGGCCTCCTGCTCGACCTCCTTCGGCTCATCGAACCTCTCGAACGCGGTGAGGTCCGCCTCCGAGTGCTTGATGTGCGCCTGGACGTCGTAGCTGCCGCGGTCGGCGACACCGACGAGCTCGGTCCAGCCATAGACGATCTCGGCCTCGAGGTCCCAGCAGTCAATCGCATAGTGCGCCATCTCGTTCTTCTCGTGCTGCCTGAACCTCAGCCGCTTCGGATCGAGCCCGATGTCGGTCGCGAACCTGTATGTCAGCCAGATGAAGTACGCGAGGACCTCGTTGCTGATAATCTTCGACCTAAACGCTTCCCCCAGCGTCATGGTCCTGGCGTCCCCGGAGTTCGGCAGCAGCGGGATGGCCACGCCCTCGACGTCCCTGAACTTGGGCCAGGTCTTCTGGTCGGGATGGACGAAGAGTTCCGCCTCCATCTGGTTGAACTCCCTGAGGCGTATGAGGCCCTGCCTCGGGGAGATCTCGTTCCTGAACGCCCGCCCTATCTGGACGGCGCCCACCGGGAGCTTCTCGCGGCCGTATCTGTACACCTGGGAGAAGTTCACGAACATCCCTTGGGCCGTCTCAGGCCTCAGGTAGGCCGTCTTGCCCTTCCCCGCGCCGATGGAGGTCTTGAACATGAGGTTGAATCGCTTCGGGGCCGTCAGCTCCCCCTTGCACAGCTCGCATCTCACGTCGTTGTCCCGCAGGAGCTTCCCGAGCTGCTCCTCGTTCAGAGTGGCCGGGTTGTCGTGCAGCCCTTTCGCGAGATGGTCCGCGCGGTAGGTCTCCCCGCAGCTCGTGCACTCGACGTACATGTCCGAGAACGCGTCCACGTGTCCCGAGGCCTTGAAGACGGGCTCGGGCGCGATTATCGGGCACTGGATCTCCTGGAACCCCTCGCCCCGGACATACAGCGCCCTCCAGTGGTTCTCGATGTTGAGCTTCAGCGCGGCCCCCAACGGGCCGTAGTCGTACAGCCCTCCGGCGCCGCCGTAGATGTCATAGGCGGGCCAGAGGAACCCCCGCCGCTTGCAGAGGGACAGCAGCTCCTGTGGATCCATTTGCATCACTTGGTAAGAGTGGATACCACGTCGATGTCATAAATCATCGCGACCAGGTTGTCCTTGGAGTCGCGCACCGGCAGCTGCCCGAAGTCGTTCTTCCTCATGGTCCTCGCGGCGTCCGCCACGAGGGTCTTCTTGAAGACGGTCATCGGGTTCTTGATCATGATGTCGCCGACCGCGATCTTCGGGAGGTCCACCCTCGAGACCTCGTACCAGAGCTTCATGACGTTCCTGAGGCCCTCCCATGTCCAGTTGTCCTCGTCGTCGCTTATGCCCAGGTCGCTCATGACGACGGAGCTGTCGACGACCGTCTGATTGAAGATGTCCCTGTCCGTGATGATGCCCACAAGCTTGGCGTCGTCGTCGAGCACAGGCAGGGCGTACACCTTCGCGGCCCTGAAGGTCGCGAGCGCGACCGTCAGCGGCGCCCCCTGATATATGGGGATGCACGGCGAGCGGACGATCTCCTCGACGCTTATCTGCGGGTTTTCCTTCTCGACAACTATCAGGAGGTCCGTTGGGGTCAGAAGGCCGACCAACTTGGTCTTCTCGACGACCGGCAGATGGCTGAGGCCCTTCTCGACCATGAGCCTGGCAGCGTCCTTGACGCTAGCGTTCGGACCGATTGTCGGCATGTCCCGCCTGATGACGAGCGCGAGCTGCTCCTCCTCGGGCTTCGAGAATATGTCCTGTCGGGTGACGAACCCGGCCAGAGTGCCGTCGTCCGTCTTCACGACCGGGAGCCCGGTGAGGTTGTTCTTGACCAGGCGCTTCAGCACCTCCGTCCTGGTGCCTGGTAGCTCGGCGACGATCGGGTTCTCGGTCATCACTTCCTTGACTTTCAACCGACCTCACCTCTTCTTGCTTCTCACGACGAGCACGGGGCAGGGCGCGTACCTTGTGACCCTCTCGGCGACGCTCCCTATGAACAGCTTGCCCAGGGCAGACCTGCCCAGGGTCCCGATCACCACGAGGTCGAAGTCTGCGGCCGTGTCGACGATCTTGCGGGTGGGGGAGCCCTCGGAGACCATCGTAGTCACCTGGACGCCCATCTCCTCGCCCTCCTTCTTCACGTCCTCCACGGCCCTCTTGCCCTCGTTCTCGAGCTGCGGATAGACGCTTACAATCGATGAATCCACTGGGAATGTGACGAACGAGGTCTGGTCGATGACGTACAGGGCTGTCACCTGGGCGCCGAGGACCTTGGCCAGCTTCAGCCCGGTCGTCACGGCGTCCCTGGTGTATTCCGATCCGTCGGTCGCAATCAGGATCTTCTTGATCTCGTCCAACCCCTCGTCCTCCTGAATTCTCCTCCCTTCGCCGTGCCAAGGACTCCGTCCGAGCTAGATCTCGTCGCGAGTTCCAGCAGGGGGTCATCACCGCCCGTACGCACAGCCACGAGGTTCGATTCCTCGCTGATTTCCGTAGTTATCTTGGGCATCGCATTTAATACTTTGCGCCCGTTGAACGTCGCCAGATTCACGATGTCAGCCAGGGAGACCTTGCCCGCGGATGAGCAGGCCTCGCGGGCCGCATGCAGCTCGTGGATCATGTCAGGGCGGGATATCATGCTGTTGTCCGTTCCCAATGAGACCGTCACGCCCGCCTCCAGAAGCCTTGGAATGTGAGGATCAAGGCCGAAGAATGCGTTCGACCGCGGGCAGACGACGATGGGCACCCCTGCATCGGCGCATGCCGCAATGTCGTCATCGCTCGCGCTGCACATGTGCACGAGGAACGCAGGCTTGAGGTCGAGTATCCTGTCGATGTCCTCCCTCTTCGTTTCGCTCGCATGGACGGCGAACGACTTGCCTGCGGACCTCGCTTTCGCCGACAGCCGGGTCAGCAGCTCGTACGGCCAATCGCTGAGGGCGCTCATGCCGATGCCATCGCATTCCTTCACCAGGGTTTCGATCTCCGAGTCATCCGGGCCTCGGCCCGCTGGACGGCCGAGAACGCGCATCTCGATCGGGACGCCTTTCGTGGCGGACCTCAGGGCGGTCACGCCTCCGACCCCCTCCTCCCTGAAGTCGCAGAAAAGCGTCGTCCCTGATGCCGTCATGAACTGGGACGCCGCTCGCATCGCCGCTATCTTGTCGGCGGCCGACCTGGAAGTCAGCACCCGGTGCTTGTACCCGTCCGGGGGGCCCACAAGCTCCTGAACGCTGCCCTTTGGCGCTGGATACGCTATCGAGTCTCCGAGATGGACATGCGAGTTGACGAATCCCGGAAGGATGAGAGCCTTCTCCGCCTCTGTCGGTGCGGTCCCCCAGCAGACCTCCTCGACGCGGCCCTCGGAGATCCGGAGACATCCCTTCTCGATGCCTCCCGGAGTGAATATCCACCGGCCCAGCAGCTCGTACCCCATGGTCCCCGAGGGCCGAAGGTAGACTGTCCGGTAATAACTTGCCGCCACTCGATGCGATGGGCTCTGGAGCCTAGCTGGCCGCCGGAGGACTTTGGCGGCCTGCCACGGCATGATTGATGTATCAGATGCACGGACGATTCGCTCGCGAAGGTTTATATCAGGGGAGGTTTTCAGGAAAAACCAACAATCTCCGGAGGTTGAAGGATGGTCGCCAAGGTGATCAAGGAAGAGTGCGTTGCTTGCGGAGCATGTGTCGATGCCTGTCCTGAAGGGGCGATCACTGTCGAGGATGTCGCGGTGATCGACGCCAACAAGTGCCTCGACTGCGGGTCCTGCGTGGACGAGTGCCCCAACAACGCGATCAAGGTCGACGAGAAGAAGTGACCTCGGATCCCGTCTGAAACCCCTTGTGACTTGATTCTTCGCATTCCTCGAAGGCGTGTTGGCCAAGTATGATATAAGTCGCTCGCGTCTCCACATCCGGGCGGACTGTTCGGGATGCAGCTGCTGGACGTGGTCATTCTACTTCTTGTCGCATTCGTCCCTTCGCTCATATATCTCGTCTGGATAAGGAACACGGAAAGGTTCTCGAGGGAGCCCTGGGGACGTCTGGTCAAGGTGTTCGCCTTTGGAGCGACGATTTCGGTCCTCGTAGCGATCGTCGCCGAGCTGCTCCTGATGTCCCTGTACACCAGCAACATCGAGAGGGTCTACGAGCTGTTCGGCAAGAACCCGAATCTCGGGACGCTCGTGCTCGCCTGCGTGATCGCGCCGCTGGTGGAGGAGTTTGCCAAGGCTATGGGCGTCTTCAGGGTCGGAAAGCGGATGACCGAGATTGAGGACGGGATAGTGTACGGGGCCGCGGCTGGCCTCGGCTTCGCGGCCACGGAGAACCTGCTATATGAGTTCGACGCGCTCGTGACCGGAGGTGCCACCGCGTTCCTTGCGACCGCGATCGTCAGGATCTTCTCCTCCGCGCTCCTTCACGCCAGTGCCTCGTCTGTCTTCGGGCTCGGGATTGCGAGGAAGGCGCTGCAAGGCAGGGGCTGGGGCAAGTACTACCTCGGCGCAGCGGCGATGCACTCGGCTTTCAACCTGTTCGCGTCCTTCGGGATCGTTATGCAGAGCCGACTCGGGGACGCGGCAGAGCTGATAGGGTTCGTCGCGGCCTTCGCGATCGCCATCACAGCTATCAGGCTGGTGAGGGCGAAGATACGCTCGCTGGAACGGTCGGAGAGCAGGCACGGAGCATGATGTCCGCGGCCACGGGCGCAGGCGGCGACCGAGCGAATGAAAAGCATATGACCTTTGGGAGCTGATTCGGCAGCGTTGAAGTTCAGAGCATTCATCTCGGCGGACATCGAGCCCGGAGACGCGCTGAGGGCTCTTCTGAGGGACCTGGCCGTTTCCAGGGCCGAACTCAAGATAGTGAGGCCCGAGCAGATGCACGTGACCCTCAAGTTCCTGGGAGACACGGACGAGTCGCTCGTGGACCAGATCGAGGCGGGCATGCAGCTGTCGGTTGCGGGCATCCGGCCGTTCGACTTACGCCTCGAGGGCATGGGGGCGTTCCCCTCGATCTCGAACGTCAGGGTGGTGTGGGTCGGCATGAAGGACTGTGACGGTCTCGGCGAGATCGCGTCCCGGCTCGAGAAGTCGATGGAAGGGCTCGGGTTCGTCCCCGAGAAGAAGGAGTTCGTCCCCCACCTGACGCTGGCAAGGACCAGGAGCGGAAGGAACATCGGCAACGTCCAGGAGATCATCAGGGAGAGCGCGGCAAAGGACTATGGCGTGTACCCGATCGACAGGATACGGCTGAAGAAGAGCGTGCTCAGCCCCCACGGGCCGACCTACCACGTCGTCCGCGAGGTCAGGCTGGAATCCGGCAGCTGAACGGCGCCTATCTCCTGTGCGCGCGCCCGCCGGCAGCGATGGACCTGTCGAGCAGGTTGACCAGGTCGAGGACGCCCACCGTTGGGGCGCCCTTCTGGCACTCCGTGAGGTTCTGGACGCACCACGGGCACGACGTCACTATAGTGCTCGCGCCGATCGCCTTCGCCATGGATACCCTCGCCTCACCGATCGCGCCTGCGAGGCTCCCGTACGCGCTCTTCACGCCTCCCCCAGATCCGCAGCACGCGCTGTTCTCGCGGGACCGCTCCATCTCCAGCAATGGCCCGCCGAGGGCGCGAGCGGCCAGCCTCCTCGGCTCGTCGTAGACCGCCTGGCCCCTTCCTAGGTCGCACGGGTCGTGGAACGCCGCGGCCCCGAGCCCCTCGACCTTCCCGAGCAGGCTCTTGTCGAGCCGCTCATCGAGGAACATCGATATGTGCTGGACCTTGACGCCAGATGCCGAGACGAGGTCGGCATAGTGGTTGAGCTCGGACGAGCAGCCCGGGCATGATGTCACTACCACCGAGGCTCCGGCCTTCTTGAATTCGTCGAAGCATTCCTCTGCCTTCTTCCTCGCGAGGGCCTTCTCGCCGATCTTCCGGACCGTCGAGCCGCAGCACGACTCCTTCTGGCCGAGGTAGCCTGGCTCCGCGCCCGTGGCCCTGATGAGGCGGACGGCCTTCGCGGCGGTCTCCGGGAAGAGGAGCGAGGTGGAGCAGCCCGCGAAGTAGAGCACTTCGCCGGCGACCTTCAGCCCCAGGCCCTCGGCCCACTTGCCCTTCTGCTTCCTCGGGACCTGCCAGGGATTGTCGTAGTTCTTGACGCTCGACATGATCGACGAGAGTTCTGAAGGCCTTCCTTTTTCTGGCGATTCCACATGTTCTCTGATTGAGACCAAACCCTTTTTCGTGTCAATCTTGGACGGGCAGACCTCCGTGCACGCGCCGCATGCCGTGCACATGAACAGGCCGTCCTCGAGGGCCTCGCCGACCTTACCCCTGGAGCCGTCGAGGTAGACCCCGATGCCGCCCATGTGACCGGATGAGCCGAACACCGGGCCCACGATATCGTACACCGGGCAATGTATCAGGCACATTCCGCAGCCGATGCAGTACTGCGGCTCCTTGTCGACGGCCTCGAGCCGACCGTCATCCACGAGGATGACGATGACCTCCTTGGGTCCGTGCATCCCCTTGAAGACCTTCTTCTCGATATCCGCTGTATAGCTGGGGCCGGTCACGATGTTGATGTAGGAGCTGATGACCTTGCCGGTGGACAGATAGGTCTGGAGCTTCGTGACATTGACCGCCTCGTCCAGGTCGGGGACGAGCTTCTCAGGCGTCGTGATGACGATGTGCTTGTCCGGGAGCATCGCGCACTTGGCCGCGTTGCCCTCGTTGTGGACTATCACGACTGCGCCTTCGTTGGCGGCGATGGCGTTCGCGCCCGTGACGCCCACCTTCGCCTCGGAGATGTACCGCGCGATCTCCTCGCGCATGACCTTCGTGAGCTCACCTGGGTCCTCCGAGACCCGCTTCCTGAAATGGTCAGTGAACAGTGCGGAGATCTCGCCCCGCGTGAGGTGACAGGCGGGTCCGGTCGGATGAGAGGCCTGGCATCCAGCCAGCTGGACGATCCTGTCCCCGAGGTCGGTCTCGATGACCTCGATGCCGGCCTCGGAGAGCCTCTCAGCGAGATGGAGCTCCTTAGTCACGTTCGACTTGGACTTGACCACGAGACGGTACCCCTTCAGCTCCTCTTTGACGAGCTTGACCGCGGACTCCGCGCTCTTGACCAGGACGACCCTGAAGCCGTTCTCGCGCAGGACGGCGATGGCCTTCGACAGGAGGTCATCGTTCCCGACCGAGGCCTCCTTCGTCCTCCTGAGCCTGTCCTTGCGCGCCTGGAGGTCTGGCACCCTGCCAGAGTTCTCCTTCTGCCGGTCCAGGATCGTCTTGAACGACCGCCTCATGCCGTCGAGCTTCGACCTCTCGTCGACTGCCCTCTGGACCCTTGCGCTGATGCCGGATTCGGTCATGCTACCTTCTCGGAGAACGCGATGATTCGTTCAGAGGATCACTGCTGGATTGTCTGGAGCTTGTCCCACTCGAACGTGTGGGGTATCCCGGCCTTCTTCAGGATCTTGCCAAGGCGCTCGGCTATCCTGACCGTCTCCGTGGTCTTCGAGTCGGCTCGGACATAGAACTGCTTCTTGCCCTTCGTGAGGGGGAAGACCAACCTCATCCTGCCCCGCCTGTTGTACCCCTCGGGCTTCCTGTTCTTCTCGATGTCCATCATGTTTATCCTGATGAACATCTGAAGGATCTCGTTCTCGTCTGGCATCTGGTCCGTCTCCTCCAGGAAGACGGTCATCAGCTCTTCGAAGCAACCCTGCAGATCCTTGTACTTGAACTTCTCCTTGAAAACGATGTGGCCCGACTCAGCTTTCATGGTGAGTTTTGCGATTGAGTACCGCGTATATAACTCTAGTGTCTCCAGGACGCCTGGCCAGGTATCAGTCACAAGTCATTTATCGTGCATAGTGCATGATGTGCGCAAATGGCCAACGTGATGACTGTCGCGGGCTCCGATTCCGTCGGGGGCGCGGGCTTGCAGGCGGACCTGAAGGCGTTCGAGGCGGCCGGCGTGCACGGATGCAGCGTCGTGACGTGCGTCACATCGCAGAACACGAAGAGGGTATCTGCGATATTCCCCCTGCCCGTCGAGACCGTCAGGTCCCAGATAGACTCGGTTCTGGAGGACGTCAAGCTGGACGCCGTCAAGACGGGGATGTTGTACAGCCCGGAGATCATCGGCTCGGTGACAGCGCGGCTCAAGGGACTCAGGGTGCCCATCGTCGTGGACCCTGTCGCTGCCGCCACCACCGGGAGCTCGCTCCACGCGGAAGGGTTCGTCGACGCGATGATATCCAAGCTGATACCGATCGCCCACCTGGTGACCCCGAACATCCACGAGGCTTCGGCCCTCACGGGCATCAAGGTGAAGGACGAGAGGTCCGTGCTCAGGGCCGGGGACGAGCTCATGGAGTTCGGGCCAAGGGCCGTCATTATCAAGGGCGGACACCTCGGCGGCAGCGAGGCGACCGACTATCTGTTCATCAAGAAGGGGGTGGTCAAGCTGACCTCCCCGCGGGTGCGTGCGGAGGTGCATGGCACCGGCTGCGCCTTCGCATCCATGATCGCGGCCCGTCTGGCTCTTGGAGACGAGCTGGAGGAGGCCGCGAGGAAGGCGAAGGCGATGATGTACAAGGCCATCCTCGCGAGGGAAACCGTCGGCCGCGGGATCCCCTGCGCGAACCCGCTAGCGGTGCTCAGGATCGAAGCCGGCAAGGCCGCCATGCTGAAGGAACTCTCGAGCGCGGCCGACGACATCGAACGGCTAATCGGACCGGACATGATCCCAGAAGTGGGGACCAACATCGGCTACGGCGTCCTCGGGGCTCTCGAGCCGGACGAGGTTGCGGCCTTCACCGGCAGGATAGTCAGGGCTGGGACCGGGGCCAGGCTGGTCGGGTGCCCCGAGTTCGGGGCATCCAAGCATGTCGCCAGGATAGTGCTCGCAGCCTCCTCTCACGATCCCACAGTCCGGGCGGCGATGAACATCAAGTTCTCGGAAGCGAACCTCGCCGCGTGCAAGAAGGCAGGCCTCTCGGTCGCGACATTCGACCGAGAGGAGGAGCCGAAGGGCGTGTCGTCGATGACATGGGGGGTCCACACCGCGATCGACTCGTTCGGCGGGGTCCCAGATGCGATCTTCGACAGAGGGGGTGTCGGGAAGGAGCCCATGATAAGGCTTCTCGGAGAATCGCCCGAGGATGTCGTCTCGAAGCTGAAGCGTGTCCTGTCCAGACGAGGAACGAGGTGAATTCCTGAAGATCGCCATGTTCGCGGACTCGTTCTACCCGACGGTCGATGGCGCAATCGTGTCCATGGAGACCGTCGCCAGCGGACTCGAGAGCAGGGGGCACGAGGTGATCGTGGTCGCCCCCGATGTCAGCCCGAGGCCTGCGTACAGGAGGAAGGTCCACTACCTGCCGTCGACGGAGTTCAAGAGCTACCCAGGGTACCGCATAGTCGTCTCCCCATCGGACATGATCGAGTTCCTCCGGGGAGAGAAGGTCGATGTCATCCACAGCCACGGCCTCGCCTCCATGGCGATCCTGAGCCTTACCGCGGCGAGGGCGGTCAAGGTCCCGCACGTCCTGACATTCCACACCATGGCGAACGAGGCCGTCAAGTACTACTCCCCCATCCCCGTCCGGGAGGAGCTGCTGGTGGAGCTCGTCTGGACATACCTGAGGAACCTGCTCAAGCGGCCCGAGGTGGTGATAGTCCCCTCCGAGCCCGTGAAGCAGGAGCTGGAGCAGAACAGGGTCCGGATGAAGTCCTGCGAGGTCGTCCCCACGGGCGTGGACTGCAACAGGTTCTCGCCGGAGAAGTACGACAAGAACGCCCTCGCGGCGTTCGGGCTCGCCGGGAAGACGGTCCTGCTCCATGTCGGCAGGCTCTCCCTCGAGAAGCGGCTCGACATCGTGCTCGAGGCGATCGCGAAACTCGAGCCGAAGCACCCGGACCTGCGGCTCCTGGTCGTGGGGAAGGGCCCGGCACAGGACAGCTACAAGCGCTTGGCCGAGTCCCTCGGGATAGCCGACAAGGTGTACTTCGCGGGCTTCGTGCCGGACGAGGACCTGCCGAAGGTGTACGCGAGCTGCGACGCCCTGGTGATATCCTCCACATTCGAGACCCAGGGACTGGTGGTCCTCGAGGCTCTCGCTTCCGGCACGCCCGTGGTGGGCGCGAGGTACCGGGCGATCCCCGAGTTCGTTCGAGAGGGAAAGAACGGCTGCCTGTTCGACCTGGACAGCTGCGCGGACGCCATCACCAGATGCCTCTCGAGGGCGGATTCGATGATGATGAGCGCCCTGTCCTCAGCGAGGGAGTTCTCGGTCGACACGTGCACGGCGAAGCTGGAGAAGACCTACGAGCATGCCAAGGAGATCCTGGACAAGCGAAGATCCTGAGCTTGAAGAAGAGGGCCTGCCCGCGGAGGCCTAACTGACGCCCGGGACTACTTTCTCTATCGTAATCTCGAAGAACAGCGTCCTTCCTGACACCTCGGCGTTGTATCCGTTCGCGGAGTCGCTCCTGTGCACCTGGAACGTCTGGTTCTGCTCGTCGAACGACCAAATGATAAGGGCGTTCCCATTGCTGTCCTCGCCTTTCACGTAGTAGACGTCGTCCGGCGTCACCATGTTCCTGATGGTGATCGCGCCGGCGCCGTTGCTGGCGTTCGGATCGTACCCTATGACCCTTATCTGCCAGCCCGTCGGGGTCTGGGCGTCCGGGTTGCCGTAGGGGTACACGTTCTCACCGATGTACGGCTCGTTCCTCAGGACCACCGTGCCGTTGGCGACCTCGGAAACCAGGACCTGCCACTTCCAGAAGGGATGTGTCACGACCTGCATGGCGACGGGGGCCTTCCCGAACAGCGAGTAGAACTGGCTCTCAGTCACCACGTCCACGATCGGTATGGTGTCTGTCACGTTGAACGTGGTGATCATTGCCGGGACCAGAGGATAGCCCTCGTCCGGAGGCACCTCGATCACCACATGGTCCCCCACATGGAGGCCTATCACGCCCTGGGCGAACCCCTTGATTGTGCCGCCCGACCCGTAGTAGCCAGCGGTCATAGTGAACGGGGTGTAGCTTGAGTTCGACCTGAGGGAGAACGTGAGCGATTTCGGGTAGAGACCATCGTTCTGTGCGACCGACGACAGGCTTGTGTCGAACACCCGCCCATCAGGAAGCCTGCCGATGTAGTCCAGGGTGACCTTGTCACCGGCTATGATCGCCCTGAGCGCAGTGCTGCTGGATGCCGTCCAGCTCGTGTACGACACGTATCCGATAGCGGACCCAGCGAGCACTATCCCGACTATGATAGCCACGAACGTGATCCGCCTGAGGTCCCTGGGCGCCTTCTTCTCGGTCTCGTTACCCATTGACAGCTCCTGGGGCGCGGTTATATGCTGAATTCATATAAACCTTCCCGCGGCCCCATCGGTGCCGTCGAAAACGGCTACATGTAGTCGATGCCAGCAGGTATCTGGTCGGCACAAGGGTGCCACCGCCATAATCGACCTGCCGCGAACGGCCGCACGGTCGGAGCCGAATGGAACGAG